>DASTJZ010000119.1:0-32073 GCA_035716185.1 Candidatus Dormiibacterota bacterium
GTGGTGTAGCGGCAGCGGGCGCCGCGCTTGACGATGATCTCGACCACCGCTGAATGCAGCGAATCGGTGGTGTAGATGGGCGCGGTGCAGCCTTCGATGTAATGGACGAAGCTGTCCTCGTCGCAGATGATCAGCGTGCGCTCGAACTGACCCATGTTCTCGGCGTTGATCCGGAAGTAGGCCTGCAGAGGGATCTCGACCCTGACCCCTTTGGGCACGTAGATGAACGACCCACCCGACCAGACGGCGCTGTTCAACGCGGCCAGCTTGTTGTCGGCGGGCGGGATGACGGTGCCGAAGTATTGCTTGAAGAGGTCGGGATGCTGCTTGAGGGCGGTGTCGGTGTCGAGGAAGATCACACCCTTGGACTCGAGCTCCTTGTGCAGGGAGTGATAGACGACCTCGGACTCATACTGGGCGGCGACCCCGGCCAGGAACTTGCGCTCGGCCTGCGGCACGCCCAGCCGGTCGAAGGTGTTCTTGATGTCGGCCGGAACGTCGTCCCAGGTCTTGCCCTGCTTCTCGGTCGACTTCAGGAAGTAGAAGATGTTCTGGAAGTCAATTTTGGACAGGTCGGCACCCCAGGTGGGCATCTCCTTCTTCTCGAAGATCTGCAGCGAACGCAGCCGGAACTTCGTCATCCACTCCGGCTCGTTCTTCATCCAGGAGATCTCCTTGACCACCTCTGGATTGAGCCCACGCTTGGCCTTGAAGACATACGTCTCCGGGTCGAAAAAGCCGTACTTTTCCTTGTAGTTGTCACCGACGTCGATGCGAGGAATCGCCGTTGCCATTAACTTGCCTCCAGGGCGGCCGGCTGCTTGGCCGGTTCTTTGACCCATTCCGAATACCCGGTCGTCTCCAACTGATCGGCGAGCTCAGGCCCGCCCGATCGAACGAACTCGCCGTTGACGAGCACGTGCACGTAATCCGGCTTGATGAACTTCAGGATGCGCGTGTAGTGGGTAATGATCAGCACGCCCAGCTCAGGACCACGCATCCGGTTGACAGCATCGCTCACGAACTTGATCGAGTCGATGTCGAGCCCGGAATCGGTCTCGTCCAGGATGGCGATCTCCGGCTTGAGGACGGCCATCTGCAGGATCTCCGCCCGCTTCTTCTCGCCGCCCGAGAACCCGTCGTTCACGTAGCGCGAGAGGAAGGAGTCATCCATCCGAAGCAGGGCCAGCTGGCTCTTGAGCAGCTCGCGGAACTCCTTGACGCTGATTGCCTTGGACTTGTCCTTGCCGTCGTAGCCGCGCTTGGCGTTGATCGCCGTGCGCAGGAAGTTCGACATGCTGATCCCGGGAACCACCACCGGATACTGCAGCGCCAGGAACATGCCGAGCTTGGCGCGCGCCTCGGTCGGCAGCGTCAGGATGTCCTGGCCCTTGAAGTAGACGTGGCCGCCGTCGACCTTGTAATTCGGATGGCCCATCAGGGTATGCGAGAGCGTGCTCTTCCCCGAGCCGTTCGGACCCATGACCGCGTGCACTTCGCCCTTGTTGACGACCAGCGACACGCCTTTCAGGATCTGGCGACCCTCGACGCTGACACGCAAGTCCTTGATTTCGAAGTCAGGCATGGCCTTTTCGAGTTTACCCGCGGTTTTCGTATTCAAATCGAATTCAATCCTCCTCCGGCGAGTCGCCGTTCAGGGCAACGCGCAGGGTGTTGACCGACAGGGTCGCGCACTTCATTCGCGCCGGGCTGATCGGGATTCCGAGTTCCTCGAGCAGGTCCTTGGTGGGGAAATGCTTGAGCTCCTCGACCGGCTTCCCCACGATCATGTCGCTCAGCATCGAGGCCGACGCCTGGCTGATGGCGCAACCCCGGCCGCGAAAGCGAACGTCCGCCAGGTGGCCGTCATCCAGCTTGAGGTAGAAGGTGACGACGTCACCACAGAGCGGGTTGTCGCCCTCCTGGGTGATGTCGGCGTCGGACAACTCCCCGAAATGATGCGGGTTTTTGTAGTGCTCGAGGATCTGCTCGCGGTAAAGATCGTCACCCATGGTTATGCGAACACCTTTTGCGCTTTTTGAATTCCGCTGACCAGCTGGTCGACCTCGTCCGCCCGGTTATAGATGTAGAAGCTGGCTCGGGTGGTGGCGGAGACGCCCAGGCGGTCCATCAGCGGCTGGGTACAGTGGTGCCCGGCGCGAACCGCAATCCCCTCGCGATCAACCAGCGTCGCCAGGTCGTGCGGGTGGACGTTGGGCAGCGTGAACGAGATCGCTCCTCCGTGAAGTTCCGAATCCGCCGGGCCGTAGAGCGTGATGCCCGGCACGTCCTGCAGCTTCTCCATGGCATAGTCGACCAGGGTCCGTTCGTGGGCCCGGACCGCCGCCATGCCGAACTGGCTCAGGTAGTCGACCGCCGCCCCCAGGCCGATACCCTCGGCCACGCTGGGCGTCCCGGCTTCGAACTTCCAGGGCAGGTCGTTCCAGCTGGCCTCGGTGAGCTTGACTCGCTTGATCATGTCGCCGCCGCCGAGGAAGGGCGGCATGGCCTCCAGCAGCGCTCGCCGCGTCCAGAGCACGCCCACTCCGGTCGGCCCGCACATCTTGTGGCCCGAAAAGGCGTAGAAGTCGACCCCCAGGTCCTGGACGTCGACCGGCAGGTGCGGAACCGCTTGCGCGCCGTCCACCAGGACCAGGGCACCGGCGCGGTGGGCGATGGCTGCGATCGCCTTGATCGGATTGATCGTGCCGAGCGTGTTCGACTGATGGGTGATGGCGAGCAGACGAACACCCTCGAGCTTGGCTTCGAGCTGATCGAGCAGCAACAGCCCCTGGTCGTCGATGCACAGGAATTCGAGCTGGGCAGCGACTTCCTTGGCCAGGAGTTGCCAGGGCACCAGGTTGCTGTGATGCTCCATCTCCGTGAGCAGGATCCGGTCGCCCGCCTTGATGTTGGCGCGCCCCCAGCTGTAGCGCACCAGGTTGATCGCTTCGGTGGTGTTGCGGGTGAAGATGACCTCCTTCGGGGAAGCGGCATTGATGAAGGTTGCTACTCGCTGGCGCGCCGATTCGTAAGCGGCGGTCGCTTCCTCGCTGAGGGCATACACGCCGCGGTGCGGGTTGGCGTTGTAGCGCCGGTAGTAGTCGTCCATGACATCGATCACGGTGGCCGGCTTCTGCGAGGTGGCGGCGCTGTCGAGATATACGAGCGGCTTTCCGTTCACCCGCCGGGTGAGGATCGGAAAGTCGCTGCGGATGGCCTCGACGTCGAGCACGCGGGTCTGGATCACGCTGGTTGCGGCTCCGTCATCAGGTCGGCCACGCTGACCGACTGCAGGCTGGCGGTGATGGTGCGCTGCAGCTGCTCCCAGAAGCCGTGCGCCGAACACGGGGTCGCGGCGTGCGTGCACTGCCCGGGGCCACCGCCTTCGGCGAGGCAGCTGACCGGGGCGAGCGATCCCTCAAGGCTGCGAACGATGTCCGCCATCGAGACCGCGTCTGGCCGCCGCGCCAGGGCGTAGCCGCCGTTGGCCCCCATCCGGCTGACCACGAGGCCGGACCGGCGCAGCTGACCGGCGATCTGCTCGAGGTACGAGAGCGGGAGGCCCTCCTGCTCGGCCAGGTCGGCGAGGGCAACCGGGCCATGGCCATAACTGGCTCCCAGCCGGACCATGACGCGAATCCCGTATTCGGATCGAGTTGAGAATCTCATAGATCTCCGACCGATCTTGTCGGACTTCCCAAGTATAGCCGACGGTTCGGCCGACTCAGCAACGTTCTCGTAACCTTTGCGGGTGTCGCTCGACAAAGCCGCCTTTCGCTATGTCATGGGGCACTTCGCGACCGGTGTGACGGTGATGACGACGACCCTCGGCGGACGAATGCACGGGATGACGGTCAGCGCTTTTGCCTCTGTCTCGCTCGAGCCCCTGCTGGTCCTCGTCAGCGTGGAGCACTCGACCGTGATGCTCGAGCTCGTCTTGCAGAGCGGGTCGTTCGCCCTCAACATCCTGGGCGAGCACAGCGAGAGCACCGCGCGGTTCTTCGCCGACAATGCCCGACTGAGTGTGCCGGAGTTCCGCGAGGGCGGTTATCGCCTTGGGACCACCGGAGCACCCCTCCTCAACGAAGCCACGGGTTTCATCGAGGCGACGGTCCACAGCTCCCATGAGGCGGGCGACCACACGATCATCGTTGGTCGGGTGGTTGCTGCCGATGTGGTGAGCGAGGAAGAGCCGCTGATCTATTACCGAAGTGGGTACCGCGAGCTCGGCTGAGCGCGAGCTACTGCAAGAGGTCGGTGAGCTTTCCCCGAAACGCCTCTAGCCGCTGATGCGCGTCGAGGACTTCGTCGTGAGTGAGTGGATCGCCGTCGATCTCTTCCGTGTCGCGGGGTGACGGGGCGGCGACCCGCGTGACTTCTTCCACCGCGTTGACAACCGAGCCGGCGAACTCGACGTGAAGAAAGAAGGAATCGCGGCAGCGGCCGCAGGTCACCTGCACGATCAGCTTGTTGTTGTGGTTACCGATCTTGCGCAACTGTGAGCCCTTGTGATTGCTGCCGCACACTCGGCAGCGGTAGTTGCGGGCCTGAGACCGCAGGAACTCCATGATTGGATCTTCCATCGGCGCCTCCAGTATAGGACGCTGTTGGGAGCAGAATTGGTGGAGAACTCGTGGCAAAACCGCTCATCCTCTTGACCAACGACGACGGCATCTACGCCCAGGGCATTCTGGCCGCATGGCAAGAGCTGCGCAAGATTGGGCAGGTCGAAGTCGTCGCGCCCGACGCGGAACGCAGCGCCGTCGGACACGCCATCACGCTCTTGCTGCCGCTGCGCACGAAAGAGGTGGTGCGCCGAAACGTCCGTTTCGGATATGCAGTGAACGGCATGCCGGCTGACTGCGTGAAGATCGCGGTCCGTGCGATCCTACCGCGGCCGCCTGACCTGGTCGTCTCCGGCATCAACCTGGGGTCCAACACGGGAACCAACGTCATCTACTCCGGTACCGTCAGCGCCGCCACCGAGGCTCGGATCCTCGGCATTCCCTCCATCGCCGTATCACTCGCCACCTTCACCCATCCGGACTTCACCTACGCCGCACGGTTCACGCGGAAGCTGGCGCTGGCGGTGATGGCCAAGGGGCTGCCCGACAAGACGTTGCTCAACGTCAACGTGCCGAATTTGCCCGAGGAGCAGATCAAGGGGGTGGCGATCACGCAGCAGGGCGAATCGCGGGTTGAAGAGCGGTTCGAGAAACGCACGGATCCGCGCAACCAGACGTACTACTGGCTCGACGGGCAGTTTCGGTTACAGGAACCGAAGGACGAGGCGGACGCCGCAAAAGTCGCCGAAGGATACGTGTCGGTTACCCCTGTGCAGTACGACCTCACGGCGTACTCGGCGATCGAGAGCTTGAAGGAATGGAAGCTCCAGCCATGAGGGCCATCAGCATCGAGAACCAGGCCAGGCCGAGGGCCAACCCCGCGAGCACATCCGTCAGCCAGTGCACGCCCAGGTAGATCCGAGCCATCGCCACGATGGCGACGATCAGCGCCACGACCAGGCTCAGCAGTACGCGCCGGTGTGGCCACACCCAGTTCGTCAGCACCACGACCAGCATGGCGTAGAAACTCGCGGACTGTGTTGCGTGTCCCGAAGGAAACGCAAAGTCCGTGTCGGGAGCTCCATATTGCAGTGCTGCGGGTGGCCGCATGCGTCCCACGAGCGGTTTAACGAGGTCATAGAGCGCCGCCGCCCCGCCGATGGCGAGCGCCAGGTTCACCGCTGGTCGCAACGTGCGGTGGCTTCGCCAGAGCCAGCCGGCGACGACGATGCAAAGCGGAATGAGGAACACCGATGAACCCAACCACGTCAGAACGCTGAGCGCTCTCGCCAGCCAGGCAAGCCGATGCGCCGCGACGGCATTGGCAAGCCAGGGATCGAGAGTGTTCGTCATTCCCGTGTGACTCGTTACCTCCCGAAATAGTTCGCCAAAAACGACGAGGAGCACGAGTGCCGCGCCTCCCCACTGAACTCGACGGGACATCGTGCTGACGGGCTACCGCACGGGGTTGCGCAACACGCCAATTCTCTCGATCTCGGCTTCGACGACATCGCCCGGCTTGAGATACTCCGGCGGCTTCCGACCATCGCCCACTCCCTGGGGCGTGCCCGTGGAAATGCAGTCGCCCGGTTCGAGCGTCATCCCGGCAGAGAGATCGGCGATGATTCGCGCCACCGAAAAGATCATGTCGTCGGTGCTGCTCTGCTGCTTGAGGCTGCCGTTGACGGACAGCCGCAACCTCAGGCGTTGCGGGTCAGGAATCTCGTCGGTGGTGACGATCACCGGCCCCATCGGGCAGGTCCCGTCCAGAGACTTGCCTTTGAACCACTGCGACGTGCGGTACTGCAGGTCGCGCGCCGTCACGTCATTGAAGATGGTGTAGCCGAAAACATGATCGAGCGCCTTCGCCTCTGCGACGCCCTTGCCCTTCACGCCGATGACCACGCCGAGCTCGACCTCCCAATCGAACCGGGTCGTCAGCCCATCGGGGAAGGGAATGGTCTCGCCCGGTCCGATGATCGTCGTCGGCGGCTTCGTGAAGTAGATCGGCGCCGCTGGCAGGGGATTTCCCAACTCGGCGGCGTGCGCTGCGTAGTTCTGACCCAGACAGAAGACATCCTTGCCGGGACGGGGAATGGGAGCATGCCAGTGCACCCGATCCACCGGATACGCGAGGCCGGCCTCCGCATCCTGGATGAGGTCATGGCTGGAGAGCTCGGCCATAAAGCGGCGGCAGAGATCATCAGCGTGGCGCCAGGCAACCGGGCCGGCGCCGATGAGACCCAGCATGTCCGGCGGGACGCGCTGGCCATCGTGGAGGTGGGAGTACCGTCCGAGGTCGAGGATCACCTCGCCGCACTGGGCGCCCAGGCGCGGTGTACCCGGTTCGACCGAGTAGCTGCAGAGCCTCACGACCTGGTCAGGTTACCGGTCAGCAGGTAGCCCCGTCGGCGCCGAGCCATAACCGGCAGCTCAGGGAAAGACCTGAAACGCAAGTGCTTGACACTGCTTGTGTCAGAAGATCACTATTACTGGGTCGGTTTTAACAGGGGTTAACCGCTCGTTAGTTTCCTTGGGAGGGAATCCAAGGGGAGGGAATCCAAGCCAGACGCCCCGGCACGGCGGTCCAATGCTGTCGTCTTCTCCAGTCATGCACCAGGAGGAAGCATGAAACATCGGTTACTTCGGGCCTTTACGGCTCTTCCCGTTGCGGGTTTGCTGGTGACGCTCCAGCCGGCTGCGCCAACCATCACCGCACACGCCCTCAGCTACTCGCAGCTAAACACCATTCAGAAGCGAATTCTGTCCGGGTTTGCGTCCACCGAGGCAACCGGCGACGATAGTGCGAACGCGGCGCCCAACAACTACTTTCCCCGGGGCAGCGATGCCTGTCCAGTCAATCTGAGTTCCAACATCAAGGTCAATCAGAACTGCCTCAACATCAGCGATCCGGACCTCCAGGGACGCGCCCAGGCACAGAACGAGACTTCAGTCGCGATCAACCCCATGGATACCAACGACCTGATCGCCAGCTATAACGACTATCGTCGGGGCGACGGTAACTGCTACGGCGCGTACAGCGTCGACAATGGCCGCAACTGGAATGACACCACGATTCCAATGGGGTTCACGCGCGGAACGCACTTCGGTGGTTTCGCCCGTCAGTACTGGCAAGCCGGCGGCGACACGTCGGTTGCCTGGGACACCAAGGGTAATGCGTACTTCGATTGCCAGGTATTCGAACGTGGACGGCCACCAACGCCAAACCCGGATCTTTCGAGCGCATTCTATGTTTTCCGCTCCACCCAGAATCACGGCGCGTCCTGGAACTTTCCCGGACGACCGGTGACCGAAAGCGCCGATCTAGCCGGAACCGGCGTGCCGGCTTTCGAAGACAAGCCCTACATGACGGTCGATAATCATGTCGGCAGTCCCAATCAAGACCGCGTTTATGTCACCTGGACCGAGTTTCGCTCTACCGGCGCGGCGTACATCTTCGAAGCCTACTCAAAGGATTACGGCGAGACCTTCAGTCCTCCGGTCTTGGTAAGCATCAACGCTCCGACCCTGTGTCCACTGACATTCGGCGCAGGAACTGAACTCGGCAACTGTAACGAGAATCAGTTCTCGCAGCCATTTACGGCGCCCGATGGCACCCTTTATGTAGTCTACGACAACTTCAACAACGCCGAGAAGATCGCGAGCGACGATCGGAACCAGATCCTGCTTTCGATCTCGCATGACGGCGGCGCCTCCTTCGCTGGACCCTTCCGGATTGCCGACTACTACGACCTACCTGACTGCGCAACGTATCAGGCTGGCAAGGACTTTGGTCGGGCATGCGTCCCTGAGAAGGGCGGGACCAGCAACTCGATCTTCCGCGCCGCCAACTACCCCAGCGGCAGCGTCAACCCGGCAAATCCGAACCAGGTGGTTGTGACGTTCGGCTCATACATCAACGTCCATTCGAATGAGGCCAACGGCTGCGTGCCGGCTGGCGTCAATCCCGCAACCGGCAACAATCTCTACACCGGAGTCAAGGCGCCTGGAGCCTGCAACAACGACATTTTGGAAACCGTTTCGAACGATGGCGGAGCAACCTGGACCGGCCAGGCACAGGACCCACGCGTCCTCGCAGCCGTTACGCAGGATTCCGGGCAGGCGACGACCGATCAGTGGTGGCAGTGGCAGGCATTCACCAAAAACGGAAAGCTCGCGGTCTCCTATTACGACAGACAATACGGTGATGATGAGACCACCGGCTTCTCCGATGACAGCCTGTCAGGCTCTGGCGATTTGATCAACTTCAAGGTCCTTCGGGTAACGTCATCGTCGATGCCACCGCCCACGCAGTTCGGCGGTGTCTTCCTCGGCGATTACAACGCGGTTGATGCCGTGAATGACGCTCATCCGGTGTGGATGGATACCCGAGTTCCCGATCTGTTCATATGCCCGGGCACGGCAACGGCTACCACGCCACCAGCTGTCTGTACGGGCAGCGCATCGAACGCGTCGATTGCGAACGACCAGGATATCTTCACCGCCAACCTACCCGTGCCTTCGAAATAGCGACGCGTCTGCAGCACGAGCAAGAGGGCGCCCGAGGGCGCCCTCTTCGTCTGCCTTCTTGATAACAGCCAGGGCTTGACAGCGGCCCTATATCAAGTTCACTATGAGTCCGGCTCGGTTTTACAGGGGTTAACTGTTTTTCGTTTTTCCTTTAGGAGGGAAGTCGCCCCAAGCCCTGGCAAGGCCTCCAGCAGTGTTGTCTTCTCGCGCCATGGCTCGTCGGCCACGTGCGCACCAGGTTCACACGGAGGGAGCGAAGGTTTGCGAACACGCAGAATAGTCCCCGTGCTCGGCGTCATCGCGGTTGCCGCGGGCGCCCTCTCAGCCGCGACATCGATCCTGCCGGTAGCCGCCAAGGACAGCATCGTCGCGCGGGCGGCAAAGGGCCAGTTGCCCGCGGCCCGACTACCACTCGGTGAGGCCAGCACGAACGGCAGTCTTGGCCAGGCTCAGGGCCAGGTGCAGGTTTATCGAACGCTTCCCACTCTTTCCGCCGGCGTCGTACAAGCCGCTAAGGAGGCGCTCGATGCCGACGCCAGAGGTTCGGCCGGCGACACCGGTGCACCGGCCGGCGCCGTCTTCAGCAACAACAGCAGCGGCCAGGCTCCAAACGTGTCCGCGGCCGGCGAAGGCAGCCGGAACGCGCTGGGCGTTTCCGCCCAAAGTCTCGGCTGCAGTGACCGGAACCCCGATGGCAACGTACGGGTCAACCAGGACTGCACCTACCGTCGCCAGGCCGAGGAGATCGTCAAGGTCAACCCGGTCGACTCGTCGAATATCATCGCCTCGCAGAACGACAGCCGCGTCGGATACAACCAGTGCGGAACCGACTACTCGTTCGACGGCGGCAAGACCTGGGGCGATGCCCTGCCGCCTTTCCGGCAGCGCGAAAACCGGCCAACCGCACCGCACACGATTGCCGGCGGGCCCGGGACGAACCATACCTATGATTTCGCCAGCGATCCCGCCCAGACGTTCGATTCACAGGGCCGGGCATTCTTCAGCTGCGTCGTGCTCGACGTGCGCACGAATGCGTCGAGTGTGCTGGTCACTGCGTCGCCGAAGGGAGCCGGCGGCTCCTTTTACAACAATGTCCCAGCGTCGGGAAGCGCCTACGTCGTCGTCGAGGACAATAGCCCGAACGTGAGTCACGACAAGGAGTTCATCACCGCGGACGCGTACACGAACAGCCCAAATCGGGACAACGTCTACGTGACCTGGACGCCGTTCATGTTCGACACCCGCTGCGTGACTCCCGACAACCCAGGTGGATACTGCTCGTCGCCCATCTGGGGATCGATGTCGACCAACCATGGCGTCACCTGGTCCAAGCCCGAAGAAATCAGCGGCACCTCTGACACGCTCTGCTTCTTCGGCAACTTCTTCGACCCGACCCGCAACCCGCATGCGTGCACCTTCGACCAGGGCTCCGATCCGGCTGTGCTGCCCAATGGCGACCTCGAGGTCGTCTTCAACAACGGGAACACGCCGGGTGACGTCGTCAACGGACAAACGCTCGGCGTCCATTGCCATCCGACGGGCAAGTCCAATGTAGCGGTGACCGATCCCAATTACGCGCATCTCAATTGCGCGGCGCCGTCAAAGGTCGGAGACGATGTGAGCTTCGGAGAACCGCAATGCAACTTCGGGCGCGGCCCCGAGGAGTGCATTCCGGGCGCCTATATCCGGACCAACGACTTCCCGCGGATCGCGGTGAACAAGGGCAACGGGCACCTTTACAGCACCTGGCAGGACTACTGCTCGACCCGCAACACCGTGAGCCAGACCTTCCAGACGCCCGGCGGGCCGGTCACCCTGAAGGGCTTCTGTCCAACGGACCAGAGGGAATTCGACATTCAGATCAGTCAGTCGTTCGATGGAGGGATAACCTGGCAGCAAGCCAGTGAGGAGGTCAATCCGAGCGAGGGGAAGGACCACTACTTCCCGGCCATCGACATCGTCACAAGCGGAGGCGGAGGCGAAGCCGGAGACAATCGCTCGGCACAGTCGGCGGGTTCCGGCAACGAGCGCGCGGACCACGTGGGCATCAGTTACTACCGGACCAATCGGGTGCCCAATGAGAACGCCACTCCAGCGGCTGGGTTCGCTCCGCGGGCGCAACCAGGCGTGCAGGCCGAGGCTTCGGACTATGCCCTCTCAGGCGGCCGTGGCCTGGAGACCCCATACGGCGAGGAGGTCATCTCGCCGACGTTCCCGCCGCCCGATGGAATCCAGGCTGGGTTCAACGGTGACTACAGCGGGCTGGCCCTGGTCGGCTCAACCGCGCACCCGGTCTGGTCCGATACCCGCAACGCCGTACCGCCCCAGTTCAACGATCCGACTCCTCAAGGCGTCGTTCGTGATGAAGACGTATTTACCGATGCCATTCGACTTCCAGATGAAAGAGGAGAGTAACTAGCCGACGAGCATGAGGGCGCCCGAGGGCGCCCTCTTTGCTTCTTTCCGGATTACTGAACGGCGCACATCGGCAGGGGCGGATGCTTTCCGCCCATGGGGGCGATCCGGTTCCCGGCGGTCCCGCCCCCGTAGCTACCGCCGCTGCAACGGTCGGTTGCCGTCCCGCTCGCGGGGGCCGCGCCAGGGTTGACGGTCTGCGGCTGAGTCGGTGCAGAGGGCTGGCTACCGATGCCGCCCTTCTTGATCGGCGGATTGACACGGTTGACGTCGTCACCGCCGAGATCCGAACCGGCATTGACGCCCCTGTTGATCTGTACTGATCCGGCGAGTGTCGCTGGCTTGTCTTTTGCACTCGACAGCACCGCTCCGCCACCGCAGGCGGCGAGGAGGAGGGCCGAGGCAACCAGAAGGACTCGCAGCTTATTCACGCCCACAGGTATAACGCAGCAGCCGCCCGGCGCTGACGCTCTGGACGTAGAGTGAAGAAAGCCCGGCTATCTCGAACTGATCTGGGCGCTCAGACGGCCACGAAGCGGCTCCAGGGCGCACGCTTCCCGCAGCGCTCGCTCGATGTAGACCTTGGTCATCCGCTTCCGCCAGTAGTGGTTCAGGTCGGTGTTGTCGAGGGGCCGAGACGGCTTGTCTGCGGCGTCGGCCACTTCTGCAATGAGCTCATCGCTCGGACGCTCGCCGGTAAGCGGAGCGAGAAACGGCGTGATCTCGACCGGATGAGATCCAACTGCCCCCAGCGCCCCGCGAGCCTCGCGGACGATTCCATCGTCCCAGGAGAGCGCGACCGCCACGCCCAGGATGGGAAAGTCAAACGATGGCCGGCGCCGCAGTTTCCAGTAGGCGCTGGTGAGGCGTCCCTCGGCCCGCGGCAGGTGGACGGTGGTGATGATCTCGTCGGGCCTCTTGGTCGTGTAATCGATCCCGTCATCCTCATATAAGAATGCGGCCGGTATCCGCCGGGCCCCGTTCGAGCCCTGCAGCGTGAGCTCTGCGTTCAGCGCCAGGGCGACCGGAGCGCTGTCCGATGACGAGACCGCCCAGCAGCGGGGCGAACTGCGCGCTACCAGGCAGATGTCGCCGTCGCGTTTCATGCAGAACCCGACCGCTTTCCGCCAGCTCTGGGTTTGGTTGTAGTAGTTGCAGCGCGGATCGACCAGCAGATTGCCGCCCAGCGTTCCCATATAGCGGATCTGTGGCGTAGAGACCAGGCCGCAGGCCTGGGCGAGAGCTCGGTAGGCGCCGTCGAGAGCCGGGTGGGCGGCGAGCTGCGCGAGGGTCGCGCCGGCGCTGATGGTGACGCCGCGCTCACTATCGGCTGATACTGCGGGTCGGTCCCAAACTGCATTCAGACTGATCAGCGTCGTCGCATCGAACTGGCGGCGCTTGAGATTGGGGACGAGGTCCGTGCCACCGGCGATGAACCTCGAGCCGGGCATCGTGCTCGCCATGCCAGCCGCTTCATCAACCGAACGCGGCCGCCGGTAGGCAAGTCGTGGCAAGCGCAGCACTTACCGGTCCTTCCACTCATCAGGAACATCGGACCTGAGCATGGCCGGAAATTTGAACTCGGGAACCGATCCGGGCCCGACGCGTTTGCTCTTGTTACTCAAGGCCTTGAGGACCTTCTCGGGAGTGATGGGGACCTCGTCGATACGGACGCCGAGCGCGTTGTAGACCGCGTTGGCCAGCGCCGGAATCACCGGAAGGAGGGGTCCTTGCCCCGCTTCCTTGGCGCCAAACGGACCCTCCGGGTCGATGGTCTCGATCAGATAGGTGTGCATGATCGGCGTCTCCATCGCGGTCGGGCTCTTGTAGTCGAGCAGGGAGGGGAACTTGTGGAGACCGAGGCGAAAGGTTTGCTCTTCCATCAGAGCCTCGCCCAGCGCCATATAGACACTGCCTTCGACCTGCCCCTCGACGAGCACCGGATTGATCGCCCGCCCGATGTCGTGGGCGATCCACACTTCCGGGACGCGCACTTCGCCGGTCTTGTTATCGCAGTCGACTTCCACCACCGCCGCCGAGTAGGAGTAGGCGGGGCTGGGCCCCACGCCCGACCCCTTGTACGGCCCGGCCAGCTTCGGGGGCGTGTAGCTGCCCGAGCTCATCACCACCCCGGCTTCGGCCTCGGCGACCTGTACCGCCTGGGCGAAGCTCAGACCTTCCTCCGGACGCGTCGCGCGGTAAATCCGGTGATCCCGAGCCTCGAGCTCGTCGGGCTCGCAGTGCAGCGCTTTGGCCACCGAGCTGAACAGCCGCTCGCGCACACGTTCCGCCGCGGCCTTGGCGGCATTCCCCGCCATGAAGGTGACGCGGGACGAGTAACTGCCCAGGTCGATCGGCGTCAGGTCGGTGTCGGCGGTCGTCAGCTGGATGTCCTCGAGGCCGATCCCGAGAACTTCGGCCACGATCGCGGCCAGGATGTGATCGGAACCCTGGCCAATGTCGATCGCCCCGCACAGAAGCGACACTCCGCCATTGCGGTCCAGCTTGAGCTGGACTTCGGAATGGGGCATGTCGTTCCAGTAGATGGCTGTGCCCGCGCCGCTGAGGTAGGAACTGACGGCAAAGCCAAGCCCCCGACCGTGGGGCATCGACGCCCGCCGCTCGGAGAACCGGGATTCCTCGACAACCTTATTAATGCATTGCTCCAGCCCGCAGCTTGTGATCCGCAGCCAGTTCACGGTGCGCGAATTGGGGTTCGGGAGGTTCCGCCGCCGCAATTCGACCGGATCGATCCCGAGCTCTTCGGCGACCTTGTCGAGATGGATCTCCAGGGCGAATCGCGGTTGGGGCGTCCCGTGGCCACGCTTGGGTCCACACGGCGGTTTGTTGGTGAAAAGACGCACCCCCTCGAAGCGGTAGCTTGGAATGGCGTACGTCGTCGTCTGCAGCGCGCCGGTGTAATAGGTCGTCGCCACGCCATAGCTGCCGTAGCCGCCGCCATCGAGGAAGCTCTGAAACTGCATCGCCCTGATCCGGCCAGCCTTCGTGAATCCGGTCTTCACCTTCATCAGCACCGGATGCCGGCCGCGGTGGGCGTAGAAGACTTCCTCGCGCGTCAGGGTGATCTTCACCGGGCGTCCGGTCACGATGGCCAGCTTGGCCGCCACCAGCTCGTGCGAGAAGATGTCGCTCTTTCCACCGAAGCCGCCCCCATTCGGGGTCGCGATCACGCGGATGCGGCTCATGGGCAACTGCAACACTTTGCCCAGGGCCCGATGGACGTAGTGCGGAGTCTGCGATGAGGTCCATAGCGTGAGCTTGCCGTCGATACCGTACTGGGCGACCGACGCATGCTGCTCCATCGGCAGGTGGGTGTTGCCCTCGAAAAAAACCGTGTCGTCGCGAACGTGCTCGGCCTTCGCCATCGCCTGGTCGGTATCGCCGAATTCCAGGGCTACGCTCTTGTGCACATTCGACGTCCCGTGGATGGGCTCGCCCCGTTGGGCGATCGCCTCCTCGATGGTCATGTAGGTGGGCAGCTCGCCAAACTCCACGTCGATCAGGTCAAGGGCTTCGTCGGCGACCCACTCATCGATCGCCGCCACGGCGGCGATCGGATCCCCGACATAGCGCGCTTTCTCGCGAGCGAGCGCCTCCTCATCCTGGCTGACCGGCAGGATGCCGAACTTCACCGGGAGGTCGTCGCCGGTAAGCACGGCCAGCACGCCGGGCAGCGCCCGCGCCCGCTCGGTATCGATGTGCAGGATGCGCGCATGAGGATGGGGGCTGCGCAGGATCCGGCCGTAGAGCATCCGGGGCAGCGACAGGTCGTCGGCAAATTTCGTCTGGCCGGTCACCTTCGGATAGGCATCGGGCTTTGTCAGCGGCTTGCCGATGATGGCGAGCTCGTCAGCCATCCCGGGAACCTCTCGCCGCCGCCCGCTCGACCGCCTCGAAAATTTTTACGTAGCCGGTGCAGCGACACAGCACACCGGCGAGCGCCTCCTTGATAGCCTCGCGCGTGGGACGAGGATCGCGATCGAGCAGCGCCTTTGCCGTGAGCAGCATGGCCGGAGTGCAGTAGCCGCACTGGGCAGCGCCAAGCTCCGCGAAGGCGACCTGCAGCGGATGTGGCTCGCTCCCTCGAGCCATCCCTTCGATGGTGGTGATGTCGTGTCCTTCGAGCTCGAGCGGCATCGCCAGGCAGGACAGGTACGGTTTGCCGTCGACCAGAACCCCGCAGGTCGAACATTCGCCGAGCTCGCAGCCGTGCTTGGTGCCGGTCAGGCCGAGGTCCTCCCGCAGAACTTCGAGCAGCGTCTTGTAGGGCGGCACCATGACCGCCATCTCCTCGCCATTGACGCGCAGGCGGACAGCGACCTTGTCCGCGATTGACACGATCCCTACTTTACGGACTGGCGCGCCCTAGATTGGCAGGCGAGGGAGGGCGACCTCGACCCGTCGCGACACCATCGGCTCGGGTGGCTCGAGGACCGCTGCGCGCACGCATTCCTCGGGCGCGACTTCGGGTTTGAGCCCGTTGAAAATCGGAAAGCGCAACTGGCCGTGTCGATCCCACTCGCTGAACTTGATGTTCACGACCGTCTGCGGTTTCACCCAACAGATGCGGTTGTCGCTCCATCGGGGATCCACTGCGGCGAGTACGGACGGCAGCGTGTCGAGTGTTCTCCGCAGCCGGATGGACGTGGCTGGGTCGAAGCCGCCCACGACTCGCCCAGCCGGCTGAAAGGACCGTCCATCGTACGTCGCCACGATCAGCGCCTCGAGCAGCCGATCGCCGGCCTCCGGAATGAATCCCAGCACGGCAAAATCCTGGCGGCGCACCGCGTCAATCTGCAGCCAGTCGGGATGGCGTTGTCCAGCCCGATATGGACTGTCGAGTCGCTTGGCGACCACACCTTCGAGCCCGGTCTCGCGCGCGGCGTCGTAGAAGGCCAGGCCATCCTGGGCGACGGGTTCCACCACGTAGATCCGGCCAGACGACCGGATTGCCTCGACCAGTTTGGCTCGCCGGCGTGCGAGCGGCTCCTTGAGCAGGGGCCGGCCTCGCAGATATAAGAGGTCGTACACCACGTAGGTCACCGGGTGTGCCGGTGCGGATCCCGTCACGGTGTGCGGGTCTGCGTGCTGCCGAATCTCGAGGGCCACCATGTCCGGACGGCCGTCGACATCGCTGACGATCAGTTCGCCATCGACGATGGTTTCTGGCGGCGACGAAGCTGAGAGCTCTTGGAGCTCGGGGTATCGAGGCGTGAGATCCAGCAGATCCCGGCCCCAGGCGCGAACCTCGCTGCCGTCGATCGACGCCAGCGCACGAACGCCGTCCCAGGCAACGTCGAAGGCGTACTCCGGTGAGTCAAAGGGCGCCGCGGCCGGCATGGGCAGCATGGGCCGCAGCCGATCGGGCAGGGCGCGTGCGAATGGGAGGTCGAGTTCAACGGTCGGAGGGCGCGCCGGCATTGCTAGCCGCGAGCGTACTACGCCAGGTTAGGCCGTGCGCCTTTTGGCTGCAGGTCGCGCCGTCGAGGTCCTGGCGGCCACCTTGACTCGCGGTCCGGCCGCCGGTTTTGCCGCCGGCGCCTTCTTCCCCTGCTTGGTGGCCTCGACCGAGGCTTTCAGGGCCGCCATCAGGTCCATGACCTTGGGCTCCTGCACCGCCACCGGGGTGGTCACCTGCAGCCCCTTCATCTTCTGATCCACGATCAGCTGGAAGGCGGCCTTGTAATCATCGGTATAGCGCTCGGGCTGAAAGCTGTCCGTCAGGTTGTCGATCAGCGAGGTCGCCATGCCGACCTCTTTATCGCTGATCTTCACGTTCTGCGGGAGGTTGAGCTCATCGGTTGAACGGATCTCGTCCGGCCAGTTGAGCGTGTTGACGAGCAGCGTGTTGCCCTGCACCTGGATCAAGCAGAGATGCTCGCGGTCGCGCAGCGCGATCTTGGCGACTGCCACCTTGTTGGTATCCTCCAGAGCCCGCTTGAGCAGGTAGAACGGCTTCACTCCGACATCTTCGGGCTCGAGGTAATACGCGCTCTTGACATAAAGCCCGAGGGGAACGTCATTGCGCTCGACGAATTCCATGATGTCGATCGTCTTGGTGGTCTTCAGCGGCAGTTTATCCAGATCCGCTTCGTCGATGATGACGAACTGATTCTTTCCAACCTCATAGCCCTTCAGGACCTCGTTGAACGCCACCACATGGTCATCGGTTGGGCAGTGCCGCTGCTGCTTGATGGGGAGCTGGCAATGCGGGCACAGCTGGCGGAAGGCCACCGCGCTGTGGGCCTCGGTAGCGAGGTACATGCGGATCGGGATCGCCACCATCCCGAAACTGATCGCGCCCCGCCACATGGACCGGGCCATCTGCTGAGCCTCCTTTCCTTTCTCGCGGCTTTTCTACACGGGGCCGCTGATTTGAATTCCCGGCGATTATATCCCCGATTGGCGCTAACTTAAAGCGTCGGTCGGCCATCCCCGAGCCAGGCGCTCGGCATAAAGCGGTCCCAGTTTTTCGTGCTTGAAGTAGACGAAGACGTCACGCCCCTCGGCAAGGTAGCCGCGGATCCTCCGCTTCCACGACGCGAGCCGCTGTGATGAGTAGGCATCGCGGCGCAGGCGGAAGTAGAGGAAGGCTCCCCTCCCAAGCAGGCCCGGTTGGGCCTCCCCGTCGCCATAGACCAGCGCGGCACCCATCCGCTCGAGCCGGTCCGCGACCGCCGGAATGTGCCACGAAGGATGGCGGAACTGGTAGGCGACCCGCCACTGGTCCGGCGTGAGGGCCGCAATCCGCTCGAGGCGTCCAGGATCCAACGGCGCGGTCGGGGGTAGCTGGAACAGGACCGGCCCCAGTCGGCCAGCGAAAGCTTCGACTTCATCGGCCAGCGTCTCCATCGCCTCCTCCAGGTTCGGCATCCGCCGGTTATGGGTGATGCGGCGATGAGCCTTGACGGCGAAGCGAAACCCGTCCGGCGTTACGTCCACCCATCGCTTGATGACCTCCTCCGGCTGTGTCCGGTAAAAGGTGGTATTGACCTCGACCGTGCTCAGCCGGCCCGCGTAGTAGCGGAGCATGTCCTGGCTCTTTGTGCCCCGGGGATAAAACCGGCCGCGCCAGCTGGTGTAGGAGAAGCCGGAGGTCCCGACGAAGAGCTGGGCCCCCATTATGGAGCGAGCCCGCGGGACGAGCCGGGACGGCGCATCGGCGCTGCTAGATGCTGGGAACGCCCTTGATCAGACCCATGAACTCGGCGCGCGTCTTCGGATCGGCCTGAAAGATGCCGAGCACGCAGCTGGTGAAGACGCGGCTGCTCTGCTTCTCGACGCCGCGCATCTTCATGCAGAGATGATCGGCCTCGATGACGACGCCCACGCCAACCGGGTCGAGGTATTTCTGAAGACACTCGGCGATCTGGCGCGTCATCCGCTCCTGGACCTGCAGCCGGCGGCTGTAGAGCTCGACCAGCCGAGGCATCTTGCTCAGGCCAATCAGCCGTCCCTTGGGGATGTAGCCGATGTGCACCCGGCCGAAGAAGGGGAGCAGGTGATGCTCGCACAGCGAATACATCTCGATGTCCTTCACCACGATCATGTCCTTATAGGTCTCGGTGAAGATGGCATCGCCGAAGACGTCGTCCAGCGTCATTCGATAGCCTCGGGTGAGGAACTCGAGGCTTTCCTTGACCCGCTCGGGCGTATCGCGTAA
Organism: Candidatus Dormiibacterota bacterium; assembly: GCA_035716185.1. Lineage (GTDB taxonomy): Bacteria > Chloroflexota > Dormibacteria > CF-121 > CF-121 > CF-13. Next base: position 19,198 of record DASTJZ010000119.1, read on the forward strand.
TCCCTCGCGGGATGGATCCTCACCCAGCAGGATCAGCTGGTGTCGGATCAGCGCCTCCATGGAGACGACATCGCTGTGGGAGCCGGCGGCCTGCGCCATGAGCGAAGCCTAGCTGATAACGTTCATCGGGTCGGAGGGCGCACCCTCGCGGAGGTAGGCCTGCATCGCCACCCACAGCTGGGCGACGGTGATGGTCTGGAAATCCGGTCCACGATAACCGGCCAGCGGGGACGGCGTCTCGGCATAGGTCACGGTATCCAGCGCCGGGTCGTTGTGGCTGAAGTCAAAGGCAAAGATCGTGATCATGTGGGTGGCGTTCCAGTGGCTCCACCCCGGCATCGTCTTCGTCATGGTCTGTACCATCACCGGCACCCCGTGGCCGAAGGTCAACATCGCTTCTTGATCCGCGATATCCGCCTGAATTCGCGCTTGCACGTCGGCTAGCGCCGTGATGTGTTCCGCCTTGTAGCGGGGGTGGCCGAGATTCGGCATCACGAGTGGATTGAGGAAGGCATTGATGGCATTGGTCGCGTCGGCTCCGTACTCACCGCGGTTCGGATTGAGCTTCGACGCCCGGGCAACGGTCTCGATGTCGGGAACGTCGCTCATCCAGGCCGACAGCAGGACCTGCGTTGCGCCGGCCCCGCAGTAGTTTCGGTGCGCCCAATCGCCAGGTTCGTGAAAGCCACGCACGACGACCGCGCCCTGGCTGACGGCCTGCGTACCAACGGTCACGGGGGCGAGGCTGGTCTGCGGGGTGGCCGTCGCACTCGGCGATGCCTTGGCGAAGTTGTAGGCCAGCGCTACTGGACCAACCTGGCGGGACTCGACCTGGGCGCCAAAGCACGACGGCAGCAACGCCGCAAAGGTCATCGCCAGCGCAATTTTCAGGACTCTTTGTGACATTTGTGCCTCAGCCTAGCAGCGGGCCGTGCGCCTGCCAAGGGCCTCTGGTCGCTTGTAGAACGGCAGCCAGGCCCAGGAAGTTACCACGCGGCCAGACTCCCCGCGACCGGGGGACCAGCCTTGAAGCTGATAGCATTGCTGTCATAATGTCGATAAACCCAGAGGCAGAACAGGTATTCGAGAAACGGAGGCCCATTTGGCGAAACCCGACCCTAAACCGAACGAAGATCCCATAGTAAAGCTGTTCGGCCCCGAGCCGGAGCCGCCGCCCGACGAAGTGGACAAGCGCGACCGCTTCAAGGCTGGGCTCGCTGACACGGGCACCCCCAGAGCCGGCCGAACGACCCTTGACGAGGCCAGGCGGAAGGGTCCTATCGGCTGGCTGCAGATCCTCGGACCGGGGCTGATCACCGGCGCCAGCGACGACGACCCCAGCGGCATCGGGACGTATTCCCAGGTTGGCAGCCAGTTCGGGTACGGGCTGCTCTGGACGGCACTGTTCACGTTCCCCCTGATGAGCGCGATCCAGGAGCTGTGCGCCCGGATCGCCCTGCAGACCGGCGTGGGCCTCGGCGTCAGCCTTCGTCGCAAATTCCCAAGCTGGCTGGCCGGGATTGCCATCCTCGGGCTATTGGGGGCAAATACCTTCAACATCGGCGCCGACCTCGGCGCGGTGGCGGCCGGCGGATCGCTGCTGTCCCGCGGCCTCATTCCGGCGTTATGGCTCGTGGTTCCGGTCGCAGCGCTGATCATCGTCATGCAGCTCTTCATGACCTACTCGGCAATCTTCAAGATCTTCAAATGGTTGACCCTGGCGCTCTTCGCCTACGTGATCACGGCCTTTTTCGCCCATCCACAGCCGCTGGAGGTGTTGAAGGCGACCTTCATTCCCCACATTGAATTCTCAAAAGGCTTCGTCATGGCGCTGGTGGCTGTGCTCGGAACGACGATTTCACCCTATCTCTTCTTCTGGCAGGCCTCTTCGGAGGTCGACGAGATGACCGCGGCGGGCGTTACCAATCCGTTGGTCGGACATCGCGGGATCAAGGCGTCCGAGCTCCGGGCCGCCCGCTTCGACATCGTGATTGGGATGGCGTTCTCCAACCTGGTGGCGTACTTCATCATCCTGACGTCAGCCGCCGTGCTGCACGCGCACGGGAAAACGGGTATCCAGACGGCGGACCAGGCCGCCGCCGCGCTCGCTCCGCTGGCTGGCCCGTTTGCCTTCGTCCTGTTCGCCATCGGCTTGATCGGCACGGGTCTGCTGGCCATCCCCATCCTGGCCGGCTCGGCCAGCTACGCCCTGAAGGAGTTCCTCGGCCTTCCCGGTAATCTCGCGGCCAAGCCGGTCCATCGTCCGACGTTCTACGTTGTGCTGGGGGCCGCCACGATCGCCGGCGTGGTGATGAACTTCATGCACCTCGATCCGATCCGCGCACTCTTCATCACCGCCGTCATCAACGGCGTCGTCGCGCCACCGCTGCTGGTGCTCATCATCTGGCTCGGCAGGGACCGCCAGGTCATGAAACAGCGGGTCAGCGGGAGGCTCAGCCTCACCCTCACCGGCATCGCGGCCGCCGGGATGGCGATCGCCGCGGTTGTGATGCTCGTTGGTTTGATTCCGGGCCTGTAACGGGAACGAATTCTTAGACAACTCTCATGAGGCCGTGGTTTCATGAGAGCAGTCTATGGCCGAGCAGCCGCATGTCCTGGTGGTCGACGACGACGCGCGGATCGCCGCGGCCTTGCGCCGGGCGCTCATTTACGAGGGCTACCACGTCGAGGTGGCGCCGGACGGTCAGATTGCGCTGAACCGCGCCCGGGAGCGGATGCCCGACCTCGCCATCCTGGACATCATGATGCCGGGCATCGACGGATTGGAGGTCACCCGACGACTGCGCGCCGAAGGTGACGTGCCAATCCTGCTCCTCACGGCCCGAGACGGGACCGCCGACCGGGTCAAGGGCCTGGACAGCGGAGCCGACGATTACCTGGTCAAGCCATTTGCCTATGAGGAGCTACTGGCCCGGGTTCGGGCATTGCTCCGGCGGCGCGCTCCGCGGGCCCGCCGCACGCTGCGCTACGCCGATGTCCTGATGGACATGGCAACCCGCGAGGTCAAGCGGGGCGATGAGCTGATTCCCACCACCGCGAAAGAGTTCGACCTCCTGCAGCATTTCATGCGCAACCCGGGTCAGGTTTTGCGCCGCGAGCAGCTGCTCGATGCCGTGTGGGGCTTCAACTTCGGCGCCAGCAGCAACGTGGTCGACGTTTACGTTGGCTATCTTCGCCAGAAGCTCGAGCAGGGTGGCCGCGCCCGCCTGCTGCAAACCGTGCGCGGCGTAGGGTACATCCTCAAAGAGCAATGAATCGACTGGCCCGGTGGCTGGACATCGAGACCGCGTTTCGCCATCGAATCCCGATCCGCGCCCGAATCGCGCTCTTCGGCGCCGGCGTCGTCGCCTTCACCGTCGTCATCTTTAGCGTTCTCGTCTACTACCTCGTCCAGGGCAACCTGACCAGGCAGCAGGATGTGGCCCTCGCGCAGCGCGGTGAACAGGTCTGGCAGTTCCTCGAACGAGGTGGGCGGTTTTCGCGAGGACCGTTTTTCCCGCCCGTCGACTTGAATATCAGCTCGGAGCCATTCGTGCAGATTTTCAGCGCCCAGGGGGCATCCATCGACACGTCGGGCACCATCGACAACGTCGATCCCCAGTGGCCGGGCAGCACCTTTAACTCGGTGCCACTCGACCACGGCATCTTCGAGACGGTTCAGCCAGCGGGCGGCCCGAGGACTCGGGCCTATGTCCGCGCCTGGAGCCGCCCCGACCTTGGCCTCAGCGGTTACATGATCGTCGGCCAGCCAATCCCGGCGATCGAAGGCCAGCTCGACGGCCTGCGCTTGTTTCTGTTGGCAGGCGCATTGCTGAGCCTGCTGGGTGCCGGCGCCTTGAGCTGGTTCGTCGCTGGTCGGGCGCTGCGCCCGCTCGACGAGATGGCGACGGCGGCCGAAACGATTGGCCGCACTCAGGATCTCAGCCGGCGCCTCCCGGTCAACGAAACAAATGATGAGGTCGGCCGCCTGCAACGCAGCTTCAATCAGATGCTGGGACAGCTCGAGGACGCCTATCAGCGCCTACGTTCCGCGCTCCTGGCGCAGCGGCGGTTCGTCGCCGACGCCTCGCACGAACTTCGCACACCGCTCACCACCATTCGGGGCAATATCGGTCTGCTCATGAAGCGCGAGGACATCACGACGGAGGACCGCACTGCCGCGCTGCACGACATCGCCAGCGAAAGCGAGCGGATGAGCCGGCTGGTTCAGGATCTCTTGACGCTGGCGCGCGCCGACGCCGGCTACCATCTCGAAAAAGTTCCGCTCGATCTTCAACCGATCCTGCAGGACGTCACGCGCCAGGCCCAGAAGATCCAGCCGGCGCGGCGGGTGGATCTTCTCGATGGCCAGTCGGCTACCGTGCACGCCAACGCCGATGCGATCAAGCAGCTGCTCTGGATTTTGATCGACAACGCTTTCAAGCACACCAATGACGGCGGCCACATTCAGCTGACGCTACAGCCGGGCAACCAATGGACGTCGCTGGTCGTCAGCGACGATGGGCCAGGCATCCCGCAGCAGGACGTGGAGCGAATCTTCGAGCGCTTCTATCAATCGGATGCCGCGCGCACGGGAGAGGGCACCGGCCTGGGCCTGGCGATCGCCCGCTGGATCGCGCACGAGCACGGCGGCCGGGTGTTCGCGGGCAATAACCCGCAGGGTGGCGCGCGATTTACCGTCCAGCTCCCGGTTGCGGCAAAGTCTTAGCAAGGTCTTAGATGAGGCTCATAGGCCGCTCATCGCCCCTCGGCAGGATGGATCTCGGGTAATGCGGGATCCACTGGCGCCAGAACCGGAGCAACCTGAGTTCCCGCCGCGGGATTATCCCGCCTCGGGCTTCACGACGCACGACTACACGTCACCCGACGACATCGGTATACCGGAGCCACCGGACCCGCAAGCGGCACCGCAGCCGGAGGCCCCCCAACCCGCTCCCTCCTTTCCCCACCGTCCGGCGCGCAGCATGGCTACGGCCATGCTCGCCGCCGGGCTGGTCATCGGTAGCATCGGCGGCGGCGCCGTCGGGGCGCTGATCGCCAATCACCGCACCACCAACGCCGCGCAACCGGCCAACGGGACGGTCGCGGCCGGGGTGGCCGCGCCGGCGCCCTCACCCGGTTCCTTTGCCGCCCTTTACCAGCAAACGAAGGATGGAGTCGTCACCATCACGACCCAGATCAGCGGCGGCCGAGGCTTCCGCTCCTTCTCCCAGGCCGAAGGCTCGGGCATCGTCATGGACAAGCAGGGCGACATCCTGACCAACGCGCACGTGGTCGACAGCGCGACATCCGTACAGGTCACCTTTGCCAACGGACAGCACACCACCGGACAGGTGAAAGGCGTCGACCAGAGCGCCGACCTCGCCGTGGTCAAGGTCTCGGTTTCGCAGGACCAGCTGCATCCCCTGGCCAAGGGGAACTCCGACACCTTGCAGGTCGGCGACACAGCGCTGGCGATCGGCGCGCCGTTTGGTTTGCAGGGCAGCTTTACGTCCGGGATCATCTCCGGGCTCAACCGGACCACGCAGGCGCCCAATGGACATGCCCTGACCGGCATGATTCAGACGGACGCCCCCATTAACCCCGGCAACTCGGGCGGCGCGCTGCTCGACGGCCGCGGCCAGCTGATCGGCATCAACGATTCGATCGACAGCCCGGTCGAGGGTAATGTCGGGGTCGGCTTCGCCATCCCGATCAACCGCGCCAACAGCATGCTGACACCACTGGAGAGCGGACAGGCGGCTCAGCATCCGTGGCTCGGCATCAGCGGACAGACGCTGACCGCCGCCACCGCCAGCCAGCTCGGCATCACGAGTGAGCAATCCGGCGTGCTGGTGATCGACGTGGTCCCCAATGGTCCCGCGGCGCATGCCGGTCTACAGGGCAGCGGCCAGGCGGATCCCAGCGACGACATCATTACGGCGATCGATGGTCATCAGATCACGACCATCGAGCAGCTGCAGCAGTACCTCGATAGCAAGAAGGTCGGGAATAAGGTGACGCTGTCGGTGACGCGAAACGACCAGCACATCTCGGTCACCGTCACGCTGGGCAACTTCCAGGCCCAGCCCTCCGCGACGCCCTAGCGGCTTAGCGGCCTTCATGCCGCCGCGCTTTCGCGCGCAGGCGCCGGCGCCGAATGCCGGGCTGTACGCGCAAACGAGCGCACTTTCTTACGCGCGAGTGCGCGATGGCCCGGCTGGACGACGCATCGGCGCTTTTAAGTCTTAGCGAAAACTTAGGCACACTTCATCCGACTTTTAGTCGCCGCGCGGATCATGGGGCTCGACACGTGCGCCAACCCAGCCTGAAGCCGTTACCCATCCCCAGCCGAGCCGGTTGGCTCACCGGCACGCGGATCTGGCTTGGCGCGCTCGGGCTGATCGCCGTGCTGCTCGTGGGACTGATCGCCCATGACACGGTGTTCGCGCAACCAGCCGCTCCAACCATCCGGACCGCGACCGCCGACCGCGGCACCGTCTCCTCCGTCGTCAGCGGCACCGGCTCGCTCGCACCCAACGGGCGAATGAACGTGAACTTCAAAGTCGCGGGCACGCTGACCGAGGTAGATGTCAAGGTGGGCGACAAAGTCACCACCGGGCAGGTGCTGGCGCGGCTGGACTCGACGACCCAGCAGGCCAGTCTGGCACAGGCCCAAGCCTCCCTGGCGTCGGCCCAGGCCGGTCTCCAGGCCGCCCAGTCGCCGCTGACTTCCGCCCAGCTTGCCCAGCTGCAGCATCAGCTCAACGCGGCCCAGCAGAACTACAACGACACGGTCGCCTCGGTGAACGCCCAGACCCAGGCGGATGCGAACACGGTCGCAAACGATCAGGCGAAGGTCAACGCCGATTGCCCGAACGGGCCGACCTGTAGCCAGGACCAGGCGCAACTCTCGAACGATCGAAGCAAGCAGAACATGGATGCGATCAGCGGCCAGTCACGGATCAACTCCGCCTCCCAGCAGATCACCTCGTCGCGCGACAACCTGACGGTACAGTCCCAGGTCAAGCCGAACCAGGTCTCGTCGGCCCAGGCACAGATCGCCTCCGCCCAGGCGCAGGTCCAGGCGGCCCAGCTGGCGCTCAACGAAACGACGCTGACGGCACCAACCTCCGGGGTCGTCGTCAGCATCAACGGCGTCCCGGGCGAAGGCGTGGCCGGCGGCGGCTCCGGAGCCACGGCTCAGGCGCCCGGATCGCTGGCACCCCAGCCCTCTTCCGGCAGTTCGGCCACCGGATCCGCCGGCAGCGGCTTCATGGTGATCGATGACAACAGCAGCCTGGTCGCGGTGATGCCGTTTGCCGAAACCGACGCAGCCAAGCTGGCGGTCAACCAGCCGGCGAGCCTGACATTCGATGCCATTTCGGGGCTGACCATCTCCGGCCACGTGCTGAGCATCAGCCCCAGCGCCACCGTGGTCAGCAACGTCGTCGATTACTACGCCACCTTCATGCTGAACCGCACCGACCCGCGACTGCGCGAGGGCATGACCGTCAATGCCGCCGTGACCGTTGCCCAGGCCGACAACGCGGTCCGCGTTCCAAATGCCGCGGTCCATACCCAGAGCGGCGCCACGATGGTCACCGTCCTGGCGGCGGGCGGCCAGCAGGTCCCCACCGAGGTGGTCACGGGTGTGGCTGGGGACACGTACACGGAGATCAAGGCTGGACTGAACGAGGGTGACAAGGTTGTGCTGCCGAGCCTGCACACCACAGGCACGAGCAGCGGCAGCAACTTCCGGGGCGGCGGCGGCCTTGGCGGAGGCGCGATCATCCGGGGTGGCGGAGGCTGAGTGATCACCCTCGAGGGGATCACGAAGGTCTATCGCACCGGTGATGTCGAGGTAGCAGCACTCCGCGGCATCTCGCTGCACATTCCCGAGGCGGAATTTGTCGCCATCATGGGCCCGTCCGGCTCGGGCAAGAGCACGCTGATGAACGTCATCGGATGCCTCGACCAACCGAGCTCCGGTCGTTACCTGCTCGACGAGTACGACGTCTCGGACTTAACCGAAGATCAACTTGCCTGGATCCGCAATCGCAAGATCGGCTTCGTCTTCCAATCGTTCAATCTCATTCCCCGCGTCACGGCGGTTCACAACGTCGAAATGCCGTTGATCTATGCGGGCGAGAACCAGCAGCGCCTGGAGCGGTCACTGGCCGCGCTGGAGGCAGTCGGCTTACTGGAACGCGCCCGGCATCTCCCCAGCGAGCTCTCCGGTGGGCAGCAACAGCGCGTCGCGATCGCCAGGGCACTGGTGACCGATCCCGCCATCCTGCTTGCCGACGAGCCAACCGGCAACCTGGACACCGAGTCGAGCGTCGAGATCATGAAGCTCCTGCGCGACCTCAACGACCAGGGGCGCACCATCGTGCTGATCACGCACGAGGCCGATATTGCGGGCTTCGCTCAGCGAGTGGTGCGACTTCGCGACGGACTCATCGTCAGCGACGAGCGACGCCCTGAAGAGAATCTGAGCCGCGGACATGCGGGGGTGGCGCCTGCATGAGCGTCCTCGAAGGCCTGCGGCTGGCGGCCAACGGGCTGCTGGCCAATCGACTCCGATCGGCCCTCACCATGCTGGGCATCCTCATCGGTGTCTCAGCCGTGATCCTGCTCGTCGGCGTCGGCAACGGCGCCTCGGCGGCCGTGCAGCAGCAAATCCAATCGCTTGGGTCGAACCTGCTGACCATCTTTCCCTCGAATGCCAAAGCGGCCGGTGGTGTGCAGCAAGGCTTCGGGACGGGCTCGACACTGACGCTCGATGACGTGACGGCGATCAAGAATCGGCAATCGGCGCCCGACGTGCTGACGGCGATTCCGAGCGCCGGCGGCCGGGCGCAGCTCACCTACGGCAACCAGAACTGGAACAGCAGCCTCACCGGCACCGGCCAGGACTTCCCATCGGTGCGCAACTATCAGCTCGCCAGCGGACAGTTTTTCACCCAGGCCGATGTGGACGCCTCGAGCAAGGTCGCCGTCATCGGGCAGACGGTCGTCACCAACCTCTTCAGCGGCAGCGATCCCATCGGCCAGGTGGTCAAGATCAACCGACAGAGTTTCCGGATCATCGGCGTCTTCGCCCAGAAGGGCTCGTCGGGTGGATTCAACAACCAGGATGACCTGGTCGTGGTGCCGATCACCTCGGCCTGGAACTACCTGCTCGGCGGCCGGGGGCGGAACGTGAGCCAGATCTACGTCGAGGCTGCCAGTGCGGATGCGACGTCGGCGGCCAACGCCGAGGTGACCCAGATCCTCCTCGACCGCCACCACATCTCCGATCCGACGCAGGCGGATTTCCAGATCCTGAGCCAGCAGGACGTCCTGAACAGCGCCTCGCAGACGACCGGCGTCCTGACGCTGATGCTGGGCGCCATTGCCGGCATCTCGCTGATCGTCGGCGGCATCGGAATCATGAACATCATGCTGGTCACCGTCACCGAGCGAACCCGCGAGATCGGCATTCGCAAGGCGATCGGCGCCCGCCGCCGGGACATCCTGCTGCAGTTCCTGATCGAGTCGATGTTCCTCGCCGGGCTGGGCGGCCTGCTCGGCATCGCCATCGGCTTTGGCCTGGCACGCGTGCTCCCCCTGGTCGTATCCAGCCTGCCGGCGCCGATCATCTCCATGCCGTCGGTGCTGATGGCCTTCGGCATCTCGGTCGGTATCGGCTTGTTCTTCGGTCTCTATCCGGCAAACCGGGCGGCTCGACTCCGCCCCATCGAAGCGCTTCGTTACGAGTGAACCCCAAGGAGGTCTTTCAGTGATCAAGCTCCCGATCGCCGCGCTCGTCGTCGTGGTCGCCCTCTTGGGCGGTTTTTATGGTGGTTACAAGATCGGCGGCGGCGGGACGGCCGCGGCGGCCAGCTCTACCGGCACCAATTCCAAGAACAGCACCGGGTTCACCGGTGGCGGCCGGCAGTTCGCCGCCTGTCCCACCGCGAGTAATGCGGCATCGGCTGCCCCGTCCGGAGCCGTGCGTCGCGGCGCCAGCGGAACGGTCACGAACCTGACCAGCAACAGCCTCACCCTGCATGACGCCCGGTGCAACACCGACGTCAAGGTGACCTTTGACCAGAGTGTCATCATCCGCAAGATGGTGCTCGGCCAGGCCTCCGATCTGCAGGAAAGCCAGACCGTCACGGTGGCCGGGACCCGTCAAGCCGACGGCAGTGTCAAGGCGAACAGCATCACGATCGTCCCCGCCGGGAGCGCGGGCGGATTCTTCGGCGGAGCGGGCGGCGGCACGAACGGCGGCTGATTGGATCGGCTGACCTGGCTGGCGTTGGCGCTCGTGCTGTTGCTCAGCGGTGTGTACCTGCACGTGCACCAGATTTCTGACGGGGTGGCGTACCTCACGGGCGGGATCGGCGCGGGGATCGGGCTGGCGCTGACGGGGAGCGTCATCCACGACGCGTTCGCTGGTCAGCGGGAGCGACGCTGACCAGCGAGAGATGCGGCGTGGCGTAGCTTCTACGGACGATGCGCGACGCTGGCCAAGCGCGAACCCAGGCTGCCGCCGCGGCGGGTTAGCCACATGACGACCGCCACGATGAAGAGGCCGATCGCCAGCAGCAACAGGAAGCCGAAGAGGAGCGCGAGCCCGCCCGCAGCTCCAAGGAAGGCGACGAGTCCGCCGAAGAAGCCGCCGGATGCGGGTGCGGTCCTGGTCGTGCTCGCGCCCGACCCGCTCGTGGTCATCGTCTGGCCCCCCGAGGTTCCAGCTGCCGTGGTGGTCGTGCCGCTACCAGCGCCCGTTCCGGCGTTGTAGCCGGCCGTCTGGGTAGTGCCATGCGAGGCAGCTCCGGTTGATCCACCGGTCCCGGTCGATCCGTTGGTCCCGTTGGTTCCATTGGATCCGTTCGATCCATTACCTGACCCGGTTCCATTCGTCGCCGGCTGCGTGCAGAAGAGGGTATCGGTCGTCGGGCCGACCGGCGCAGTGGGATGCGGGTTGACCGACGGCGAAACGCAGGCGGGCGCCGGACCAGGCGTGTCGGCGAGCGCCGGGAGCCAGGCGAGACCGAACGTGACGGCCGCCGCTGCGAGCAGCGGGGCGATGAGTCGCTTCACGCGATGACACCTCCAAAAAAAGATCTGCCCCGACACTAGCCATCCGCTGGCCAGGCGTCGTCCTGATGCCGCAGGATTCGCGACTCCTGCAACTGCAGGGTCGCGAGCGAACGGTCCTAACCCAGGCCGTTCTGGATCGCGTAGCGGGTCGCGGCGCTTCGGTTGGACACGTGCAGCTTCTGGTAGATGGCGCGCAAATGCGCATGCACGGTGCGCGGACTCAGAAATAGCTCGCTGGCGATCTGGGCGTCGGTCAACCCCCGACCAACGAGCCGGAGCACCTCGACCTGTCGATCGGTCAGGCCGGTGGCCTGCGGACCCCCCAACTGATCCCCCTCATGAGCTCGACCTGCGGTTTTGGCCTGAAAGCTTCGGCCACCGCCAGTATAGGAGTCAAGAATATCGGCAATTTTGCCTATTTTGTTCCGAATTCACGCAAGCCTGCGCGGAACGGCCCGTCACAAGCCATAGGGCTGAGAAAAAGCCCCCCCTGCCATGATCAGGAAACCTACGCTCAGACGGCGGATCGTTCTTCCGTTCGTGCTCCTGGTCCTGATGATCGGTGTGGTTGGGGTAGCGATCGTCAGCTTCCAGGTGACCGGCTCGGTAGAAAGCGCCGCCGACACGAGCCTGGTGCGCAGCTCGCTGCGCACCAACGATCGACTCGCCAGCCTGGAGAACGACCGCCTCCAGCAGCTTCGCGCCGCAGCAGAAACTTCTGGGGTCGACAGCGCCGTTACTCGCGGCGATCGTGCGGCGATCGCGCGGCTGGTCAGCCCGATCGTCGGCAACGCCCAGCCCGAGCACCTGGGCATTCGCGTCCTGAATCTGCAGGGAACATCGCTTGTCGCGCTGCATCGAGACGGCAGCAGCGTAACGACGTTCAGCGACGGCATCACTTATGGGACGCAGCCGGCGGTGGTTCACGCCCTCCACGGCGACCGCGATGCCCTGGGCGACAAGTACCTCTTCCTGGGCACTGAGACAACTCCCGTGCTGTACTGGGTTGCCCCGATCTGGACCGAGACACAAAATCCAAGCGTCGTCGGGGCCATGCTCCTGGGCCAGCCGCTGACCGAGATTGCGCCGGCCATCTCCGGATCGAGCTCGATCGTCGTCGGCTTCTACGACAGCACGGGAACCGCCCTGGCCAGTTCACTCCCGATGATGCCCTCGCTGTCCAACGGCGTCCGGGGCACGGTCACGCCTGACACCGCAGCCCGGCTGGCCACCGAGTGGCAGGGCAAGAGCTACCGCATGCTGGTCAACGACTGGACCATGCGCGGGATTCGGCTCGGCTTTCTGGCGGTCGCCGTCACGGCGGACGACGTCACCGGTTCGCTGAATGCCATCCGCTTGGTGCTCGTGGCGCTCTTTGGGGCCATCGTGCTCGGCACGATCCTGATCGGACTGGCCCTGGCCGACCGCATCACCCGGCCGATGGATCAATTGGTGGCCTCGATGCGCGTCGTGTCGGCCGGCGACTACAGCCAGCGCGTTGCCGTCGAATCACCGGACGAGATTGGTTATCTCGCGACCACGTTCAACGAGATGGCGGCCGCCCTGCAGCGGCAGATCCGGGAACGCGAGGAAGCGTATTTCCGCAACCTCGAGGCGCTCGCCCGCGCAATCGACGCCCGGGATCCCTATACCTTCGAGCACTCGGCCAGAGTGTCGGCCATCAGCCTGGAGATCGCCAGGAGCATGGAGCTGGCCCCCGTGCAGCAGGAAGTGTTGCGCCGAGCCGGACTCCTCCATGATGTCGGCAAGATCGGCGTCCCG
>DASTJZ010000120.1:0-5529 GCA_035716185.1 Candidatus Dormiibacterota bacterium
AAACCGATCCATGCGCTTGCTGTTGCCGGGCTCGATCTCGATATCGACTTTGCGAACCGAAGGGTGCGGGCCCCAGTACCCGTCGAAGGCACTGAGCGAGAGCGAGCGTCCCCGGTCCCAGTGATCGAGGCGGTACGGCCCCGCGCCCGAGGTGGGCTGTTTCGGGTCCATCAGCCAGTAGGGCGGCAGCGCCAGCAGGGTAAGCAGTTCGCTGTCCGGCTGCGGTAACGTCAGGCGCAGCGTCGAACCGTCGACGACCTGAACCGCGCTCAGCGGATCGCCGGGATAATGGGCGCCGAGCGGCGCGAAGAAGATCGTGTTCGGGCTATGCGTGTCGGGGGCGAGCGCGTGGGTCCAGGCGGACAGCGCGTCCTGCGCCTGGACGCTGGCTCCCGATTGATAGTGCGCGGCGCGAAGATGAAAGGTGTAGGTTTTGCCGGCGTCGGTGACGTCCCATCGCTCGGCCAGGCCCGGGACCGGCCGCTGGGCCGCATCCAGCCGCGTCAATCCTTGAAAGATCTCGCTGCCGATCGCCAGCGAGGTTGGATCGTCGATCAGCGCCGGATCGAGGGTCTGGGCGTCCTCGGCTTCGATCAGCTGGAGATGCGTCGCGCCAGTGGGAGTATGGGCGGATGGCGACGGCGTGGGCGCGGGGGAGCCGATGGTGCAGGAGCTGGCCAGCAGCCCCAACGCCAGCGCAGCAGCACACCTGGCGCGTACGAGCAGTATCAAAGAGATTGGAAATTCTGGCGCATGTCGGATACTAGCAAGGTGCGCCGGCGCAGCTCCGCGGTCGTTGTCTTGGCGCTGATCGCGGTGGCCATCGGCCCGGTTTCGAGTGTTCAGGCGGCCAGCGGGACGGCCACGCTGGTCCAGGGCACGGTGGTCCCCCCCGACCCGCCCATGGGCGGCATCGTCCGGCTCGAGCTGATGGTCCGCAACGACGGCGGTAGCAACTGGTCCGCGAATGATCCAGTCCACCTTTCGTGGAAGAGGGCAGATGGCAAGACCGTCGCCGAGGACACGCGCCAGCTCGGTCAGCCGGTGGCGACGAGAGCAACGGTGGCGCTAAACCTGGTGACGCTGGCTCCGACCGCGGTGGGTGACTTCACCCTGACAGCCGATCTCGAAGACCACGGATCCCAACTGGCGATCGGTGCGCCAACCCCGTATCACCTGAATGGGTTCCTCTTCACAGGCAAGGGAAACGGTCACGGTCTCGGCATGAGCCAGTGGGGCGCGCGGGGCCGAGCGTCGGCTGGACAGGACTATCGGAAGATCCTGGCGACCTATTACCCGCACACCAAGATCGAGAGCCGCGATACCTCCGGCCAGGTGCGCATCGCCCTCAGTGACGATCCGATCGACCTCGCCCGTCCGTGGCCGCGGTTGTTCGGCCCGTTACCCTTCATCGCCGGGCCGGTGAGTGTTGACGGTGTCCCCCAACTGGAAGTGGGCGCGACCTCATCGCTGGGCTTCGATACCGACGCCGCCGGTCAACCGATCGCCTTCCTCTTGTCGGCGAATGGGTCGCGAGGCGCGCCGGTGGTGATCAAGCAGACGATGACGATTCGGACCGCGAGCGCCGCTGGGATCCGGACCAACATCATGCAGGTGATGGGCGGCGACTTTCGCACTGGCGCGGAGCAACGCCGCTATGCCGGCATACTGCAGGTCATTCCCAAGGGTGGCGCCACCATTCTGCCGGTCAACGTGCTGCCCATGGAGGATTACCTGAAGGGCGTGGTACCGGCGGAAATGCCGGCCTATTGGGGCGTCGAGGCGCTTAAAGCGCAGGCAATTGCCGGCCGCACCTACGCGCTCGAACACCTCGGCGGCGCCGACTTCGATCTGCGGGCAAGCGAAGCAGATCAAGCGTATAGCGGCCTGACCGACCAACGCGCCGAGTCGAACGCGGCGGTCGACGGAACGAAGGGCCAGGTGCTGACCTACCAGGGGAACCCGATCGTGGCCTTCTACATGGCGTCGGATGGCGGGCACACCGAGAGCAGCGAATACCGCTTCGTCACCTGGGACCATGGCCCGCAGCTCCGCTCGCATCTCGGCTATCTCAGCGGGATCAGCGACTCGTTCGACCGCGCACCCTCGTGGCAGGTGGGTCCGTTCTCCGCTGCGGGCGCCGCCACGGTCCTGCGCGACAGCGGCCAGGACATCGGTGACCGACTGCTGGGCATTGACATCCTGCAGAAAGACGCCTCTGGCCGGCTGGTCGGCGTGCGACTCCGGGGAAGTAGCGCGACCGTGGAGATCAGCGGGCCGCGGTTGCGGGCCTGGTTCGGCCTACCCGATACGCTCGTACAGATCGTCGGTGGCGGCTAGCAGAAATCAGGCCGCGCGGGTCTGATCTGGGGCAGCCCCAGGCTGCGCGGAGAGTTGCCGAGCCCGCTGCCGGAACTGATACGCGGTCATGATGGTGCGTGCCAGCCCGATGATGATGGCGACCCGGACGATCGAGAAGTAGCCGGTCAGAAGCAATAGCACCGTATCCAGGACATAAAGGGCCGCGCCGATGATGGCGGCGATCAGTGATCCGCGCCAGGTGAAGTAGGCCAGCACCAGGAAGATCGCTCCTTCAACGACCGAATACCAGTTGAAGAGGCCCTGCAGCTGGCTGATCTCGCCGAGCTCCGCAAGGGCGCCCAGACCAATGCTCAGGCCGCCGACGATGACGAAAAGCCAGAAGGCCTGGCGAAGCGCCTTTTGCGCCTTGACCGCCGCGACGGCCGCCGCCGCCGGTGAGGCCACCGGAACGGAAGCCGGCGGGCCGGCGGGCGCTGGGACAGGGGCCGGCATTGAGGTGTTCCAGGTCGCCTGCGGCACCTGGTTCCAGGTCTCGGGCGCCTGCTGCAGCGGCGTGGGCATCACTGGCTGTGCGGGCGCGATCGCATCGGTCGTTGCGCACATGTCGCATTTCTTGCTGCCCAGTGGAATCGCGCAGCCGCAGCGTTTACAAACCGCCATACCGCTATATCGGTTGGCGAGCCGCGACCTTCCGTGACGTTCTTGCAACGAATGCCCGCCGGTACGGACCGGCGGGCTCTGGCTAGGCTGGGTTAGCGACCCTGGATTTTCTTCAGGGCCTCGGGCTCGATCATGCCCCACATCTCGGTGATCTGCCCCTTGTCATTGGTGTGAACCACCATGACCTGCTGGGCTTGCACCCGCTGACCGCCCTTCGGCTTGACCGTCAGGTTGATCAGCGCGACGACGTGGTCATTGTCGGCGAGGATCGCGTGCGGCTCCTGGCGAAACTCGTCAAATTTCTTGGGCACTTCGTTCAGGGCAGCGGCCACCGCGGCCCTACCCCGCACTTCCGGCACGAGCGAGCCTCGCATCACCGCGTCCTCGGCGAAGCCCTGGGGATTGACCTCACCTCGGCTGCCGCCCTCCAGGGCCTTCCGCGCCATCTCGATCTTCTGTTGCGGCGTCATTTTCGTTTGCGCTTCAGCCATCTGTTCCTCCCTTGCTCAGCTCTCGAGCGCCGTCTTCAGCAACTCGGTGTCACCGATGAGCCAGGCCTCGGTCGTCTTGCCCTGGTCATTGATGTGGAAGACGAATACGTTCTGGTCGTCGATCGTCTTCCCCTGGCGTTTGGAGGTCGTGTTGACCAATGCGATGACGTGCTTGTCGTTGCCCAGGATGTCGTGAACATCCTGCTTGATGTCCTGGAAGTCCTGCGGATACTGACCGATCATTCCGAGGACCGCTTGTTTCCCCTTGAAGTCGCCGCCGTATTTGGTACTGCCGCGGCCGTGCCAGACGACATCGTCGCTAAAAGCGTTTGAAAGGGCGTTAATGTCGCCCCGCTTGAACGCGTCGAACGAGTCGCGAACCACCTGAATCTTCTGGTCGAGGCTGAGCTTCGTTCCGGCTTCCGCCATGTTCGACTCCTTTGAGCCTATTCGGCTCGAGCCCGGCCGTTGCGGCCGGGATGACCACTCCTCTCCGCCCCGACTATACGCCCAGCGGCCGCCGCCTAAGCAGGAATGCCGAAGAGAAGGCCAGGCCCGTCACGAAGACCACGGCCGATACGAAGAGTGGCAGGAGGTGGCCGAACTCGAGATAGCCGACGGAGACATGGGCGTAGACGCCACCGGCAAGTCCGGCGAGACCGGCGAGGAACAACGTCCACCACACCCAGCGTTCGCCGCGACGAAAGCCCCACAACGAGATCAGCAACACGGCCACACCATCGGATGCCAGGGCTCCGCCGAAACCGGCGCGGTCATGAGCAATCAACGGTAGGAGATGGTTATTCGCGCTGCTGAGGACGCTGGCCGTCGTACGCAGAAAAGCCAGGTCGGAGAACACGAATACTCGGGTGGCGCCAACCACCGTGATGGTGACGCCGGCAAGAATCAGGCCGATCGCGAGGCCGATGAAGAAGAGCTGGCCGGTGATGCCCAGTCGCCAGGAAGCGTCATTGTCGAGGTCGCGGCTTTCGTGAACCTGCTTGCGGGTTGGCAAGAGCACCCCGAGCAGGAGCAGCGGAAAGAGCCCGGCACTCAACGTCACATGAAGCGGATCGACATAATGAAACCCAAGGAACAGAAAGAGGCTGGCAAAGCCGACGACGCCGGAGCCGAGCAAGGCCCCTCGCGCCCACAGCCAGCCGTTGCGTAAGCCATTGAGGGCGAGCGACAGATACAGGATGCCGATCGAGAGCATGGTGGCGGCCAACGTGATCCGGTCGTGCCGCATGAACGCCAGGAGCCGCGGGTTGATGTCCGACAGCGCGCCCTGGCTGATTCCAAGGAACGCCTCGTCATAGGGAAGGACGACGCGAGTCAGGCCGGCAACGAAGACCGCCAGGCCGGCGATCAACATCCCCGCGCCGAGGAGCATCGCCCATGGCCATCCGGTGCCGGCAGCTCGTTTGGGCGCGGTTATTGTTTCCAGCCGAGAGCGCCTACCGGCCAGGGCTTCGTTGCCTCGCTTGGCCAGTAAAGGCCCCGCCTCGATCAATCCGACGTCGACGGCCACCAGCTGCGCTCCCTCGTCGAATTGCCCGAGAATCTCGCGAGGTGAAGTCGCGCCGCATGCGGCGACGAGCAACGCTCGGGGATAGCGCTGACGCAGGGTCCTGAGAAGGCCGCCTTCGACTGAGGCTTGTTCTGACCTCCTTGACCGCAAGACGAACCCAGAGGCACCAGCAGCGAGAACATCCCCCAGCGCCGCCGTGACCTCGCTCATAGAAACATCGGCGAGGAGCGTCTTTACGCTATGACGTTGACAGACGTCACGCAAGGACCGCCACAGCTCGGGAGTTCCGGCTGTCGACTGGCCGGATCGGTCCAGCAACGTGAGGGACACGACATCGAAGACGTCCGTCGATGCCAGCAGACGCTGCATGGCGGGAATAGCATCCGCATCGTCCGTGAGCATCACGAGCCTGAGCCACACGGAAACATTGTTCGGGCGGCGGGACAGCCTGCCGGACAAGGCGTCTGGTTCGACCCCCTGGGTCAGCGGCTCAGCGATCACCGGGATGGTGGCCGCAGCACCGAG
>DASTJZ010000121.1:0-33333 GCA_035716185.1 Candidatus Dormiibacterota bacterium
CTGGAAGATTGGGACGGCGTCGATCCCACGGCCAAACCAGCACCGCGTTCTCGATAGACTCACTCGCGACGTGCCTCATGCGCTTGGCCTGGGAGTCACCGTCTTTACCGTCATCTTTCTGCTCG
This sequence comes from Candidatus Dormiibacterota bacterium, assembly GCA_035716185.1. Lineage (GTDB taxonomy): Bacteria > Chloroflexota > Dormibacteria > CF-121 > CF-121 > CF-13. Next base: position 126 of record DASTJZ010000121.1, read on the forward strand.
AGCTCCCCGACAAGACGGCGCTCGCGGTGTTGTTGCTGGCGACCCGCCATCGACCATTTCCGATCGTCATTGGAACGTCCGCGGCCTTCCTGGTTCAGAGCGCTGTTGCGGTGGCAGCTGGTTCATTGCTGAGCTTGCTGCCGCGCGAGCCGATCCGGATCGGGGCCGGGATTCTCTTCCTGGTCATGGCCGCCGTGCTGATCCGGCAGAACCTCAAGAAGACCGAGGTCGAAGAGCGGGGCGAGGTCGAACGCGAGGAGCGGCGCCATCGGCGGCCGCTGATAACCGCCTTCCTGGTGGTCTTCGTTGCCGAGTGGGGCGACCTCACCCAGCTGGCCACCGCGGCGTTACAAGCTCGCTATCGCGACCCGGTGATCGTATTCACGGCGGCCACGCTGGCCCTCTGGATGGTCACGGCTATCGCCGTCATCCTGGGAAATCGGCTTGGTGCCTGGATTCCTCAACGGCCGCTTCAGCTTGGCGCCGCCGGCGTCATGGTCCTCGTCGCCATCGCCCTGATCAGCGGCGTGCTGGGCTAGGGCTCACGCCGCATTGGACAGATCGATCGCTTCAGGGAGAGCCCGCTGCGGAATCGTGAAGGTAAACGTGCTGCCCTGGCCGGGCGTGCTCTTGACCCATATCTTGCCGCCGTGCATCTCGACCAGCCGCCGGCAGATGGCCAGCCCCAGGCCGGTGCCCTGGTACTTGCCGCTGATGCCACTCTTCCCCTGCTGAAAGCTTTCGAAGATCCGCTCCGCGTCTTCCGCCGGTACCCCGATGCCAGTGTCACGCACGGCGATCCGCAGGTCGGCCCCCTGGCGCTCAGCGGTCACGCGCACATTCCCCGATTCCGTGAACTTGATGGCGTTGCCGAGCAGGTTGAGCAGCACCTGCTTCAGCTTGGGGCCATCGGCAAAGACCTGTCCGACATCCTCCGCCACCGTAAAGGCCAGGTCGAGCCCCTTGGTCTTGGCCAGCGAGCTCACATTCTCCACGCATTCACGAACGAGGGCCTCGAGGTCGACCTCGCCTCGGTGCAGCTGCGCTTTGCCCGCCTCCAGCTTCGAGATATCGAGCAGATCGTTGATCAGCGAGAGAAGATGCTGTCCATTCTGCACGATGATGTCGACGTCCTGGCGCTGGTCTCTAGTGAGCATCCCACCGTCTCCCTCGAGCAGCAGCTGGGAAAAGCCAAGAATGGAGTTCAACGGCGTGCGCAGTTCGTGAGACATGTTTGCCAGGAACTCCGACTTGTGCTGATTCGCCCGCTGCAGCTCCGCATTCAGCGTGGTAAGCCGCGCCGTCTGTTCGGTCGCCAGATGGAAGAGGTGGGCTTCCTGGATGGCGGTCGCCGCATGTTGCGCGAAGAGGGTCAAGAGCTCGATCGTGTTGCGGTCCAGCGGCCGGCGATGGTAAATGGCGAGCACACCGAGCAGCTGGTCACCCACGACCAGGGGAAAGCCCGCGAATGATTGGATGCCCTCTTCGGCCATCCAGGGACTGAGACCGACCTGGCGGTGATTGGCCGGGTCATTGGTCACGATTGGAACCCGCAACTCGGCCACCTGGCCAATCTCACTCATGCCCCGCTCAACCCGCCCCGGCACCGGAGGAGCATTCCGTGTGGTGTGATGACCGGCCCGCCGCCAGAGGGCGCCGTCGCTGGGCTCGAGCAACCACACCTGGGCCGCCGCGAAGCCCAGGTTGCCGGTCAAGGCCGTGGCCATCACGTCCAGCAGTTCCGGCTCGAACAGTTTTTGGTTCATCTGATCGATCGACTGGTTGAGAAGCTCCAGCCGCCGGGCGCGTTTTTCGGTCTCTTCGAACAACCGGATGTTGCGCAGCGCGACGGCGAGCTGCTGGGTCAGGACCTCCAGCGCCTCCTCCTCCCAGTGAGTCAGGCGCCGCTGGTCATCGCGCGTTTGCAGATGAAGGACGCCGAAGACCCGGTTTTCGATGATGACCGGAGCACCGAAGGCTCGCGCCAGGCGAGCACCGTTGAGCGCCGGGACGTCGAACAGCGGTGGGTTGGTCAGCATCACCAGTCGCCGCTCGCGCACCACCCGTCCGACGATGCCCTTGCCGGCGGGCACTTCGTTGCCTTCGATCGCCGCGGCCAGGTGCACCGCGGCGCGGAGCGTGAAGACACCGCGGTCCTCGTCGAGCAACACCACGCAGCCAGAGTCCATCTGCAACAGTTCCATGCCGCAACGGATGACCGTGTACAACATGCGCGAGACATCCATCTGCCCGACGAGTTCGCCCAGGACGTTGCGCAGCTGTTCGGTCTGGTCCAGGCGACGGCGGGTGCCGCGAATCTCGACGTTCATAGCGCGGACGGCGAGCCCCAATCCGGTGATCACGGCCACGGTGGGCACAGCTCGAAGGAACGCATCGCGAACGGAGATGGCGAGACCGAGATCGCTGGTCTGGAAGACGATGCTCCCGGACGTCAGGAAGAGGCTGGTGCCGATTCCGCCCCAGAGGTCGAAGCGGAAAATGGCTTCGGCCGCAACCAGCGCGTAGAGCAGGTACGGAAGGCTGGAGGACGGTGTGGCAAACAGCAGAATCCAGCCGGTCACCACCAGGTGGTCGAGCAGCAGCAGAAGCACGGCCATCGGTCGAGCGAATCTCGGTACCGTCTTCTTCTGGATGGCGAGCCAGGCCACGGCGTTGTAGGCCGCCAGGAAACCAGCGAGGGCAAAGGCCACCGGAACTGAAGCCGCTGGCAGCCAGAGGAGCAGCCCGAAGGGAATGAGCAGCGCGGCGAAGCGGAGGTTGACGAACAGGCGGTCGAGGGCAGTCATGCCGGCCCTCGCCCGCTATGCGGCCTGGCTGGTCTGGAGGTTGTTGATCATCTCGAGGAAGCGGTCCTTCCCAAAGTCCCCTTTCTGGATGATCGTCTGGATGTTGCCCTGGAGCCGCTCGCGATCCTCGCTTGTCACGTTTTTCGCCGTGTAAATAAGGATGGGGATTTGAGCCCCTGCCGGGTCCTCGCGCAGTTTGGAGACGACCTCGAAACCATCGACGTCCGGCATCATCAGGTCCAGGATGACCAGGTCGGGCTTCTTCTTCAGGGCCAGCTCGAGCCCCGCCTTGCCGCCCTCGGCGACCATGATCTCCATGTTGAAGGGCTTCAGCATCGCCTTCACCAGCCGGATGTTCTGCGGATCGTCGTCAACGATCAGGATCGACGATGGCGTCTTCTTACCCCGCTTGCCGTCGGCGAGGAGATCGAACTTCACCATCATCTGGAGCAGCTGCTGACGATCGATCGGCTTGGTCAGGAAGTCGGCCTGGCCCAGGTCGGCGGGGAGTGATTCCTTGTTGATCTTCGAGGTCAGGACGATCGGGATGTCCTTGGTCTTTGATTCGCGCCTGAGGTCGTAGACGAGACCGCTGCCTCCGTTTGGTGGCAGCTGGGTGTCGATCAGGACCGCCAGCGGCCGCAGCTGGACCGCCTTGCGCAGCGCCTCCTGCGCGCTGGCGGCGATCACCACCTCGTAGCCGGCGTGGCTGAGGAAGGGCTCGATCCGCTCCTTCACCGCGGGATCGTTGTCGGCGACCAGGATGACCGGCGGCTTGCTGGCGGCACCCACCGGCGGCACAATCGCGACCGGCCGCTCCTGGATGCCCGCCTCCTGCTTGGCGAATTCGATCAGCTCACGGATGTGCTCATTCAGCCGCTTGCCGCTTTCGTTGATGTGCGCCACGAACTCGCGGCGCTCCTCCGGCGTGGTCTTGTTCGCTTTTTCGTCCAGCAGGATGTCGGAGAAGCCGATGATGGCGTTGAGCGGCGAATTCAGGTCGTGGCTCTGGTCGTAGATTACCCGGAACTTCGCTTCGAAATCCCGCTTGGCCTGGGAGAGCGCCGGCGCCGCATCCTTACTCTTGCCGCTGGCCGCGAGCTCGCCGCGCAGCGAATCGAGCTGGGCTTGCATGGCGCGCTTCTCCGCCTCATAGCGGGCCAGCACCTGGCTGGTCGGAGGTCCGCTGCCGGCGGCCTTGCGCGCTTCCTCGAGCTGGGCTTTGAGCGCGGCCTTTTCCCGCTGCCAGGCCTGTTCCAGCTCGCGGGCCTCGGACAGGCGCTCTGATTGCAGCTCGTTGGTCTGCGTCATCATGTCGGAGAGCTGCGACTGGACCCGCTCCAGGTCGACCTTGAGCTGGTTCTTCTCCGAGGTCAGCCGCTGCTCACGCGCCGTCCACTCCTCGGCTTTGCGACCGCTCTTGTCGGCAAGCTCGGCGTGGAGCGCCTTGAGCTTTTCATAGTCCTGCTGGGTCGCGGCCAGCTTGGCCACGGCGTCCTGCACCTGCTTCCTCAGGGCGGCCTTCTCTTCGGCGATGGATGCTTCCCGGCTCTGCCAGTCCTTTTCCAGCGCCTTGACCTTGGTCAAGAGCGCCGAGCGCTCGTCACTCAACCGCTGGAACTCGGCCTCAGCCCGGTCCAGGTCCGCGGCCTTACCACGGGCTTCCTCGAGCTGGCCCATCAGCAGCTTGCGATCGGCCTTGAACTGGGCATCGGCGTCCTGGGCGGCCTGCTCCAGCCGGGCAACGTCCGACACCAGCCGCTGCCGCTCCGCCTGCCACTTGTCGCGGGCAGCCTTGAGCGGCTCGATCTCGGCCTGGATCACCTTGAGCTGCTGTTGCAGCTGACTGTTGAGCTCGGTGAGCTTCGCTTTGTCTTGGGCCAGCTCGACCCGGGCCTTGGTCCAGCCCTGCTCCAGCTGCGCCTGCTTGGCGACCGCGGCATCTCGATCTTTGATCAGCGTTTCCCGGTCGATGGCCCACTGCAGCTGCGAGGCTTGCAAGCCGTCCAGGTCATCCTGGGCGGTCTTCAGGTCGGTGCGGATCTTTTTCTGGTCGGCCTCGAACTTCTGGGCGAGTTCGATCCGTTCCTGTTCGAGCTTGCGAAGCTGGCTCCGGCGCTCTTCGTCCCGGGCACGTGCCCGGCCGACGTCCTCCTTGAGGCGCGCCAGCTCGACCTGCGCTTGATCGTGCTTCTGCTGCAGATCCTGGTGGCCCTGCTTGAGGGAGTCGTGCTGGTCCAGCAAGGCTTGCCGGTCCATCGCCCACTGGAGCTGGGCGTTTTGCAGTTCATCGAGCTCCTGTTGTTTTTCCGCCAGCTGCCGCTTCACCAGCGCCAGCTCCTTCTCTTTTTCCTCGAGCTGGCCGCCGACATCCTCCTGCAGCGCCTGCAAATGGGCGATGAACTCCTGGTTCTGCTTCAGGATGTCGCCGAAGGATCTGGCTTTCGGTGCTTCCGGCGTCATCAGGCGGCCTTCCGACCCTGTTGGAGATAACGATCGACGGCGGTTCGCAGCGCATCGAGATGGGCGCTCACCGCACCCAGCTGGTCGACCCGCTCCTGTTCGAGCTGCCGGAGCTGCTCGTGGCGCTCGGCATCCCGCTGGATGGCGTGACGCAACTCCTCTTGCAGGCGAACGATTTCGGCCTGCGCCTGGTCATGCGAAAAGCGCAGCTCCTCGAGTTCCTTCTTGCGCGCCTCGTGCTCGTCGACCAGCCCCTGGAGATTGCGGACGAGCTCCTCGTTGAGCTGGAGGATCTCGGTAATAGGCCGGCTGGTTTTCGGATTTGGCTCGCCGGGACGGCCCGGCTTGAGCGGCTGTTCGGCCATTACGCCGTCTTCAGCCGCCCTTGTTCGAGGTAGCGGGCGACCTCGGCGGCGAGGCCCTGGGGGTCAACCGGCTTGGCGATGTAACCGTCGCAGCCGGCGCCGAGGATCTTTTCCCGATCACCGGCCATGGCATGGGCGGTCAGCGCCACGACGATGACGCCCGCCATGCGTGGATCCGCGCGGATCTTCCGGGTGACGGCCAGCCCATCCTCGCCCGGCAGCTGGATGTCCATCAGGACGATGTCGGGCAGCTCCCGGCTCATCTCAGCCAGACACTCGGGACCGCTGCCCGCCTTGCGCACGGAAAATCCCTTCTTTTCCAGGAGGAACTGGGCCAGCCGGAGATTGACCGGATTATCTTCGACGATCAAGACCTTGCCGGCGGTCACGCCCTGTCCTCCTTCGCCTCTGAACGATGTCCAGGCCTTTGATGGCGTGCAATACGGCATCTGGCTGGGAGAGGCCAGATGGTATAACGGCGCTCCAGGCTGTCGCTGGCACCCTCGGTGAAACTTCGCCCAGGGCCAGCAGGGCCGGCTGGGCGGGCAACCCGCGAAGCCCGAGGACCCACTCGGGCTCGGGCGGCGCCAGGGCCACCACGTCCGGGGCGGCGGCACGGGCTTTCTCCAGCGCCTCCTGGAGGCCGGGAGCGCGAAAGACCTCGAATCCCTCCTCCACCAGCGCGGCGGCCAGGGGTGCCAGTGCCCGGCGGTCTCGGTGCACCAGCAGCACCCGGACCCGGTCACGGCGGCGCTTGACGCCCTGGCTGATCCGGCGCAGCTCATCCTGCATCGTTTTCGTTGCCCAGGGCTTGGCCACGAAGCCGGCGACGCCGTACTGCTCCATCAGCGCCGAGTTTTTGGTCACCGAGCACACCAGGACGGGGACGTCGGCCGTTGCCGCTCGGGCGCGCAATTCCTGCAGCACCTGCCAGCCGTCCTTGGCCGGCAGCACGGTTTCCATTACCAGAAGGTCCGGCAGGATCTCCATCGCTTTGCGTACCGCCTCGTCGCCGTCTGCCGCATGCGCGACCCGGAAACCGACGCCCTGGATCTCGGCCGTCATCCGCTGGCTGCTGGCGGGGTCATCCTCCACCACGAGCGCCAGCGGAAGCTCCATGGTCTCGGCCGGTTGCGCCTCCTCATCGGTCAGCGCGTCCGCCGGCACCGCGCGCGGCTCGCGCGGGATGGTGAAGGTGAAGATCGACCCCTTGCCAAACTGGCTCTCGGCCCAGATCCGGCCACCATGCATTTGCACGAAGCGACGGCAGAGGGCCAGGCCGAGGCCGGTGCCCTGGTAACGCCTGGTGTAGGAGCCGTCGATCTGCTCGAACTCGCGGAACAGCTTGGGCAGGTCTTCTGGCTTGATGCCGATCCCGGTGTCCCGGACAGCGATCGTCAGCTGCTCATCGCTATCTTTCACCGTCAGGGTGATGTGGCCGGGCGCCGGTGTGAACTTCACCGCGTTCGACAGCAGGTTGTAAAGCACTTGCTTGACCTTGCTCCGGTCAGCCATGATGACGCCCGCCTCGGTGGCGCCGATGGTGGTCAAGCGCAGCCCCTGCTGGCGGGCCATCGGTTCCAGGATGGCCGTTACCTCCTGCAAGACCTCGGCCACCTGCAGCTCCTCGGTGTGCAGCTCCATCTTGCCGGCCTCGATCTTGGCCAGGTCGAGGATGTCGTTGATCAGACCGAGGAGATGCTGTCCGCTGCTGTGGATGTTCCGCAGAAACTCGGTGCGCTCTCCAGTGGTCAGGTTCATGGTCAGGTCCAGCAGGATTTCGCTGAAGCCCAGGATGGCATTGAGCGGGGTTCGCAGTTCGTGCGACATGTTTGCCAGGAATTCGGACTTGTAGCGGTTCGACTGTTCGAGCTGCCGGTTGACCTGGAGAATCTCCTCATCGGCGCGCCGCAGGGCCGCGTGTTGGCGCATCAGGTAGCGGTTCGAGTCTTTCAATCGCGCCACCAGGCTTTGCCGCTCGGCGCGCAACCGCTGCTTCTCCAGGTTGCGTTCGAGCAGTTCGCGTAAGCGCTGCAGGTCGATCGGCTTGGCGATGTAATCGTCGGCCCCGCCGCGAAGGGCCTCGGCAGCGACTTGCTCGGAACCGTAGGCGGTCATCATCACCACCACGGATTCGGGATAGTCGCGCAGCATTTGCGGCAGGAGCGTCAACCCGCTCTCCTCGGGCATCTGGACATCCAGGAAGATCAGTGCGGGCCGGCGGCCGTCGAGCTGGCGGCGGCCCTGGGTGGCGTTGGGCGCGGTCACCACCTCGAAGCCCTGCCGGGAGACGGCCTTGGTCAGGAAGGCCCGGTTGTCCGGATCGTCGTCGATCGCCAGCAGGATCGGTCGCGGATCGGATTCCGGCTCCGCCCCGAGCAGCGCCTGCACCGCCTGGATCAGGTCCTGGCCGGCACCAAGCTCCCGGCCGGCACCGGTCGAGAGCAGGCCGAGGTCGCCCAGGAATCGATCGGCTCCCGCGGCCAGCGCTCGCTTACCCTCGTCGGCGTCGACGTGGACGCCGGCCGTCAGCAGCACCGGGATGTTGGTGGTTGCGGGATTGCTCTTCAAGATCTCGGTGACGCGGAGGCCGTCGATCCGGCGCAGCAGCAGGTTCAGGATGATCACGTCGGGCACTTCCTCGCGAGCCCGATCGAGGGCTTCCAGCCCGTCCTGCGCCTGGATCACGACAAACCCCTCGCGTTGCAGCTGGGCGGCGATGGCGTTGAGCCGCTCGATGTCGTCGTCGGCAACCAGGATGTGCCGCCCGGCGCCGGGAAGACTGGTGGACGTCTTCGCCTGGTCGCTCATGCCGCCCTCACCAACGCTGCCATGCGTGGGATCAGAAAACGAAAGGTGCTGCCTCGTCCCGGCATGCTCTCCACCCAGATCTGGCCGCCCTGCAGCTCCACCAGCCGCTTCGACAGGGCCAGCCCAAGACCGGCGCCTTCGTAGCCTCGTGAAGTCGAGCCGTCCACCTGGCGAAACTCCTGGAACAGGCGGACCTGGTCATCGGGTTTGATGCCGATGCCGGTGTCGCGGACCTCGACCACCGTACCGGGCTCCGTCTCGATCGCATTGATCACGACGGTGCCGTGGTGTGGCGTGAATTTGATGGCGTTGTTCACGAGGTTGTGGACCACGTGCCGCAGGCTGCGCGGATCGAAAACGACCCGGAGGGCGCGGTCGACCTGTGAGGTCACCGTCAGGTCCTTTTGTGTAGCCGCGGCGGCATTCTCGGAGAGGGCCGCGTCCACCGCCTCCGCCAGCAGGCAGGGTGCGGGATGGAGCTCCAGCCGACCGGCCTGGATATGGGTCAGCTCCAGGATGTCGTTGATCAACTTCAGCAGCCGCCGGCCGCTGTTGTGAATGGTCTCGGCGAACTCGCTACGCTCGGCCTCGGACAGCTCCGGCGTCGTGCGAATGATCTCGCTGAAGCCGATGATCGCGTTCAACGGGGTGCGCAGCTCGTGCGACATGTTGGTGAGGAACTCGGATTTCATCCGGTCCGCTTCCTGGAGCTCGAGGTTGGCGCGCTGCAACATCTCGATCGTCTGCCGCTCTCGCTGAAACCGGCGGGCATTGTCCAGCGCCACCGCGGCCTGGTTGGCAAGGATCTGCATCACCTGCATCAGGGTCGCGTCGAACGCGCGGACCTCATGGAAATAGACCGAGACGGTGCCGACGAACTCCCGCTCGAGAAACATGGGCAAGCCCAGCGCGGCCCGCCAACCGTACTGCCGCGCCAGCGGATCGAGCGGGAAGCGGCCATCGAGCTGGACGTCCTCGGAAAACACCGGCCGCTGTTCGATCACCACCTGGCGCACCAGTCCAGGCGCGTCCTGGCTCGACGGCGTGGTGTGCTTGGCGCCATTGACGCCGTCGCTGACCTCGATCACCTGGTCCGTGGGAGAAGTGCCCTTGGTCAATGTGATCAGGCAGGAGGCCGCGGACGAGACCCCGATCAGGGACCGCGCCACACCCTGCAAGAGCGACCCAGGGCCGACGGTGACGGCGGTGAGTGCCTGGGAAACCTGGCGCAGCACCTCCATCGAGCTATCGAGCCGGAGAGCTTGCTGCCTGGTCTGATCGAACAGGAAGGTGTTCTCCAGCGAGACCGCGACTTCCGCGCCCAATGACGCCGCCAGCTTGACGTCGTAGTTGCCGGAAAACGCGCCGTGCCGTTTGTTGGCCAGCAGCAGGACGCCCAATGGCCGTCCGCCGGAACCCAGCGGAACCAGCAGCATGTCGCGATAGCCGAAGGTCTGCGGCAGCAACTGACCCGCTTCGATGTCATGGCTGCAGTCCTCGATGATGACCGGCTGCTGCGTCGTAAATACGCGACCGATCAGCGTGGAGGCGTTGGCCCCGAAACGGAGCTGGTTGAGCCGCATCTGATTGAAGAGCCGGCTCTCCCGCATCCCCGATGGAGCCGCCGGCGCGATCAGGGCCTCCAGGCCTTCCTGGTAGAGAAAGAACCCGCACATCTCGACATCGAGCAGGTCGGCCAGCTTGGCGGTCAGGGTCTGCAGGTCCTCACCGAGTCGGGTCAGGTTGGACACGGCGGTGGCGGTTTCGAAGAACCGGGTGAGCTCCTGCAGATTCTGGTCGGCACGGTGGGAGAGCTCCAGGTTTTGCTGCACGATCGTGAAGTACTTGAAGCTCCAGAAACCGGTGAGAACCATCACGGGCAGGAAGAGCACCGCCAGGAAATAGGTCGCCGGTGAGGGTGCCCACCAGCGGGCTACGTAAATCAAGAAGAGCTCGGTGAGCGTGCCGAGCAGTACCCACAATCGCCAGTTGAAGCGATTGCCAGGGCTGCCCACCGGGCTTCGCCGGATGATCGGATCGTCCTTGGCCGCCATGCGCTGCATTGGTTTGACGCGAATGCGGCCGAATTGCTGCGCAATTCGCCGAGGCGGCCGCCGCCCAGCCCCGACGTCGGCCCAAACGGTTACCGAACAGTTACAAGCTCACGCGAGCCGCGGGCGAGCGCGGCCAGCCCCAGCAGCAGGGCCGCCTCCGTCACCACGGTGATGGCGGAGCCGGTGAAGACGTAGAGCATCAGGTCGAGGTAGACGGCAAGCAGCAGCAGCCACAACCAGCGAGGGACCCCGACCCGAATCAGGAGCCAGCCGGCCAGAACGAGGGCGGCCAGGTCGAGGCCGTTGAGATAGGGGCTGACCAGCAGCGACCCAACGATGCCGGCGGCGATTGGAAGTTCGGGGCCGCGGCCGGCGCTCCACACGCCAATCGTCAATGCGGCGAGCAGGGCGGCGCCGCCGCCGATGATGGCGAGGGGCAGCGAGCCCGTCACGCTGAGCACTGTGACTTGACGAGCGCCGACCATCGCGTGCGCGATCCCTGACGCCCGCAGAAATTCATGCACGCCGCCGGCACCGATGGCCGCCAGGCTCAGGACGCTGAGCGGGATGAACCCGATGACAAAGCCGACAACCACCCGATAGTGCCGTGCCGCTAGCAGCGTGAGCGGGACGAGAGTGGCCAGCTGCGGCTTCAGGATCAGCGCCGAGAGGACGAGCCCTGCCAGCAGCGGGCGTCGCTCTCGCATGAACCAGCAGCAGAGCGCAACGGCCGCGAGAACCAGCCAGGTTACCTGGCCGAGTCGCAAGTTCATGAAGAAGATGTAAAGACCAGCTGCGCTCAACACGTACGCGAGACGCACCAGCTTCTGCCCCGGCGCTGCCAGGCGCACCATCACGGCGAAGGCAGCCAGCAAGACGGCGCTCCAGATGGCGAGGGCAACGCTGAATGGCAGCCACGCGAGGGGACTGACCAGCCACGTCACCGGCGGGGGATTGAGAAATGGCAGCGTGCGCCCGCTCGAGGCCTGCACCGCCGGGAGAAAGACCTCCGGTTTGTAGATCTGGCCCCATCCCTGCGTCCAACCGATCCGGGCGGCCAGCCAGTAGAGGAAGAAGTCGGTATGCCGCGGAGAATGCGCCAAGAATTGGATCCAGTCCAGCAGGTTGAACGCCAGTAGCATCGCCATCACCACCACTACGCCGGCAAGGGCGAGCGGAGGTCGCGGAAGGGCGCGGGGTGCAATGCGCTGCTGGACAGCCGAGCTCAGGCTAGAGCAACGCGATCGGTCGTCCCCCCTTTCTCGACCTGGGTCGACGCTTCCCCCACCACGAGCGCGATGCCTTCGTCACAGCTGGTTGGCGGACCCTTTGCTACGCTCTAGGCGTGCAACGAGAGACAACCTTCAATGTCTCGGCGATCAAGGACACGGTGCTTCGCTCGATCAAACTGAACCAGCAGGCCTACAACAATCGTGACGCGGACGTCTTGCGAGAGGTCTACCTGGAGCCGATGCTCTCGCAGGTGGCGCACGACCTGTCGGGTGACTTCGAGTCCTTTCCCGCGGCGCGGCTCGACATCACCTGTGAAGTGCTCGATGTCTCCTATACGGCGTATCTACAGATTGGAAAAGTCGAGTTATCAGCCTATGGGCTGGAGGCGAGTCCGCAAAACGTCAACGTCACCACCAAGGAAGAGTGGATCTACCGGCTGGTGCCGGATGCCGAAAAAGGTGTGGGCCTCGGCCGCCGGACCACCCACCGCTTTCTCGGTTACTACCACTACACGCTCGTCGACATCGAGGGCCGCTGGTGGATTACGGACGTCCAGTCCGCATCGGAGATCTGGCTGCCCTAAGGCAAACCTGGTCCGAGCCGCCGACTACGCGCTACGGTCGAGTGGTTCCTCGGTGAACGCCAGCCGGCGGTCGGTCGCCGCGCCTGACTGGGGAACGATCGATAGCGCGAGCAGCCAGGCGATCTCGATGCTCAGGATCAGCGCCCCTAGCACCGTGCCGACACCCGGGATGTCCCAGTAAGAGTAGGCGAGCAGCAGCGCGTAGCCGGCGATCAGCATCCATCGGCGCCATCGATCGAGGCCGCCCGTTAGCGCAATCCCACCCGCGAGAAAGAGAGTGGCGAGGTCCTGCGAATGAAGGTAAGGCGTGACGGCCATCGACCCAGCGAGCGCGCAGGAAATGGGCAGCGCCGGGCCGCTTCGCCGATTCCGATACGCCGCAACCAGAGTGAGCCCGACCACGGCTACAGACAGCCCGAGCGCCAGTGGGCCTCGCCCGAAGAACCCGGCAAGAGTGAGATCGCTCGGCACGAAAAACTGTGGAGCGGCGGACGCAGCGTCCCCCACCCGCCTGAGGTACTCGTGGAAGCCGTTGAGCCCAGTGCTCGAAACTGCCAGGGCAGCGATCAACCCGGATCCCGCCACCCATGCCGCTAGCGCGCGCCAGCGGCCGATGACCAGCAGGATAACCGGCAGCAGGATCGCAATCTGCGGCTTGAACACAAGCGCGAGGAGGGCCAGCCCGGCAAGGCTGTCCTGGCGGCGTTTGAGCAACCACCAGGCGACGGCGATCGCGGCCAGCTGAACGATCAGGATCTGACCCAGGAGGAGCGCATAGGGAACGGCCGCGATGGCCAGCATGCTGGCGAGCGCCGTCCAGCGATCGACGGCCGGATACCGCGGTGCCACGAGCCTCCAGGTCAGAAGCGAGCACGCGACCAGGAGCGCGCTCCAGCAGATGTACGCGAGCGGCAGCGGTAGCACCGTAAACGGCACAACGACCCAGGGCAGTGGCGGTAGGTAAACGATGGGAAACCACTGCACGACCGCGTCGCCGCCGACTCGCAGCCATTCCTGGTGTTGGGCTGCGGCGTCGTAGAGATGACTCCATCCCTGATGGAGCCCGACTCGTGCGTACAGATAGTACAGACCGAAATCGGAATATCCCGGCCGGCGAAGGATCATGCCGTGGTTTTCAAGCAGAACCCAGAGCTGATTGACCGCCAGAGCGGACATGACGACGAGCTTCAGATATGGCCGGTTGAAGAAGGGTGCCCGCAGCCAGGTCATGCTTCGATCACCTGAAGCCATAACCCGCGCCACCGGCCAAGTTTGCAAGCGGCAAAGTTCGGATCGGCGGCTCGTTGAATTCAGGTGGACCTCGGACAAAGCCGGCGACCCGTCGAGAACTGCGCCTGATGCGCTGGTTGCTGGTCGCGGGCTACGCCTCGCTGGCGATCGCCTGGGTCTTCACCAATCCGGCGGGGGCCGCTCCCGACGAGCCGGCGAACTACGTCAAGGCGCTTGGGATTCGCGACGGACAGCTGGCGGCCTCGCCTGGCCAGTTACCCGTATCAGTTGCCGCCCGCTACGGCGTGGATGGGCCGCGCTATGCCTTTGCCAACTCGACGACGCGGTGGGTTCACGCCCCATCCGAGTTGCTGTCCAGCCGGTTTGCCTGCAATGCGTTTCGCCCGACGGTGCCGGCCGGCTGCCTGTCGGGCCAGAGTGCGACGATGCTGGCCGACCAGCCAACCTATACCGGGGCCTACGAGCCATTCGTCTATGTCTTGCCGTCCTTGCTCAGCTGGCCGGCGCATGACCCAATGGCCGGGCTGCTGTTGATCCGGCTGGGCTTCGCGGTAATCTCCGTGGCTCTGATCGGGCTCGCCATCACCCTGCTGTGGTCAGCTTCGGCCCCCTCTGCCTCGATGATCGGGATCCTGCTGGGGGTCACACCGATGGTCATCTCCACCAGCGCGACGGTCTCGGCGAGCGCACCCGAGATTTGCGCCGGGCTGGCGTTCGCCGCGGCCATCATCCGGATCTCCCGGCCGGGCCCGGTGTGGTCAGTGGCATGGATCGGCTTTGGCGTCAGCGGCGTGGTTTTAGCGCTCAGCCGTCCGCTAGGAGTGGGTTGGGTCGCGCTCGGAGTGCTCGTTCTGCTCCTGATGGCCTCGCCGCGCAGAGTTCTGCGCGAGGCGGATCGCACCATGTGGATTTCGTGCACGGCGGTCGGAGTCGCGATGGCAATCGCCTTGTCCTGGACGCTGATCGCGCTCCCGCACGGCGGCGCCAGCGTGCGGCAGTTCATGCTGCAGCTACCGGGGACGATCCTGGCGTTGCCCGACACGCTCAGCCAGGCGATCGGTGTGTTCGGGTGGCTGGACACCTGGTTACCTCCCGGCGCATATGTCATGTGGGAGCTCGCGCTCGTGGCCCTGATTGCCACCGCGTTCATGGTCGGAAACAACCACCAGCGGATGTGCTTGCTACTGCTCATGAGCGCTGGGGGCGCCGCTTGCCTGCTGGTCGGAGCAGGCATTCTCATGCCCGCCGGCTTTGGCCTTCAGGGGCGCTATGTGCTGCCCTTCCTGGTCATAATTCCGCTCTTCGCTGGCGAGGTGGTCGCTCAGGGCCCAGTCCGGCTGGGGCTGATTCGGCGTGAGAGCCTGGTGGCGGCAACCGCGATGATCGCGGCGGCGGTCCAGGGCATCAGCTGGTACGTCAATAGCCAGCGCAATGCGACGGGTCTGCCTGCACCGCTGCTGTTCTTCGAGCGGTCCGACTGGAGTCCGATCCTCGGCTGGCTGCCCTGGTTGTGCCTGGTGGTCCTGGGATGTCTGTGCCTCGTGCTCGGGGCACGGGGCAGGTCACACGCCCGCCAGGTCTGGATGCCGCGACGGGAGCCCTCGGGCACGAGAGCGCGCCGCGTCGTCGTGCTGCCGGCCTACCGGGCTGAGAAGACGCTGCGCGAGGTCGTCGGCAAGATTCCGAAGGGTGAGGTCGATCGCATCTTGCTGGTCGATGACGCCAGCTCCGACCAGACAGCTGAGGTTGCACTCCAACTCGGGATCGACGTCATCAAGCACCCGCGCAACCTGGGCTACGGCGGCAATCAGAAGACCTGCTATACCAATGCGCTGCTCATGGGTGCCGAGGTCGTGGTCATGTTGCACCCGGACGGCCAATACGATCCAGGTCTCGTACCGGCGCTTTGCCGGGCGGTCGAAGAAGGCAAAGGCGATGTGGTCCTGGGCTCACGCTGGCTGGGATTGGATCCGGCGGCGGCCGGAATGCCCTCATGGAAGCGCCTTGGTAACCGCTTCCTGACATGGACCGAGAACCGCCTGTTGGGCCTGAAGCTGTCCGAGTACCATACCGGCTACCGTGCCTACTCTCGCCGATTCCTCGAGACAATTCCATTTGCGGAGAACTCGAACGACTTCGTCTTCGACACCCAGGTGCTGGTCCAAGCCGCAAGCTTCGGCTTCAGGGTCGCTGAGATCCCGGCAATCGGCCGCTACTTCGAGGAGGCGAGCTCGATTGGCTTTCGGACGTCGGCGGTCTACGGCCTGAAAACGCTTGGCGCCCTCGCCGCCTATCTTGGGAGCGAGGTCGGCATCCCTTCGCGCTGGTTGAAGGCTCGCCGAACAAGCACGGTGGCGGAAATCAGTCCTGAGGAGGCTGCCGCCTGACGCGCTGAGGCGCGCTGTCTAGTTGCCGCACAAGGTCCTCGACCCGCGAACCAATCTCGTCCCGAAGAGCCACCACCGTCGCGAGCGGTTGATCGGCAGGGTCCATAAGCTCCCAGTCGATGTAAGTCTTCCCCGGAATGTAGGGGCATTCGTCGCCGCAACCCATGGTGACGACGATGTCCGCCCAGGCAGCGAGCTGATCGGTGAGCCCTTGTGGCCGCCGTTTCCCGAGATCGATGTCGACCTCGCGCATCGCCTCAACGACAACGGGATGGACCCGCTCAGCCGGACGGGTGCCAGCCGAGCGAGCCTGGTGCCGCCCGTTAACCGCACGCGCGAAGAGCGCCTCGCTCATTTGCGAGCGACCGGCGTTCTGTTTGCAAACGAAGAGGACGTTGGCCATGGGAGGCTAGACCAGGACCTCGAGAAGGGCGCGGGTCTTCGGCTCGAGATGACGGGCCAGCTGGTAGTAAGCCCAGATGCCGACCCTGGACACCTCGACTAGACCGGCCTCTTTCAGCTTGGCCATGTGGTGCGAGATCGTGGGCTGCGACAGATCGAATGCCGCGGTGAAGTCGCAGATGCAGACCGGATCCGCGGCCCGCTTTAGGACGCCGATCATCTGCAGCCGGGTCGGATCGGCCAGCGCCTTGAGGACCTCCACCGAAGCGTCCACGCGGGCGCTCGGAAGCGGAATCGCTACCGGACAACAAACGCCTTTGACACGCTCGGGGAGGCTCGCCTTCACCGGCAACAGTCTAGCAACTCCATTGACAGTTGTCTATGCGTCTGGTACGATCCCATCGACGATCATCAATCGGTTCCCCAGGGGGTCTTGAGCATGGAAGACATTCGCGACGCCGTTCGGGCTCGCTACGCGGAGGCCGCAGCCAGGATCACGACCGGGGGCAGTTGTTGCGATGCCAGCTGTTGCGGAGGCGCAGACGTCATCAGCGGACCGATGGGCGAGGATGAGTACTCGCGCCCGGAGGTTGCTGAGCTTGGACTGACGCTGCGGGCCAGCCTCGGCTGCGGAAATCCGACCGCACTGGCGCAGCTCCGTCCGGGCGAGATGGTGCTGGACCTTGGCAGCGGCCCAGGTCTGGACGTTCTCCTCTCCGCCCGTCGCGTCGCGCCCGATGGCCACGCCTACGGAATCGATATGACCGATGAGATGCTGGCGCTGGCCGACGAGAACAAAGTCCGTGCCGGGGTGGTCAACGCCACCTTCCTCAAGGGCACGATCGAGTCGATTCCCCTGCCGGCGGCCGCGGTCGACGTCGTCATCTCCAACTGCGTCATCAACCTGGCGGCCGATAAAACGGCGGTCCTTCGCGAAGCCTTTCGCGTGCTCAAGCCCGGCGGACGTTTGGCGCTCACCGACATGGTGGAACTCGAGCCACTTCCACCATCCGTCAAAGCCGGGCTCGACGCCTGGGCTGGATGTGTCGCCGGGACCATCCCGGTCGATCGCTACGAGGCTGCGCTGCACGAGGCTGGATTTGCGAGCGTGACCCTGGAGATTACCAACCGCTTTGCCGCCGGCGAGGCCCGACTGCCGCCGGGACCGGGCCGGATCGCCAGCGCCCACATCCACGCCCTGAAACCGGGCAAGGCCTGACGGCAAAGAAAAAGGCCTGGGGAAACGATCCAGGCCTTTTCGGATTCTGGGTTTGTGAGTCGTTAGGCGACGCGCACCCGCGAGGCCCGCGGGCCCTTGGGAGCGGATGGTTCAATGTCGAAGCTGACCTTCTGCCCCTCCTGTAACCCCTCGAACGAGCCTTCGACGGACGACCGGTGGAAGAAGTACTCCTTGCCGTCCTCCCCGCTCAAGAATCCGAATCCACGATCCATCACGAGTCGCTTGATCGTACCGTTCTGCGCCACGTCTGTCGCTAGCTCCTTCGCAAAGTTATCCCCGGTCCGCTTGCGTTGCCTGGGCGTGCCATGACTGGGCTGGCCCGCCCGCCGAAAGCATAGCACGGGGGATATTGCGAGAGCCGAAAGGGCGGAGAGCAACGACTGCGTGACGTCCAGGGCACAATATCGCCGGCCAACTCTGCCGTAGAGCCAGCTCTAACGGGGCCTTAATGCTGCCGCGCTACAACGGAGATACGCAGGATGTGACCTCAAAGTGGACGCCCCAGGGCAGTTTCAAGCACTCGTTCCAGAGCCGCTCGACGCGGAGGGAGTCCGGCGGCGCCAGGAGCTCGAGGATGTCCACGAAGAGCTTCTCCTCGCCATCCTGGCGCTCGAGGAAGAGTGGTTGCTCGATGACCGGATCGCCTATGCGCTCCGACATCGGAAAGCCGCGTAAGCCATAGCGGCAACCGGCAAAAACCGGCCAAAACTTGATCTGCGCGCGCAGTTGTGCCATGATGCCGTCGATTTTGCGGGCAAAACCGCACGGTTTTCGAGGTTCGTCCGTTAGGACGAAGCGAAAGAGCGGTCCGCCCGCTCGGAAAATTTTCAGTCACCGGAGGACACATGGCGAAGTCGCAGAAGTGGACCGCGTCGACATTTACCAGCTCGGTATGGGAGCAACTGACCAAGAAAGGCGTCAAGGTCAAGAAGTCGGACCTCAACCAGGCGATTCAGCAGACGTTTGAGGCCGCCATCGCCGCCGGCGCCCGCGGACAGCGGGTGCGCTTCCCGGGGATCGGCGCCCTGGCCTGGCGCGAAGTCAAGGCTCGCAAGGCTGGCAAGGGCCGTAACCCCTTCACCGGCGAAGAGATCATGCTGAAGGCACGCCCCGCGTCGCGCAAGCCGCGCTGGTCGTTCCCCAAGGCCGTCAAGGACGCGTACGCCCGCTCCGTTCGCAGAGCCGCCTAGGACTGATTCGACCGACGGGGCGCCGGGCCGAACTGGCCGGCGCCTCGTCCGTTTTCAAGGGCATTCCTTGACACGTCAAAACGGACCCCGACTATGATGGACGAAGGAAATGCGGCGAAACCTGATCGCAGGAGTGCTGATCGCCGCCGGCCTGGCGCTGATGGCGTCGGCTCTCCCGGCCCTGGGTCTCTTCCATGGGGCCACCGCCGACGTTCGCACGGGGGCGATCCCGGGACTCAGCGATCCGCTGGCGCCGCCACACCAGCATCCGAAAACCCTGGCTGGCACGAGCAGCGTCGGCGCCGGACCTAATGAGGTGATTGCCTACATTTCCATCCCCAAGCTGGGGATCAAGAACGCTCGGATCTATGACCGGGGCGTCGATAAAGGCGGCAACATGCTGATTGCCAGTGGCTATGCCGTGACCCACTTCGCCCTCTCCTCCCCCATCGGCAGTGGTAATGCTGTGCTGTACGGGCACGACGACATCGAAGGGAGCGTCTTCGGCGCGCTCAAGGATCTTCAATCCGGCGATGAGATCGATGTGCAAACGGCGACTGGTCAGGCCACGGTCTACCACGTCACGTCGCGGGCCATCGTCGCGCCGACTGCGGTGCAGATCCTGCAGCCGACCAATGACGTCCGGCTGACGCTCTTCACCTGCTGGCCCAACTGGGTCGACAACCAGCGGGTGGTGGTCACCGCGACGCCCAGCGCCTAACGGACTCCCCGGCGGTCTTTTCGGCTTAGCGCGCTTCTGCGCGCCGGCTTTCGGCCGAATTAGGGCAGGCGGCACACGACCACGATGGAATTCTGGGCGAGTGCACCGCGAGCCGCCCGACGGCCGCACCTGCCCGGTTCAGTTAATGATTCGTGGGGGCGTCTTCAGACGGCGGTTGGAAATATTTGAGGAGTTCCTCCAACGCACGGGCGGCTTCCGGATCCTGAAGCAGTCGTTCCTGCATCTCCTGGACCTGCTTCATCAACTCTTTCGCCTGCGCTTCTTGCGCCACCTGGAGCAGGACCGGCTGGCTGGCGGCTGAAACCACCATCTGCGCCTGCTGGCGGAGCATCTCGATGCCCTGGCAGCCCAGACAGGTGCCGGCATTGTTGCAATGACAGAGCTGCACCCGCAGGTTGTCCAGCTCCCGCTGCAGCGGGGAAAGATCGATTGGCTGCCTCATCGTTCCAAGCTTAGCCTGAATTCGCCGGAACTTTTGCCAGCAATCCACGTCATACCGGCGAGATGAGGACCATGCGGTTCGCCAGCGTGACGCGCCCGCTCCTGTTCTTGGCGGCGACCGGATTGCTGGCTGCCTGCGGCACGGCGGCCAATGGAGGAACCACGACCGGGGCACCGGCCTCCTACGGCCCGGTGAGCGGCGGGTTGGGGAGCGCCGGCGGCCCCGCGCTCGGCCAGGGATCGACGGCCGACAAATCTGTCAACGGCGCGAATCCGGCGCACTCGGCGAACAGCGCCAGTGTCGTGCTACAAGCGCAGGACAACCGCAAACTGGTCCAGAACGCCACGCTGGGCATCCAGATCAAGTCCGGCACCTTCTGGGATACCTACTACAAGGCGCTCTCGGTGGCGAAGACCTACAACGGCTTCCTGACGAGTTCGGCGGTGGGCGACCAGTCGAGCCAGGAGGTCGATGCCGGAAGCCTGGTGGTCAGCGTCCCCGCCGAGAGCTACTCGGACGCGCTGAACGCTCTGCGTCAGCTGGGCAAGCCGACGCAGTTGCAGGTGACCACCCAGGACGTCAGCGGCGAGTATGTCGACCTACAGGCGCGACTGAAGAACCAGCAGGCTCAGCAAGCGGTCCTCCTCGGATTGATGCAGCGCGCCCAGAATATCCAGGACAGCATCACGGTCCAGAACCAGCTGTCGGGCGTCACCGGAGAAATCGAGCAGATCGAGGCCCGGATTCGCTACCTCGACCAGCAAACCGTTTACTCGACCATCACGGTCCGGCTCTTCACCGTGGCGCCGACCCCGTCGGAGCCGAGTCTGTGGGATCGCAGCGGCCTGGGGACTGCTCTCGGGACCGCCGGTCAAACCTTCGTATCGGTAGTCGGTGGGATGCTGATTGTTGCCGGATTCCTGCTGCCCTTCCTGCTGCTGATTGGTCTCGGGCTTGGGATCTGGCGGCTGCTGCCGGCGTCCGTCCGACCGATCATCCGGCGGCCGACCACATCAGTGTGAGGCGTCTGCGGCGCCGAAACGATCCTTCAAAAATCGGCGATGCGCGAGCAAGCGGTCCATGTCCGCGCGTTGGACGACGTCGGCGACCCGGCGCATCTGTCCCTCGAGCAGGTTGAGCTCATCCAGAAGCACCTGAAGCGGGGTTGAGCCGCGGCTGCCTGGCTGGAGCGAGACATAGTCCCGCGGCAGCCGGAGGTAGCGTTCGACCGCCGTGGGCAGGTAGTCACGGGCCGTCCGTTCGATCAGGTAGAGCTCGAGCGACCCAAGTGGCAGGTGGTCGATCCCGGGAAGGACCTGCGTTCTGAGGATGAGCTCGATCCGCTGGATGCGGACGATGGCCTCGGGGGGCACCCGCCCGCTGACCGCCCCGATCTCCTCCTGCAGCGCCTTTTCGACCTGCTTCGGGTCGAACCCATACCGGCTGGCAACCTTGCTGGGTGCCGCCGCCGCGGCACCGAGTAGGTAGAAGCCGACCACTAAGACCAAGCCGGCCGGCCCGACCGGGTCGGCCACGGCGAGGCCTGCACCGACCAGCGCGAGGGCGCAGCCCCAGAGATTGCGCCTGCTAGTCAGGTAATCACGAAGATGGTGTCTCGTCATGGCTTGTCGTTGTCCTGGCCTCCCGGTTGTCGTGACAACCAGTTTCAATTTACTCGTACCCTAAGACGGTGCAAGGGGCAACGATCGACGGCCGGATGTTCATCAATGGCGAGCGCACCTGGGCTCGTTCTGCCAAGACCTTCGAGGCCATCGACCCCTCGTCCGCGGCATCGTTCGCAAACGTTGCCGCTGGCGACCTCGCCGACATCGACGCTGCGGTGAGCGCGGCGCGGGCCGCGATCGATGACGGCTGGCCCGGGCTACCGCCGGTTCGTCGCGTCCGGATGTTGAACCGGCTCGCGACCCTGTTGCGCGAACGCACCCAGGAGTTTGCCGAGTTGGAGAGCCTCGATGTCGGCAAGCCGCTGCGACAGGCCGAGGACGATGTGGCGGCGGCGGCGAGTTACTTCGAATTTTTCGCTGGAGTAGCAGACAAAGTCTTCGGCTCCAGCATCCCGCTGGGGCATGGGTTCGTCGACTTCACCTTGCGTGAGCCGCTTGGGGTCTCGGCGCAGATCGTACCCTGGAACTACCCGCTTCGACTGGCCTCGCGAGGCATCGCGCCGGCCCTGGCCTGTGGTAACGCCGTGGTCGCCAAGCCTGCCGCGGAGGCGGGGCTCAGCATCGTCCACCTGGCTGCACTCGGGCGGGACGCCGGCCTGCCCCCCGGCGTCTTCAACGTCGTGACCGGGGGCCGGGAGACCGGCGCCGCGCTCGTCGCGCATCCCGATATCAGCCACATCACCTTCACGGGCTCGGTTCCAACCGGAATCGCCATCATGAAAGCCGCCGCCGATCACGTGGTGCCCGTTACCCTCGAGCTGGGCGGCAAATCACCCAACATCGTCTTCGGCGACGCAGACCTGGAGCGAGCCGCCGCCTCGTCCGCCACGACACTGATGCAGAACGCCGCGCAAACCTGTACGGCGCCCACCCGGCTGCTACTGGAAGCGTCGGCCCACGACCGCTTCGTCGAACTCCTGGCGCAGCGCATCTCGAGGATCCGCCTGGGTCGCGGCCTCGATAATCCCGATATGGGGCCGGTGGTCAGCGAGCGGCAGATGAGGCGCGTCCTCGGCTATATCGAGGCCGGAGGCAAGGACGGCGCCCGAGCGGTGACGGGCGGCGGTCGGGCGACGTCCCCAGATCTGGCCAGCGGCTACTTCATCGAGCCCACCCTTCTGGATCACGTGGGACGCGGCTCGTTGCTCGAGCAGGAAGAGATCTTCGGCCCGGTCCTCACCGTCACCACCTTTGAGTCGGTCGACGAGGCGATCGCCATCGCCAATGGCACCCCGTATGGGTTGGTCACCGGTATCTGGACCCGAGACCTCAGCAAAGCCCTCGAGGTTGCTACCGCCGTCAAATCCGGCCAGGTGCGAATCAATGCCTACAGCGTCGAAGGGAGCATCGGCCTGCCCTTTGGCGGTTACCGGCGGAGCGGCTTCGGGCGCGAGCAGGGCGTCGAGGCGCTCGCCAACTACACGCAGATCAAAAACGTGATGATCAACTACGGATAGGATCGGCGACGCACGCCTGACTCGGCGGATGTTCATCCGCGGGATGGCGGCGGTGGGCGCGAGCACGGCGGCCATCTCGATACCGGAGCTGCTGGCCGGTTGTACAGCGCCGGCCGGCACCAGCCGCTCGGCGACCCCGCGGTCCGCTCCCGGGCCGATTCGCGCCCAGGCTGGAAAGCTCGTCGATGACCAGGGCAACGAAGTCCGCCTGACGGGCGTGAACTGGTTCGGCATGGAAACCTCCATCTTCGCGCCGCGCGGTTTATGGACGCGGAACTGGCAGGACATGCTCGATCAGATCGTGACCACCGGCTTCAACGCGATCCGGCTGCCCTACAGCAATGAGCTGCTGCAACCGGCGAGCGTACCAACCTCGATCGATTTCGCGAAGAACGCTGACCTCAAGGGCCTCAACGGCCTGCAGGTGATGGACCGCATCATCGATGGAGCCGGCCGACGACATCTCGTGATCGTGCTCGGCCGGCACCGACCGACAGCCGATGCGCAGAGCGAGCTCTGGTACACCGATCGAGTGTCGGAGCGGCGCTGGATCGACGACTGGACGATGCTGGCACAGCGTTACCGTTCGCAGCCGGCGGTGATCGGCGCCGACCTGCACAACGAACCCCATGGATCGGCAACCTGGGGTGACGGCAATCCCCGCACCGACTGGCGGCTGGCCGCCCAGCGGGCCGGCAATGCCATCCTCGATGCCAACCCCCACTGGCTGATCATCGTCGAGGGAACCGAGCGATTCCATAACGATTCGTACTGGTGGGGCGGCAATCTCGAGGGCGCCCGCGATCACCCTATCCGTCTGTCGCGTCCCGATCGACTCGTGTACTCCGCCCACGATTACGGACCAGAGGTATACCCGCAGACCTGGTTCGAGGCGCCGGACTTCCCAAAGAATCTGCCGTCGGTCTGGCATCGACACTGGGCATGGCTGCACAGCGAGCAGGTCGCGCCCGTCCTCGTCGGAGAATTTGGCGGCCGATCGGTTGGGCAGGATCGCGAGGGGATCTGGCAGCATGAGCTGGTCGACTTCCTGAAAGCCAGCGGGCTCAGCTATACCTATTGGTCCTGGAATCCAGACTCGGGTGACACAGGAGGAATTCTCAACGACGACTGGACAACCGTCGACAGGGCCAAGCTCGAGCTGCTCGACGGCTACCAGTGGCCACGAATGAAGTCGGCCACCGCCGACGGGGTCTCCTCGCGCGATGCCGCCTGAGCTCAGCAACGCTGCGCTGAGCGCCACATCGATCGAGCCCTTCCGTGACGTGCTCGAGCCTGCCGAGTGGGACGCGTTTGAGCGGACCATGATTGACGCGAGGTCACAGCTCGGAGATCGAACGATCTGGAACGTCAATTCCACCGCTCGGGGCGGCGGGGTCGCCGAGATGCTCGCCTGGGAGATCCCTTATGAGCGAGGGGTTGGCATGGATGTCCGCTGGCTGGTGATCAAGGGTGGAACACCATTCTTTGCTTTCACCAAGCGACTGCACGCACTCCTGCACGGTGTCGCCGGCGATGGTGCCGGCATCACCGAGGACGAGCGCCGCGAGTACGAGCAGACGCTGGGCGGCAATGCCGCTGCCCTTGCCGCCCAGGTCCGCGCCGGCGACGTGGCGATCATCCACGATCCGCAGCCAGCCGGTCTGATTCCCGAACTGGTCCGCCGTGGCCTCTGCGTCATCTGGCGATGCCACATCGGCATCGACACTCCAAACGACGTGGCGCGGGGCGCCTGGCGGTTCCTGCTGCCATACGTTCAAGCGGCCCAGGCCGTCGTCTTCTCCCGTCGCGCCTACGTTTGGGAAGGGTTGGAACAGACGCGGGTGGCGATCATCCCTCCGGCGATCGACGCCTTCACGCCCAAGAACGAGGAGCTGTCCTCGGATACGGTCGCCGCGATCCTCGTTGCCACCGGCATCATGGCCGACGGCGCGGTCAGTGGCGAGCCGTCGTTTCGCCTGCGAGATGGCTCCCCATCGCGCATTCGCCGCCAGACCGAACTCTCGCCCAGCCAAAAAGCGCCCGCGGACGCGCGTTTGGTCATCCAGGTCTCCCGCTGGGACCGGCTCAAGGATCCGCAGGGCGTCACCGAGGGTTTCTCCCAGTTCGTAGCCCCGCGCGCCGACGGACACTTGATTCTGGCCGGGCCGGGCCTGAGCGATGTCGCCGACGATCCCGAAGAAGCGGAGGTATTCCGCGACCTGGAGTCTCGTTGGCACGGGCTGCCGCGAGAGACCCAGGAACGGATCCATCTCGCCCGCCTGCCCACCGAGGACATCGATGAGAATGCGGCCATCGTCAACGCCTTGCAGCGTCGTGCCGACATCGCGGTCCAGAAGAGCCTGCGCGAGGGATTCGGGCTGACGGTGGCCGAGGCCATGTGGAAAGGTCGGCCGGTAGTGGCCAGCCGGGTTGGCGGCATACAGGACCAGATCGAGGATGGTCGCAGCGGGGTGCTGATCGATGACCCTCGGGACCTGGCCGCGTTCGGGGGAGCGGTGGTTCGGCTCCTGAGCGACCCCCCCAGCGGGGATCGGCTCGGCCAAGCAGGTAAGGCGCGGGTGCGGCGCGAGTTCCTGGCCCCGCATCTGCTGACGCAGCAGGCCAAATTGATCACGAGCCTGCTTCAAAGCGGACGCTAGCGCGACGGTACGCGTCTGTGTCAGGGTAGTTCAGTGAGATGCTGATCGAGCTGGCGCTCTTCTTCACGCTGGCGTCGGTGATCACGACCTTCACGGTCATGGCTGGCCGGCTGATCCGGTCGCCAGTGTGGGTCGGTTTGCCGGTTGGGCTGGTGATCCTGGGAGCAGCTGGTTGGCTGACCGGGGTGATCGCGGGAGATCGAACGGCCGCCGTGGTTCTTCCGATCGCGGCCATCGTGGCCCTGGCCCTGGTCCGCTTGCTCTTCCGGCGCTGGAGCACGCTCGCGGCCCAGCTGTTCGCCACCGCCAGCCTCGCTTCCGCTTCCTACCTCGTGTATGCAGGGCTGCTGCCGTTTGTCGATCGCTTGAGCCTTGTTGGCGTCGCCGCCTCCCTGGTGCTGCTTTTGCTCGAGGCCTTCGCGCTGGCCCTAAGCCTTTACTACCTGTTCGAGATCCTTGATGTCTTCAGCCGTCGCACCCGCAGCGAGCACCTGGCCGACGGGTCGTATCGTCCAAAGGTCGCCATCCAGGTCCCCTGCTACAACGAGCCGGTCGAGGTGATGCGCGAGACGCTGACGGCGCTGCAGCAGCTCGACTATCCCGACGTGATCGTCCAGGTCGTCGACAACAACACCAAGGATCCAAAGGTGTGGGGAGCGCTGGAGAAGCTCTGCCAGGAGCTTGGCCCCCGGTTTGCCTTCATACACCTGGAGCCCTGGCCGGGATACAAAGCGGGTGCGCTCAACGAGGCCACCCGCCGCTTACCGAAGGACGTCAGCATCCTCGCCATCGTGGACGCCGACTACATCGTCAAGCCCAATTTCCTCAAAGCCACGGTTGGCCATTTCGCTGACGAGCGCGTCGGCTTCGTGCAGACCCCCCAGGATTATCGCGATTGGAAGGACAGCGGATATCTCCGCGGCCTCTATTACAGCTATCGCTACTTCTTCGACGTGACCATGCCGGCTCGCGCCAACCGCAACGCCATCATCTTCGCCGGAACGATGGGATTGATCCGCCGTGCGGCCTTCGATTCCATTGGTGGCTGGAACCAGGAGATCATCACCGAAGACGCCGAAGCGAGCCTGCGCATGCTGGGCGAGGGAGCCGTCGGCATCTACGTGCCAACCCCATTTGGACAGGGATTGATGCCGCTGGACTTCGACGGCCTGAAAAAACAGCGGTATCGATGGGCGCTGGGTGGCATCCAGATCCTTCGCCGCTGGTGGCGCGAGCTCGTTCCCTTCCTCCCCCATCGTCTCCGCCTGACTTTCGGACAGCGAATCCAGTACCTGGCCGGGAGCGTCCACTGGTTTGGCGACCTGCTGACTGCCGTCTTTACGTTCCTTCTGGTGCTCACGGCTGTCGCCGCCGTGATGCACCACCGGCTCCCGATTCGCGAGATCACCGGGCCGGTGCTCGTTGTGCCGCTCGCGTTCCTGGTCACCGGCGTGCTGCGCGGGCTGTGGGCCTTGCGCCGCGCGGAGCATTCGACCTGGGGGGATGCCTTGCGCGCACTCGGTATCTGGTTTGCCCTGAGCTGGGTTGACACCCTCGCCGTCGTCCGCGGGTTGATCAGCGGAAAGGCTGCGTTTCTCCGCACCCCGAAGCAGAAGGAAGGTGGCAGCCGGCTCTGGCCCGCGATCCGATCGTCCGCGACGGAATCGTTGTTTGCTGGTCTTGCCGCGCTGGCCGCCATCGTCATGGTGATCGCCGCGCCGGCCATCGCCACCGGCATCCTGGCCATCATGCTGCTCTTCGAGG
Source organism: Candidatus Dormiibacterota bacterium (assembly GCA_035716185.1). GTDB lineage: Bacteria > Chloroflexota > Dormibacteria > CF-121 > CF-121 > CF-13. The sequence goes on from DASTJZ010000121.1 coordinate 27,662, forward strand.
CCTGGGTCTTTGCCAGCGCCCCATGGGCCAGCTTCGCCGCCGAGGGAATCCAGCTGACTCCCTACCGCCAGATCTATCGGCGCTCGGCGCAGAATACCGGGGACCGCCCGCAGCGCGCCAGTCCGGCAGACCTGGTACCCGCCGCCCTTGCTGTGGTCGTCGCCGTCGTGCTCGCCTATGGGTTGCTGAATGCACCGCCGGAAAATCCGACCCAACCCCAGCTGCCGACGCTTGGCACGATTACACAGCCCAAGACCGGACCGCCAGCCACACCGGCTGCGACGGCAACGCCGGCGCCCACGCCGATCACCACGCCGTCGCCGTCGCCGTCGCCCAGCGGAACCGTCAGCCCGTCCTCGGGCTAGTGCTGTACCTCAGCGAGCAATGAGAGCCCCTCGACGTTGTCGAGATCGAACCACTGCAGCATGACCCGCTGGACGGCTTCGGCCGACCATGCTTCCAGTTGGTGGGCGACGTCGTCCGGCGTGCCGACCAACCAGCCGCGTTCGCGCAATGCCGCGGCCGCCTCGTCGGGGTCGACGCCATCGAGGGCCGGAAGAAAGGACTGCATCCAGCGGCCGTGCTCCGCTACATCGCGAGTATCGCGGCCGATCAGGACTCCGCCCATCCAGGAGCGGCGAATCGTATCAGGCTCACGCCCCACTGCCCGGCAGTGGTCTTCCAGACGCGCACGCTTGGCCCGATAGATCTGCGGGTCATGGGCGTGGCTGTTCCACTCGTCAGCATGCTGCGCCACGATCCGGAGTAGGCGGATTTCGCCGTCACCGCCAATCAGGACGGGTGGCCCGGGCTGCTGCACCGGGCGGGGATGGGCAACGGCATGGCGCAGCGGATAGTGTGGCCCCTCCAGGTCAACCGGACCGCCAGTCCACAACGCCTTGATCACGGCGATGCCCTCCTCGAGCCGGTCCATCCGTTCGCCGACCGGCGGCATCGGAATGCCGAACATGCGGTGCTCCGGCTCATTCCAGCCGGCGCCCAGGCCCAACACCAGCCGCCCGGCCGACAGCGCATCGACGGCCGCGGCCATCCGCGCCAGTAGGGCTGGGTGGCGAAACGTCATCGGGCTGACCAGGGGTCCGAAGCGTAACTGCTGAGTCCGCTGCGCCAGAGCGGTCAGCGAGGTCCAGCACTCCAGCGCCGGGAGCTCGGGGTGGCCGTTGAGGCTGACAAAATGGTCGGAGCGCCAGAGCGAGTCGAGGCCGAGTGACTCGACACGATCAGCGATGCGAACCCATCGCTCCCAGGTCAACCCTTCCTGGCCCTCGATCATGAGACCGATGCGCACGCTGCTGACGTTACCGCAGCGAGCGTCGCGCGATGTCAGCGAATGCCGCTGTCGTACTCGACGTTGACCGTCGTGTAGGTTCCCCCCGCCACCGTCGCGGTGGTGGGGATGGGACGGGGCAGAAAACTCGCACCGATCGGCAGCCCAACCAGGGTATAGCTACCTGGCGCCAGGTCGACCTTGAAGCTGCCATCGCCGGCCGAGTGGAATCGCTTGACTTCATTGCCCTGGCTGTTGCGGACGACGACTGTCGTCGCCAGCGGGCGCGGCGGGCAGGGGGAGTTGATGCGCTCCACCGGGCAGGTCGGTCCGACCTGGACCATGCCTTGAATCCCGCTGTTGAGCGAGGTCGCCGGCAATGATCCGCAGCCGGCAAGGCATAGAGCCATAACCAGCCAAATCGACGCAAGCAGACGCGTCATCACCAGCCCTCGTGAGATATGACGGTGTCTAGGGGAAAAAGTTCCGGGTTCTCAGTCGCCCCGGACGCCGGCGATCGGGTTTCCCATCGCGTCCACCGACTGCTGCGCCAGCTGGGCGGCGAGCGGCGACCCGTCACCGGGAATGACGACCACAGGGGTCCCGATCGCGACCCAGTTGAACAGGGAGGTTTCGGACGCCGCTGGCAGGTGGATGCAACCATGGCTGGCGTAGGGGCCATTCTGGGAGCCGGGGCCAAAGGTGCCCGCCGGTTGCCAGCTGGCATCGTGCAGACCCTCGCCCGTCGTGGTGAACCAGACCACCATCTGAACCTTGGTATCGGGATACCAGTCGGGCGAGCCCTTGGGCCAGGGCGACTTCATCGTCCAGGGTGAGTCCTTCTTCCAGACGTGCATGGCGCCGACATCGGTCGGCAGTGCCGATCGGCCGGTCGTCACCATCGTGTCCACCAGGACCTGGCGGTGGTCGTAGGCAAGCAGCCGCTGCGCCTGCAGGGATACGACGACCAGCCGTTGGGGTCCTAGCTGCAGAAGCGCCTTATGGATGAGCTCGCTGTAGTACTGCGTGCCCGCGGCAGCAAGCGCCAGCTGGGTGGGGCCGCCGGCGTCAAGCTGAGCGCCATAGCGCTCGAGCTGGGGATCCATCCGACCGATCCAGCGCAGCCGGAGGAAGGCGGCCACGGTGGCGTCGTTGCGGCCGCTGCTCAAGGCGTTGGCGCCGAGCGTGCGGAGAGCCTGGGGATCGACCTTGTAGCGCGCCAGCAGCGCGCTCGCGGCAGCCTTGATCTGCCGGTCGTCGATTTGCTGCTGGCTGATAGCGGCGCTCGATGGTCCTGAGCGGCCTCGGTCGCTGACCGCGCTCGCTGCCAGGCTCACACTCGCGATCGCAGCCGTCGCCAGGACGACCAGCACGCTGCGCCGCGAGAGCCAGGCCGGCGGGCGATGGCTTCGTAGCGCGCTCAGGGTACTACCGATTACCGACATTGTGTTAGTCATATTGTAACCTTTTGGATTCTGGCGCTCGATCGCCGCCTCTAGGATTGGGGCGTGGGCATGCGGTCCGACGCCGCCAGCGTGCGGGCGCCCGAATTTCCAGAAGGGCTCGACTGGCTCAACGTCACTCGGCCCCTCCGGATCGCCGACCTGCGCGGGCGGCTGGCCATCATCGACTTCTGGACTTTCTGCTGAATCAACTGCATGCATACGTTTCCGCAGTTGCGGAAGATCGAGCGGGCGTACGGCGACAGGCTGATCGTCATCGGCGTGCACTCACCGAAATTTCCAGCCGAGCGGCCTACGGCAAACCTTCGCGAGGCCGTGCTTCGCTACCGCATCGAGCATCCGGTCGTCAACGACCGTGACTTCGCTACCTGGCAGCGGTTCGGCGGGCGGGCCTGGCCGACGCTCGTGTTCATCGATCCGAGGGGGCGCGTCGTCGGCAAGCACGAGGGCGAGCTGCCCTTCGAACAGCTCGATGCGCTGGTGAGCGGCATGCTGAAGGACTTCGAGGCTCGCGACCTGCTCGATGCGGGGGCGCAAGCGATTCCGATCAAGGAGCTACGCGAGCCCGATCGTACGCTGAGCTTCCCCGGCAAAGTCGTGGCGGCGTCCGACATGCTCGTGATTGCCGACAGCAACCACCACCGCATCGTTGTTGCCGGTCTCGATGGATCGGTGCGGCAGTCCTTCGGCAGCGGCCGGCCCGAGCTCGTGGATGGCCCTGCTGCTTCCGCGGCCTTTCAGCAGCCACAGGGGATAGCGCTCACAGAAGGGGTGCTGTATGTCGCCGATACCGAGAACCACGCCATCCGGTCGGTGGATCTCAAAACTGGCGCCGTGCGAACGGTTGCCGGGACCGGGGCCCAGGCGCTGGAGGCTGGTGGCGGACCCGGCCTCGCGACGCCGCTGAGCTCGCCCTGGGACCTCGCGCTTCGCGGTCGAACCCTCTACATCGCGATGGCCGGGCTGCACCAGATCTGGACCCTGGACCTCGACACCGAGACCGTTGCGCCCCTCGCCGGTACCGGACGGGAGGGGCTGCGCGATGGACTCCTCGATCAGGCATGGTTTGCGCAGTCGAGCGGCCTCACCTTGATCGACAACCATCTGTTCGTCGCCGACTCTGAAGTTAGCGCCGTTCGCGACATCGACCTCGCGGCCAACCTCGTCACCACCATCGTGGGGCAGGATCTCTTCGTGTTCGGCGACCAGGACGGCGAAGGCGACGTCGTCCGTCTGCAGCATCCGCTCGGGATCGAGTCTCACGACGGCCGGCTTTACCTGGCTGACAGCTACAACAACAAAATCAAGCGGATCGACCCGCGACGCCGAACGGTGACGAGCTGGCTGGGAAGCGGTCACGCCGGCCGCGCTGACGGACCTGCGTCGGTCGCGTCGTTTCGCGAACCAGGCGGCGTATCCGCCGGGGAGCAGGGGCTGTATATCGCCGACACCAACAATCATCGGATCGCCTTCGCCGGTTGGGATGGTGGTGAGGTTCGAACCCTGATCGGCGCCTAGTTACAACGCCCCGGAGGCCGGTCGCTAAAAATGCTCCGTCAGCTCGGCAAACGCGCGCAGAACGATGAGACGGGGATGCTCGGCCGGAACCGCGGCGCGTTCGAGACTCCAGGTGTGCGCATGCGGGATATAGACCGCACCAAGACCGACCTCGAGCGCCGGCAGGATGTCCGACCTGGGAGAGTTCCCGATCATCCAGGCGCTTCGGGGATCGACGGCGTTGTCATGCAACAACTCTCGATAGGACGCCACGTTCTTTTCTCGAGCCACCGTGACCCGGCCGAATCGGTCCGCAAGCCTCGATCGTTCGACCTTCAGTCGTTGTTCTTCGAGCTCACCTTTGGTGAAGAGGAGCAAGCGGTGGCGGTCCTTGAGGACGTCCAGCGTCTGCGGAACGCCTGGTAAGAGTTCGAGCTCCTCACGAACGATCCGCCGGGCCAGACCCATGATATGGTCCAGATCGCCTGGCTGAAGGTCGCGCTCAGCCAGGCGTTCGAAGGTGTCCTGCAGGTTTCGCGCGAATGCCGCGGAACCGTAGCCATGGACCCGGGTGTTCAGATGCTCGACCTCGTCGAGCACGGCTCGTACCTGTGACCGGCTCAGCCGTGAGTGGTTCAGGAAGTCGATGAAGTCCTCGATCGCCTGCTCGAAATAGATGTTGTTTTCCCAGAGGGTGTCGTCGCCGTCGATGATCAGCGTCTGCTTGCCTTCCATGGGCGGCCTGAGCATATCGACAACGCCGAGAACCGCCAGTAGAATGAGGCCACCCTGTGGGGGCAGGGCGGAGGTCGGGGATTGCGAACGCTCTCGTTCCTGGGACTCGAGGCGGCGAGGCGTCCGCGTTTGAACGCCACCTCCATTCGCCAGCTGGCGCGCCTGGGAACGGTCGTCCGCTGGCCGGGCCTGCTGTTCGCCGCCGTTCTCTCGCTGGCGGTTCCCCCGAAGAGCTCGGTTGGGCTCGGCGCCGTCCTGGTATGGGTCGCGATCTACAACGCCTGGGGCATGATCGCGATTTCGCGCGCCGACGACACTGCCATCCTTCGAATTGGTCGCGCCCTGACCCTGATCGATACGGTCAGCTACTTCCTGGTGCTCTTCGTTTTTGGTGGGGTCGGGAGTAGCACCAGCATTTATGCCGCCTACATCCTGTTGATCGTCTGGATGGTTGCCTACGACGGCGCGGAGGGAGCCATGCTCTGCGTGGCCATCTTCGTGCTGGGCATGATCGCGCTCCAGGCAGCCCTGAAGGCGGCCTTCAACCAGGACTTCGCCGCTCGCGAGGTGCTGCTCTGGAGCCTGATCATGGTGGTGGCGGGGGCCATCCTGGCGGCCTATGACCGGATCGTCGTTGGCGGCGTGCTGCCCCAGCCAGGCGCCCGGGGCGAGTCGAATATCGTCGACAT
>DASTJZ010000122.1:0-9608 GCA_035716185.1 Candidatus Dormiibacterota bacterium
GCGCGTTGATCCTTGAGGTCGACCGCCAGCGACCGCTTGTTGCGATTGATGCGGGCAAACGTCCCGCTCTGCCCGTTTTTGAAGGGGCCGGTCTGGCGAACGATGTCGCCGCCCTCCGGCGACTCGATCTTGATGACGTCCGCCCCCAGGTCGGCAAGCTGCATGCCGCAGAAGGGGCCCGCGATGTAGTTGCCGATTTCGAGCACCCGGACGCCGACCAGTGGTGCTGTCGGCTCTCGCTCCGAGTGGTCCATGCTCAAATTCTCACCTACAATGCCAATCGATGAGCCTGGTCGATTGGTCGGTCATCATCATGGGCGCCTGGGTCATCGTTGTCGTTGGCGCCGGCCTGGTGCTGGCGCTCCGGCCCGGGGGTGGCGAGCTCGAGTACGACACGCCGATGGCCGAACCGCTCCGGTTGCGGCAGACGTCGGGCGTGATGCCAAAGCGTAACTGGGGTTTTCGACCGCCGGTGCGCCACTCGCGCTACGATCCGGCGCCCTGGCAGGTGCAGCCGCCGCGCTCGGACGAAGACAGCCTGGAGAACGTCGACCGCGCGACCGACATCAAGCGCGATCTCGGCAGCGAGCACCCACCCTGGGAACGGCTGGACCGCCAGGGCGTGTAGCCGCTACTCCCCCAGCTCGCGACTGACGCGATCGAGAACGTCCAGCATCCGGCGCGAGGTCGCGTGCAGACTTTCCTGCAGGAGCGTCAGCGAATGATGCGCATCGGCCAGAACATCGGCCTCGTTGCTGAGATCATCGGTCGTTTCGCCGAAGCGCGGCAGCACATCCTCGAAGAGCATCTGAAACCGTTGCTCGGCCAACGCCAGGCAGGCGGCCAGCGTCAGCACGCTCGCCTCCACATCCGGGTCGAGCCGCTGCAGCGTCCGCCACGCCGGTTCGGGAACCTTGCTGCTTCCGCCAGGTGGCGGCGCGCCTGCCATATCGATCCCATCGTAATGCCGTCATGATGGCCACAGCGCCGGATGGCACCCGCCTGAACTTCGTTGTCGCGGGCGCCGGTCCACCGATCGTGCTCGTCGGTGGAAAGACCTCCAGCATCGAGGGCGCGTGGTGGCGATACCTCCCTCCCCTCGCCGAGCGATTCAAGGTCATCGCCTTCGACAATCGCGGCGCAGGCGAATCGGACAAACCGAAATCGGCCTACAGCACCGCGTTGATGGCGGATGACGCGCTCACCGTGCTGCACGCTGCCGGCGAGACGTCGGCGCACTGGTTCGGTATCTCCCTCGGAGGAATGATCCTGGAGCAGCTGGCACTACGGCATCCGGATGCGGTTCGCAGCCTGATCCTGGGCGCGACCTCGTGCGGCGGCGAACGGTTATCAACAAGCGAAGGGGCTGCGATCCCTGGGCTGGCCGATCATCCCTTGCGTCGGTATGCAAATCTCTACGACCCGCGGTTCATCCTCGACCACGGCGACTGGGTGGCCGAAGACGCGAAGCACTTTGGCAAGATGCCGCTGCACGCCATCGTTGGGCAGGACCAGGCGGCACGCACGCACAACGTGTGTGATCGGCTCGCGGACATCCAGCAGCCGGTTCTGGTTCTGCATGGCCGGCAGGATCGGATGGTGCCGTTCGACCGTGGTGAGGAACTGGCGCGCCGACTACCGAACGCGCGACTGCAGGTTCTCGATCCGGCGGGGCATCAGTTCCATTCGGAACAGTTCGAAACCGTGCTGCGGTTGATCGTCGACTTCGTCGAGGAGATTGAGCAGCGGGCTAAGCCGCTTTCCAGGTCACCAGCTCGCGGCTGACCTGCTTGCGGAGACGACCCTCCATCGCCAGCGATTGGCAATGTGCCAGCGTTTCCTGCAACGCCAGCCGCTGCTGAAAGACGTTGCGGTCGCGGATGCCGTGGAAGAGCTCGCCGGCGAGCTGCCAACCGGTCCTGGCGCCGTCGCGGGCGAACTCGACCAGCGCCGCCTTGCGTTGATCGTGATGCTCCCGGATATTCCTCACGCGATCCCGATGGTCCTGAAATGGATCGCCATGGGCCGGCAGGACGAGCTGGATGTCCAGCTTCTCGATGCGCGCGAGTGATTGCAAATAGTCATCGAGTGGATCGGCTCCGGATTGTGGATGCAGCCCGATGTTCGGACTGATCTTCGGCAGCAGGTGGTCGCCAGAGAACAGCAGCCGGCGGGCGGGCCAGTAGAAGCAGCAGTGACCCGGCGAGTGGCCAGGGGTCCACACGGCCTCGAGCTCAGAATCATCGATGGGGAGGCGCTCGGCGCCCTCGAGAAGCGTGTCGGGCTCGACGACCTTGACGAATTCGCGGGCGGCCATCGACGCGCTTTTGATGAAGTCAGCGTCGGCCGCCGGAACACCATTTTTGCTCAGCCACGCAGCGACGTCATGGACGAGGTCCTCGGCTTTGGCGTAGCGCGGCTCCATCAGCGCGACTTCCAATCGATGGATGACGAGCTCGGCCTGAGCGCGCTCGCGGAGCTCGCCGGCCAGACCGAAGTGGTCGGGGTGGATGTGCGTGATCAGGATCCGGCGGATTCGGTCGATCGGAACCTTCAGGCTGTCGAGTTTTTGATTGAGGACCTGGCGTGATTCCTCGGTCTGCAGACCGGTGTCGATGAGCGTGAAACCCTCGCGGTCGCGGAGGAGGAACACATTGACATGCCGGAGCTCGAAGGGCATGGGCAGCTCGAGGCGAAAGATGCCAGAGGCGACTTCCACTGACGAGTACGGTACCGGAGGGCTACGCGGCGGGCTGGGCCAGCTCTTCCGGGCGCGCGGGCAGCGGCTTCTGGCCCTGGTCCTTTGTCGGCAGCGGCAGATGCACCGTGTCCGTCGCGATCAGGTCCAGGAAGGCATCGACGACCTGCGGATCGAAATGTGACCCGCGTCCACCCTTGATTTCTTCGAGCGCTTTACTCAGTCCCAGGGATGGGCGGTAAATCCGGTCGGCCACCATGGCCTCGAAGGCATCCGCCACCGCGATGATGCGCGAACCGAGGGGAATCTCCTCACCCTTGAGGCCCTTGGGATATCCCGTGCCGTCCCACTTCTCGTGGTGATGCCGGATCAATGGCGCGACGTGGTGAAGCCCCTCAACCGGACCGATGATGTCGGCGCCGATCTGCGGGTGCCGGCGCATCCACGCCATCTCGTCTTCGGTGAGCGCCATCGATTGGCGGAGGATGCGATCGGGAATGCCGATCTTCCCCACGTCGTGGAGGATCGCCCCCAGGCGGACAGCCGCGACATCATCCCGGGACAGGCCCATCCGTTCCGCGCACGCGCCGGCGATCTTCGCCAGCCGCTCGGAGTGTCCGCGGGTGTAGCTGTCCTTGGCCTCGATCGCATTGGCCAGCGCCATGTTGACCTCCGTCATGAGCTTGGCTTCGACATCGCGGCGTGTCACCAGCTCCTGATGCGCTGAGACCGCCCGGGCCATGACGGAACCAACCACCGCGACCACAACGAAGAGGAACATACGCTGCAGGATGACCACCCGTTCCGAAGAGATGGTCACCAAGTACCGGCCTTGCTGTAGCGGGGCAACCGCTCCGGCGGTCAGGTACAGCGCCGCAACCAGCAGGGCACAGAGCACGGAACCGGCGGCACCAAAACGCAACGCCGACACCGTGATCACGAGAAAGAACAGCGCCGCGAACGGACTGGTGTAACCGCCCGAGGCGTACGTGATCATGGTGGCGACCACCATGTCGACGGCGGTCGTCGTATAGCTGAACGCTTTGCCCGGCCGGTGATGCATGTAGAGGAGCAGCAGCGTCGTGAGACACACGACGCCCCAGGCCGCGAGGATGGCGTTGATCCGGCCCAGGTCGTATCCGGGCTGGGCGTTGAGGTTGTTGAGAATGACAGCGAAAATCAGCAGCGTCCAGCGGAACAGACCGGTGAGCCGCTCATTACTGAGGTTGATGAGACTCTCGGCCGGATCCTGGGAGCGCTGCCGGCCCTTGCGCAATGCATTTCGGGCGACGGCCATTGCCGAAATTATCCGGTGGCTTTGTAACGGGGTGCGTTACAAAGCGGTCGCGCACCTGGCACGTGGTGGACGAGACTAGGCGGGAAGCTGGGTGCCGAGCAGGTCCGAGAGGACGCCGCGAACATCCTGGTAGCGGAGAAACGCCGTATCCGCGGAAGTAAGGGCCTGATCGACGTCGTCATAGGCATGTTGGAGCTGGGGCAGTAAGTCGGTGGTCGTCACCCGCGCCCGCTCGTCATGCGCCGCCTTGAGCTGCTCACCGATGCTCGAGATCGACGCCTTGTAGGTCGTGGCGATGGCTTGCGCCTGCTGGAGCAGCGCCCGCAGGTCGTCGGCCGTCAGCGGTCGTCCAGCATATTGCTGCTTGAGGGCAGCCAGCTGGATGGCGACGGTGGCCGCTCCCTGTCCGGCACGACTGAGGTCGGCGCCGATGGCCGCCAGGTGGGCGGTGGCATCCAGCTGCCGTCCCGTGCCGGGCAACCCTCCGGCCACCCGCAAGGCGGGGTCCTGTCGCGCTTGATGGTCGGCATTCGTAAAGTCCTGCTCGGCCTTCCTGAGCTCGGCGTCGGCGCTCTGGAGCTGCGCGGCGTCACCCGAGCGCCCCGCGACCTTGATGGCGGATTGCGCGGCGACCAGCTGTTGTCTCCCGCTGTCCAGGTTCTGGTAGACGCCGTTGCCGGCGTAGGCCGTGTAGCCACCGGCCGCCAGCAGCCCGACCAGGATCAGGAAAAGCAAAGGGCGGGCGCTCGAGCGCCCGCCCCTATTGACTGTCGTTACCCGGCTCAGACTCGAGCCCGGCCTCCCGCGACCAGCCGAACGATCCAGAGAAGGATCACGGCTCCCACGAACGCCGCGATGAAGCTGATGATCAGACCGCCGGTTCCGACACCGAGGATCGTCGAGAAGAGCCAGCCGCCGATAAATGCGCCGACGACGCCGACAACGATATCCATGATGATGCCGTAGCCGTGACCGCTAACGACCCGACCTGCGAGCGCGCCTGCCAATCCGCCGATGATCAAGAAGACAATGAGATGCATCCGTTCCTCCTGGGTTAATTATTTGGACCCAGGAACATTTAAAACTGTTTCTATCTAAGGTGTCAATCTGGCTATCAAGAAGGTCAGCTAGCCAGCCAGCCGTTCGAGATCGGAAGCGGCCGGCGTTTGGGGGATCCCAGCGAACAGGTCCCGCTCCAGAACCCCGGTCAGCCAGGGTTGCGGGAAGGCCCGGACAAAGAGCTCGGGAGAAGCTCCCCCACCGACCGTCACCGCGCTGGTCACCCCGATGCCGGGCGTTCCAGAAGGCAGCCTGAAATAGAGTTTGGCCGGCAACGCGGCACTGCCACCGGCGGCGCGCCGGGCCCGCTCGAAGGCGCCAATCGCGGCCTCCTTGAGCGGCGAGCTCGTCGAGTCGGCGACCACGACGTGGGGCTGAACCCCGGTGATGATGTCGGCGAAAACCGCTTCGAGTCCGCTTGCCGTTAGCTCGTCGGGTTCGAAGTCCAGGAGGACCAGGTCGCGCACCCCGAGGGCTCGTGCCGACGGGCGCAACTGCGCCGTGTCCGGGCGGCCGCCGGCGCACACCAGGGTCACCTCCGCGCCCGAAGCCGCATAGCGTCCGAACGCCTTCCCGCAAATGTCCCCCACCCGGTCGGGAGCGGCGACCAGGCCCAGAAGTCGAAAGGGCACGTGGGTGCATCGATCGGCCGCGCGGATTCTTTCTGGTCTTTCAGGCGATGGCGCGTGCGCTGGAGAGCAGCCGGTCGTAGGCGTGCTTGAGCTGCGGGTAGCGAAGGAAAATCAGGTGGGCAAACTCCTGCGTCAGCGCCCGCGGCGGCCGGATCAGGCGCATGCCGGCCTCGCTCAGGAGGCGGTTCCCCTTACGCCCGTTGCAGCGGCGGCAGGCGATCACCTGGTTCTCCCAGCTGTTGGACGCGCCTCCGCGGGAGGTGGGCACCACGTGATCCACCGAGAGCTGCGACGACGGCCACGGCTTCCCGCAGTACTGGCAGGTGCCATCGTCGCGCAACAAGAGATTGCGCCGATTGGCTCGCAGCATGCGACGCGGGATCTGGATGTTGGAAAGGAGCCGGACGATGACCACGTCCTCCCCGAAGCACCGCCGCGCCATGGCCTGCTCAACCGCCAGCCGTGCCTCGTCGTCAATGAAGGTGACCCGCTGTTTGGTCAGCAGGACGACCAGCCGCCGCTTACTGATGACGTTCAGCGGCTGTAATGAGGCGTTTAGCAGAAGGACGAGTTCGAACGACCTCCTCTGTCGGGGATGAGCTCCATAAGCGCCATAAATATAACGGAGTTTCTTCGCGGAGTTGTTGGCCTCCTAGCTGGCGGCTTTGACTCGCCGGTCGACCGGCACGTAGGGGACGTCCTTCTCGCCGATGTACTCAGCCCGCGGCCGGATCAGCCGGTTGTCGGCGTACTGCTCGAGGATATGGGCCGTCCAGCCCGAGACTCGGCTGACCGCGAAGACGGGGGTGAACATGTCGATCGGGATGCCCATCGTGAAGTAGCACGAGGCCGAGTAGAAGTCCACGTTGGCGTAGAGGTGCTTCTGCTGCATCATCGTTTCCTCGACCTTGCGCGATAGCTCGTACCAGCGCAGGTTGCCCACGTGCTCGCCAAGCTCCCGAGACATCTCTCGCAGATGGGTGGCCCGCGGATCCTCGGTCCGGTAGACGCGGTGGCCAAAGCCTGAGATCTTCTGGTGCGCCTGCAGTCGCTCGGTCACATAGGCGTCGACCCGGGATGGATCGCCGATCTTCTGCAGGATCTTCATCACCTGCTCGTTGGCGCCGCCGTGCAGGGGCCCAGCCAACGCACCGATGGCCGAAACGATGGCCGAGTACATATCGGCCAGCGTGGCGGCGGTGACGCGAGCCGCGAACGTGGAGGCATTGAGCTCGTGGTCGGCGTGGAGCACGAGGGCCAGGTCCATGGCGCGCACGTATAACTGGTCTGGCTCCGCGCCGAACAGCATTCGTAAGAAGTTCTCGGCATGGCTTCCAGCCTTATCGGGCTCGACGGGCCGGCGACCGCGGCGAATCTGTTCGTAAGCAGCGACGATGGTGGCCGTCTGGGCCGTGACGCGCATCGCTTTGGCGATGTTTGCCTCGCGCGAACTCTCATGCGCCAGCGGGTCATAGAAGGCCAGGGCCGACAGCGCAGTACGCAGCGCGTCCATCGGGGTCGCACTCCGGGGAAAATCCTTCATCAGGGTCAGGACCTGCTCCGGGAGGGCGCGATGTGAGGCGAGTTCTGCGCTGAATTCCTGCAACGCCTGCTTGGTAGGGAGGTTCCCGAACCAGAGCAGGTAGGTGGTCTCCTCGAATGAGGAGTGCTCAGCGAGATCGTGGATGTCGATGCCGCGGTAGGTCAGCTTGCCCTGCGGCCCGATGATGTCGCAAATCGCCGAGTTCGCTGCGACGACATCTTCAAGGCCACCCTTCGTCGCCGGCATACGAGGCAAGTATAGGTTTGGGTGGCTACGCGCCCTTGATGACCGCCATCGGGCGGCAGCTGGCCACGATCCGGGCAAGCCCCGCTCCACTGATGCTGTCGATGACCTGATCGATGTCCTTGTAAACCGCGGCGCTTTCATCGAGCGGCACGTGACGCGTGTTCACCAGGATGTCGCGATCCGCAAGCCATTTATCGGCGTCAGCCTGCTTGAGGGTCCGGTTGGCGGCACCGCGCGACAACAGCCGGCCGGCACCGTGATTGATGGAGTACAGACTGGCGCGTGCGCCCGGTAGGGCTACCTGGATGTGGCTCGCCGTTCCCATCGAACCGGGAGTGATGATGGGATGCCCTGTCGGCTTCCAGCGGCTCGCCTGTCCTGGGTGTCCCGCGGGGAATGCCCGGGTGGCCCCCTTGCGATGGATCCAGTGGCGTTGGCCGTCGAGCTCTTCCTGCTGGATCAGGTTGTGCGAGATGTCGTACACGACATGCGTCGACGCGTGAAACTGCTCCTCGAGCACCTCGGCGACCTCGGTGAGAATCAGCAAACGGTTGACGATCGCTACGTTCGCTGCGGCGCCCATCGCGTCGAGATAGCGCCGCCCCTCATCGGAGTCGGCCTCCATGAACACGAGCTCGCGATCACGCGCTACCTGCCGGCCCTGCATCTGCAGCTCGGCGAGGAACTCGCTCGCGACCTGGTGGCCAAGCCCCCGGCTGCCGGTGTGGAGCATCACGCCCACGCCATTACGAACGCCGAATGTTTGGGCCAATGACTCGTCATGAACCGTGACAGCCTGGATCTCGATGAAGTGGTTGCCGCTCCCGACGCTGCCCACCGTCTCGACGCCGCGCTGTCGCGCTCTGGGACTCAGCTCCGCCGACGATTCCAGCTTGACGCGCTCCAAGCGATCGCGGATTTCCGGCGGATAGCTCTCCGCGCCTTCGCGCAGGATTCGCTCGAAGCGGTCCTGGGTCATCCGGGTGATCGCCTTTTCTTTGCCCAGCGCAATCCGCCGCTCGATCGCCTGGATGACGCCACGACGGACGCGCCAGTCAGCCAGCTGCTCGGTAGTCATGCTCGTCTGCAGAAAGCTCATGCCGCAGGAAATGTCGTAGCCGGCAACCATCGGAATGATCGTCTTCTTGGTGGCGACCACCGCACCAATCGGCGCGCCGTAGCCCGAGTGCGCATCCGGCATCAGCGCAACCGACTCAACCCCGGGGATCGCAGCGGTGTTGCTCGCCTGCTGAAAGACCGCCTCGCCGAACGTCCGCAAAATGGCTTCGTTCGCGAAGACGTCGATGGGCACCGAACCGGGAACACGGTAGTGGTTCGGGCCGACCTGATCCAGCGAGCGAATCACGGTAGGGTGACCGTCTGGGTCAGGTTCAGCAGCCCACCGTTGCCCACGGTGATCGCGATGCTGTGATTTGTGGTCTTGACCTCCAGCGCGCCGGATGAGTCGGTGCCGGGTTGAACCAGTTGCAGGATCGCCGTTGTCGGGCTCGAGCCGTTCACCAGCGTGAGCGCGTCGTGAAAACCGGTCGCGCGCTCTACAACGGGACAGACGATGAAGGTGCCATGGGTGGTTTGCCTCACCTGCGGCGAGTCCAGCGTGAAGGTTCGGATCAACCGCGCGATGACCCCCTTGTTGAACTCGGTGAAGTAGAGGTTGTCGGCGTTGTCGAGCGCGATCCCCTGCGGCTGGTCGATGCCCGAGAGCACCGAGACCGGGTGGGCCTGCGCGTCAAGGATGTGGATCGCGTTATCGCCCAGCGTATTGACGAAGATCTGACCATCCCGTCCAACCAGGACGTCGTCGGGCGTCGGTAATGTCGCGAAGCGATGCCGGGCCGGGTCGAGCACCCAGAGTGCGCCCCCCTCATCGGCGACGAAGAGCCGACCGGTGCTGTCGATGGCCGCCCCTACCGGCCGGGTCATCCCGGCGGCGATCTGCGTCGCGGTTTTGCCATCCGGGGTGACTTTCCACACGACGCCGTTGGGACTATCGGGGACGATGACGTCATTAGCGTCCGGTAGCAGATTGCCCGATGCATCACGAGATGGAAGGATGGGCCCGATGCCGTCGATCCCATCCCTCCCGGTGCGATTTGGAAAGGCTCGCCACTG
>DASTJZ010000123.1:0-9338 GCA_035716185.1 Candidatus Dormiibacterota bacterium
TGAAACTCCATGCTGTACACGGCCCGCCCCTGCGTCTTCGACCGCAGGTCGGTGGCGTAGCCGAACATGTTGCCCAGCGGCACGTAGGCACGGACCACCTGCATGGTCGCCCGGCCTTCCATGCCGAGGATCTGGCCCCGGCGCGACGACAGGTCGCCCAGGATCTCGCCCATGAACTCCTCGGGCATCACGACCTCGACCTTCATGATCGGCTCGAGCAGCGTCGGCTGGCCCTTCTGCATGCCGTCCTTGGCCGCCATCGAGCCGGCGATCGTGAACGCCATCTCGTTCGAGTCGACCTCGTGGTAGGAGCCGTCCACCAGGGTGGCCTTGACGTCGACCACCGGGTAGCCGGCCAACACGCCGCTGTTGAGGGCCTCGATGATGCCCTTCTCCACCGCGCCGTGGTACTCCTTCGGAATCGAGCCGCCGACGATCTTGTTGACGAACTCGAAGCCCTTGCCCATCTCGTTGGGCTCGATATCGATTTCGGCGTGGCCGTACTGGCCGCGCCCGCCCGACTGGCGGATGAAGCGGCCGACGCCGTGCGCCTTGCGCTTGATGGTCTCGCGATAGGCGACCTGCGGCTTGCCGACGTTGGCATCCACCGAGAACTCGCGCAGCATGCGGTCGACGATGATCTCGAGGTGGAGCTCGCCCATCCCGGAGATGATCGTCTGCGCCGTCTCCTCGTCCGTATGCACCTTGAAGGTCGGATCCTCCTCGGCGAGCTTGGCCAGCGCCTGGCCCATCTTTTCCTGGGCAGCCTTGGTGCGCGGCTCGATGGCCACGCTGATGACCGGCTCCGGGAAGACGATCGACTCGAGAACGATCGGGTTGTTCTCATCAGCAAGGGTGTCCCCGGTCGTCGTCTGCTTCAGCCCGATGGCCGCCGCGATGTCACCGGCGTAGACCTCCGGGATCTCTTCGCGGTGATTGGCATGCATCTGCAGGATGCGGCCGACCCGCTCCTTGGTGCCGCGGGTCGCGTTCCAGACGTAGGAACCCGACTTGAGCGTGCCGGCATACACCCGGAAGAACGTCAGCTTGCCGACGTAGGGATCGGTCGCGATCTTGAAGGCCAGGCCGGCGAAGGGCTGGTTGTCGGCGGGCTTGCGCCGCTCGGGCACGTTGCTCTTGGGGTTGATCCCTTCCACCCCCAGCTTGTCAACCGGTGAGGGCAGGAAGTCGACGATCGCGTCCAGCATCGGCTGCACCCCGCGGTTGCGCAGCGCGGCGCCGGCCAGCACCGGCACGAACCGGTTCTGGATGACGCCCTTGCGGATGGCGGACACGATCTC
The DNA here is from genome assembly GCA_035716185.1 of Candidatus Dormiibacterota bacterium. Classification (GTDB taxonomy): domain Bacteria; phylum Chloroflexota; class Dormibacteria; order CF-121; family CF-121; genus CF-13. The sequence continues at coordinate 1,302 of DASTJZ010000123.1, forward strand.
CGCCCCGGTGATCGGCTTGTCCTCGAGGTACTTCTGGAGCAGCTCGTCATCGAACTCGGCCACGGCCTCGACCAGCTGCTTGTGGTACTGCTCGACCTGGGCGCGCATCTCCTCCGGCACTTCCTCGGTCTCGATCGTGGTGCCGAGGTCGTCGGTATAGGTGATCGCAACCTTATTAATAAGGTCGACGACGCCCTCGAACTTGTCCTCGCTGCCGATCGGGAGCTGGATCGGGACCGCATTGGCGCCCAGCCGCTCCCGGATGGACTTCCAGGCCGCGAAGAAGTCGGCGCCCATCCGGTCCATCTTGTTGATGAAGGCGATCCGGGGAACCTCGTAGCGATCGGCCTGCCGCCAGACGGTTTCCGACTGCGGCTCCACGCCGGCGACGGCGTCGAAGACGGCCACCGCGCCGTCCAGGACGCGCAGGCTGCGCTCGACCTCGACCGTAAAGTCTACGTGTCCGGGTGTATCGATGATGTTGATCCGGTGGCCGCGCCAGTTCGCGGCGGTGGCCGCCGAGGTGATCGTGATCCCGCGCTCCTGCTCCTGGACCATCCAGTCCATGGTGGCCGCGCCCTCGTGGACCTCGCCCATCTTGTGAATTCGTCCCGTATAAAAAAGGATGCGCTCGGTCGTGGTCGTCTTCCCGGCATCGATGTGGGCCATGATGCCGATGTTCCGAACCTTGTCGAGCGGATAACTCCGAGCCATTTTTGTCTCTGCCACGTCTCTCCTAATACCGGAAATGACTGAAGGCCTTGTTGCTCTCAGCCATCTTGTGTGTCTCTTCCCGCCGCTTGATCGTCGCCCCCACGCCGTTCGCGGCGTCCATGAGCTCGCCGGCGAGCTTTTCCTGCATTGATTTCCCGGATCGGGCTCGGGCGTAACGCACGATCCAGCGCCGGGCCAGGGCCAGCCGCCGGTCAGGCCGGATCTCGACCGGAACCTGGTAGGTCGCGCCACCGATCCGGCGGGGCTTGACTTCCAGCACCGGGGTGGCGTTCTTCAGGGCCGAGTCGAAGACCTCGATCGGGTCCTTCTTGGTGTTCTTCTTGATCCGGTCGAGCGAGCCGTAGACGATCCGCTCGGCCGTGCTCCGCTTGCCGCGCTGCATCACGACGTTGACGAACTTAGCTACGCCTTCGTGTGTGTAGATTGGATCAGGCAGGATGACACGCTTTTGGATCCGGGGACGACGCGGCATGGTTAGGCCTTCTTCGCCTTTTCGCGCTTGGCGCCGTACTTCGAGCGGCCCTGCTTGCGCCCCTTGGCGCCGGCCGTGTCGAGGGTACCGCGGACGACGTGATAACGAACACCAGGCAGGTCCTTGACGCGCCCGCCTCGGATCAGCACCACGGAGTGCTCCTGGAGGTTATGGCCGATCCCGGGGATGTAGGCCGTGACCTCCTGGCGGGAGGTCAGCCGGACGCGCGCGACCTTACGCAGGGCCGAGTTCGGCTTCTTCGGAGTGGTCGTGTAGACGCGCACGCAGACGCCGCGCCGCTGGGGCGAACCCTGCAGCGCCGGAGCCTTGGTCTTCTTGACCAGGGGCTTGCGGCCGTATCGGATCAGCTGTGAAATCGTGGGCATGGTTTGATCTCGCCCAACTTTTGGGCGCGAACGGGTATTCTACGGCCGATTCGGAGCGGCTGTCAACTTTCCGCGAGCGCCGGTCGAGCGGGGCCTCTTCTTCTTACCCCAAATGACGCGCCGATAACCTCCCTCCCCCTTGTGGGCAGGGTTGGGGGTCAGAAGGGCTTGAGGACCATCAGCCAGATCAGGACCACGAGCGCCACGATGCCGACGATCGAAATTGGCCACGGGTCGGCGCGTGCCACCAGCTGCTCGAGCGGGGCCGGGGTGGCCGGTGCGGCCGGCTGGTTCCGCTGCCGGCCTCGGGCGGGCAATCCGACCGCCGCCCGGATGTTGTGGTAGGGGCGGTTGAGCCCGTTCATGGCGCCCACCGTAACCAGCAGGACGGCGATCGCCACCCAGATCCAGGCGAACCGCCACCAGTTGTTCTGGAATCCCATCGAGATCCCGGTCAGCAGGATCAGCAGCAGGAACCCGTAGGTGACGTTACTCGTGAGCTGCGACAGGCGCGTCAGCGAGCGGACCGCGTCGGCCGATTTCTCCTGGCGGAGGCGAAAGCCCATGGCGGCCGAGGTGCCGTGCGCGAGCAGGAATCCGGCGACCGAGAGAACGTGGGCCCACAGCCACCAGCTGTACATCGCTTTGCATTATCCGCCGGGCAAACACGGTCCGCCAAATCGCCGTTCAAGGCTCGAACCGTCCGGTGCTAGCCTGAGGGCAGCGGAAGCCGCGCTGAGGAGGGACTGATGCCACGTCGACTGGAACCTGACGCGCTGTACGACATCAAGCTGGTCGAGGACCCGCAGATCCACCCAGGTGGCGAGCGGATTGCATTCGTGATCGCCCAAATCGATCGCGAGACCTACGACTATCACCGCTCGATCTGGGTGGTCGATACGCGGCAGGGAACGCCGCAGCTCTACACCTCCGGCAACAACGACACCACACCACGCTGGTCGCCGGACGGCCGGTCCCTTGCCTTCGTCCGTAGTGCGGTTGGCGAGCTCAAGCCCAAGAACAAAGAAGAGCGGGATCGTGGGGTGGGCAAGCCGCAGGTCTTCGTCCTCGCGACGGACGGCGGTGAAGCGCGCCAGCTGACCTGGGCCGGCAACGGCGCCGGTGATCCGACCTGGTCACCGGACGGCGAAACGATCGTCTACGTCGCCGAGGTCGGCGATCCCGATGACCGGGAGGCGGCCGATGCGCAGCTGACCGAGAAGCGCGTGCCGGCGGTCCGGACCATCGACCGGCTCTGGAATCGCCTGGACGGCCAGGGCTGGAATTACGAGCGGCGTGCGCATTTGTTTCGCGTGCCCAGCAGCGGCGGCACGCCCGAGCAGCTGACCCACGGCGACTGGGACGACGGGGCGCCCGCACTCTCGCCGGATGGGAAGCGGATCGCCTTTACCTCCGATCGCTCGCCGGAACGCTGGACGTTTCCGGGAAGCGATATCTGGGTCCTGGACCTGGGTTCGAAGGCGCTTACGCGAATTACCGACGAGCATGTTGTCGCCGGCCCGCCAGCCTGGTCGCCAGACGGCCGGCAGCTGGCGTTCACGGCCTCGGCCCGGCGCGAGTCCGACGGCTACACCGATCTCATGGTTGCCGACGTCACGGCCTCCGGTTCGGCGCGGCGCCTTACCGAGGATTTCAAACCGACATTCGAGGACATGGCCATCGACGATCAGCGGGCCGGCCACGGCGGTCCCCACCTGTACTGGTCCGCTGACGGCCAAGTCATCTATTCGCAGGCCGCGGGGAAGGGCGGCACGCTCGTCTATTCGACCCCGAGCCGGGGCGGCGAGCCGCGCCCCGTCGTCGAGGGCAAGTGGCGCGCCTACGCGCTAAGCATGGATCACACCCGGCGCCGGCTGGCCTTCGCCGCCTCGGACCCCGTGACACCTGGCGATCTCTACGTGCAAGACGTGGGCGGGCAAGCCGTGCGGCTGACGCAGCTCAACGACGACCTGTTCCGCGAGAGCGACCTGGTGCGTCCCGAAGAATTCAGCTACCGCGGCGCCGACGGCTGGGACATCCAGGCCTGGATCATGCGGCCAGGAGCGTCGAAGGAGAAGCCGCCGCCCGCCATCCTCGAGGTCCATGGCGGTCCAATGGCGATGTACAGCTGGAGCTTCTTCTTTGAGTTTCAGTTGCTGGCCGCCCACGGCTTTGCCGTGCTCTACACGAATCCGCGCGGCAGCGTCGGCTACGGGCGTCGCTTCTCCGACGCGGTCAGGAACGACTGGGGCGGCAAAGACTTTGATGACATCATGGCCGGCGTCGACGCCGCGGTCGCTCGCGGCTGGATCGATCCAGAGCGCCTGGGCATCGCGGGTGGCAGCTACGGCGGGTACATGACGAACTGGGCCATCGGCCACAGCGACCGGTTCAAGGCGGCCATCACGATGCGCTGCGTCAGCAGCCTGCCGGCCATGTTCGGCTACAGCGACCTGGGTTGGTTCCTCACCGTCGACGAAATGGGCGGCTCGGTGCCATGGAAGAATCTCGACTGGCTGACGGAGCGATCCCCGATCACGTATGTCGAGCAGATGAAGACGCCACTGCTGATTCTGCACAGTGACAACGACCTGCGCTGTCCGATCGGCGAGGCGGAGCAGCTCTTTACATCCCTGAAGTTCCTCGGACGCGAAGTCCAGATGATCCGGTTCGAGGGCCAGTCACATGACCTCTCGCGCAGCGGCCACCCGCGCTCTCGCGTCATCCGGCTGCGCCACATCGTCGGCTGGTTCCTGAAACACATCCCCACGGACGTCGCCGGACGTCGACAACCGGCGAAGGTCGCGGCGGGAGCAGCCGGAGACTAGCGAGCCGTCGAGCGGCGCAGATACCAAAAAGGGCCACCCTTTCGGGTAGCCCTTCGGTGCTCGATCGTGCGTTAGCTGGCGGGTACGGGCTGCGGGAGCTCCGCGAACATCTTGAACGACTCTTCGCGCAGCTTCTGGTAGTAGTCGAGTCCGGTGCCGGCCGGGATCAGCTTGCCGATGATCACGTTCTCCTTCAGGCCACGAAGCCGATCGACCTTTCCGGAGATCGCCGCCTCCGTCAGCACCCGGGTCGTTTCCTGGAAGGACGCCGCCGACAGCCAGCTGGCCGTGTTCAGCGCGGCCTTGATCAGGCCGAGCAGGACGGTCTGGGCCACCGCCGGGTCGCCGCCTTCCGCCAGCACCTTCGCGTTGGCTTCCTCGTACTCCCACTGGGAGACGATCTCGCCAGGCAGCAGGTCGGTGTCACCGGCCGAGTCGATGCGCACCTTGCGCATCATCTGCCGGATGATCACCTCGATGTGCTTGTCGTTGATGTCGACGCCCTGCGAGCGGTACACCTTCTGGACTTCCTCGACCAGGTAGGTCTGCACCGCCTCGCGACCGAGGATGTGCAGCAGTTCCTGGGGGCTGATCGAGCCTTCGGTGATCTGCTCGCCGGCCTTGATCTTCTGGCCGCCCTGGACGTTGACCCGAGAACCGTGCGGGATGGCGTATTCGCGGGCCTCCTCGTCCACGCTGCGGACGATGATCTGATTGCGCTCGACTCGCGCCACGCCTGAGGCCCTCGAGGTGATCAGCGTCTCCTGGCCATCCACGCTAGCGCCCCGGCCAATCTCCTGGCCCTCCTGGACCGTCGCGCCGGATTCGACCAGCGGCTGCACCTGCCCGGTGAGCACGTACGGGATGTCGTAGACGTCGCGGGAGGTGACCTTCACCTTGCGGCCGGTCTCGGTTCGCACGATCTCGACCTCGCCATCGATCTCGGAGATGATCGCCTTGCCCTTTGGAATGCGGGCTTCGAACAACTCTTCGACGCGCGGCAGGCCCTGCGTGATGTCGGTTCCGGCAACGCCACCGGTGTGGAACGTCCGCATGGTGAGCTGGGTGCCTGGCTCGCCGATCGACTGAGCGGCGATGACGCCAACCGCCTCACCGATCTCGACCAGCTTGCCGGTCGCCAGGTTGCGGCCGTAGCAGAGGCGGCAGACGCCTTCGCGTGCCTGGCAGGTGAGCACGGAGCGCACCTTCACCTGGCTGACGCCGGCCTGGATGAGGTTGCGCGCCTGGATGTCGGTGATCTCGGCGCCTTCCCTGACCAGTGTTTCCTGGGTCTTTGGGTCCAGCACCGCGGCGGCCGCGACGCGTCCCGCGATCCGCTCGAACAGCGGCTCGGTCAGCGCCCGCTCCTCCGAAATGTCGGTGACCCACACCCCGGCCGTCGTGCCGCAATCCTCGCTGCGGACGATGACGTCCTGGGCCACGTCGACCAGTCGCCGCGTCAGGTAACCGGAGTCGGCGGTCCGGAGCGCGGTGTCCGCCAGACCCTTGCGAGCCCCGTGGGTAGAGATGAAGTACTCCAGCACGGTGAGCCCTTCTGAGAAGTTCGCCTTGATCGGCAGGTCGATGATCCGGCCGGTCGGGTCGGCCATCAGGCCACGCATCCCAGCCAGCTGGCGGATCTGCTGCACGTTGCCGCGAGCGCCGGAGTTGGCCATCATAAAGACCGGGTGAAGCGCGTCGAAGCTCTTCATCGTGGCCGCGGTCACTTCGTCCGTGGCCTCGGTCCAGAGGTCGACCGTCTGGGTGTAGCGCTCGTCGTCGGTGATCAGGCCGCGACGGAATTGCTGGTCGATGTCGCCAAGCTTCTTCTCGGCGTCAGCCAGAATCGCCGCCTTTCCGGCCGGCGTCTTGATGTCCATCGCGGAGATGGTGATGCCGGCCTTGGTTGCGTAGGCGAAGCCGAGCCGCTTGATGTCGTTGGCGACCCGCGCGGTCAGCTCGTTGCCATGCAGGCGGAAGACGTCCGCCACGATGGCGCGCAGCGCCTTCTTGTCGAAGACCCGGTTCTGGAAGGTCAACGCCTCGCCGTGGCCCTCGGCCGGCTGGACGCCGATCGGGAGCACCTGGTTGAAGAGGACGCGGCCGGGAGACGTCCGGACCAGCTTGCCGTCGATCCGAACCCGAACCTCCTGCTGGACATGGACCCGCTTGTTGTCGAGCGCGAGCAGCACTTCCTCGGCCGTGCCGTAGGTGGGCAGCTCCTGGTCCTTGACCTCGGGCGTCGCCTTGATCATCGTCAGGTAGTAGGTGCCGAGCACGATGTCCTGGGTCGGGCTGATGACCGGGTGGCCATCCGATGCCGACAGGATGTTGTTGGAGGACATCATCAGGTTCTTCGCTTCGGCGATCGCGCCACTGAACAGTGGTACATGGACCGCCATCTGGTCGCCGTCGAAGTCCGCATTGAACGCGGTGCAGACGAGCGGGTGGATCTGAATCGCCGATCCTTCGACCAGCACTGGCATGAAGGCCTGGATGCCAAGCCGGTGCAGCGTAGGCGCCCGGTTCAGGAGCACGGGATGCTCCTTGATCACCTCGTCGAGCACGTCCCACACCTCGGGGCGGACGCGCTCCACCATGCGCTTGGCCGACTTGATGTTCTGGGTATAGCCCTTGCTCACCAGCTCGCGCATGACGAACGGCTTGAAGAGCTCGAGCGCCATCTTCTTGGGCAGCCCGCACTCGTGCAGCTTCAGCTCGGGACCGACCACGATGACGGAGCGGCCCGAGTAGTCGACGCGCTTGCCCAGCAGGTTCTGGCGGAAGCGGCCCTGCTTGCCCTTCAGCATGTCGGACAGGGACTTCAGCTTCCGGTTGCCGGTGCCGGTGATGGCACGGCCGCGCCGGCCGTTGTCGATCAACGCATCGACGGCCTCCTGCAGCATCCGCTTCTCGTTGCGCACGATGATCTCGGGCGCGCCGAGCTCCAGCAGTCGCTTCAGCCGGTTGTTGCGGTTGATGACGCGGCGGTAGAGATCGTTCAGGTCAGACGTGGCAAACCGGCCGCCGTCGAGCTGGACCATCGGGCGCAGTTCCGGCGGAATCACGGGGAGCACGTCCAGGATCATCCAGGTCGCGGATGCGCCCGACTTGCGGAAGGCCTCGACCACCTTGAGGCGCTTGATCGCCTTCTGGCGCTTCTGGCCCGAGGTCGACTTCGACTCCTCGCGAAGAATCGCGGCTTCCTGCAAGAGGTCGATGCGAGCCAGCAGGTCGTGGATGGCCTGGGCACCGATGCCGGCCTTGAAGACCTTGCCGAACTTCTCGGTGAACTCGCGGAACTCCTGGTCGGTGAGCAGCTGCTTGACGAAGAGCGAGTCGAGCTGCGTCTTGGACGATTCGATATCGCCAGACAGCCCCTCCGTGTCCTTCTTCAGGCGATCGTTGAGCTCACCCGACTTCTTCTCGAAGTCCTCGCGCCACTTGGCGATCTCCTCGTCGGACTTGCCCTTCAACTCCTGCTGGCGCTTCTTGGTGGCCGCCTGCACCTGGTCGATCTTCTTCTCGACCTGCTTGGGCAGCTCGCGGGCCAGCTTGTCCTCGAAGACGGTGCCCTTCTCGATGATGACTTCGGCGTCATCACCCTCGCCGATGG
>DASTJZ010000124.1:0-7415 GCA_035716185.1 Candidatus Dormiibacterota bacterium
ACCTGCGCCTCGGCCGGAATGCCGACCGGCCAGTCGGTCAAGAAGTGCTGCAGGTCGTCGACGGCCTTCATCGGGTGATTGGCCAGACTCAGCACAATGTCTTCCTTCTTCAGGCCGGCCTGCTGCGCCGGACCGTTTGGATCCAGGCCGACGATCCGCACTCCACTGTCGTGATCCAGGTGATAGAAGCGGGTGACGCGGCGGTGGATGGGCCACGACTCGCCGGTGATCCCGAGGTAGGAGCGGATCACCCGGCCATCTCGGATCAGCAGTGAGACGACCCGCTGCGCGGTATTGCTGGGGACCGCGAAACAGATGCCCTGAGCCATGGCGATGATGGCGGTGTTGATGCCAACCACCTGGCCGCGGGTGTCGACGAGCGGGCCGCCGGAATTGCCGGGGTTGAGGGCGGCGTCGGTCTGGATGATGTTCTCGATGGTTCGGCCACTTTGCGAGCGCATGGTCCGGCCGAGGGCGCTGACGACGCCGGTGGTCACCGTCGATTGGAAACCGAAGGGGTGGCCGATCGCTACGACCAGCTGGCCCACGCGAAGCTGACTGGAATCGCCCAGACGGGCTGAGGGCAGGCCCGCGCCGGAGGCGCGCAGAACCGCGAGGTCGGTGTGCGGGTCCTTGCCCACGAGCTCGGCTTTCAAGGTCGTCCCGTCACGCAGGGTGAGTTCATAGGCCTTCACCGCACTGGCGACGTGGCTGTTCGTCAGAGCGTAGCCATCGGGCGTGATAAGAAGGCCGGTGCCGACGCCACTGACGCCCACGACCGCCGGTCCCACCGAATCGACCACGCCGATGACGGCCTGGGAGTAGGCGTCGAGAAGCTGTGTATCGGAGATCATTTCGGTCGGTCGTACCCATCGGGGCGCCGCTTAAACAAGTACATTCCCGATGGGCCAGGTGGCCCATTTCGAGCGCCGGTTGGACGACAGCCAGCAAGGGTTGGCGCAAGCCAGTGAAAGCATGATCAACCCCAGGTGCCATGCGCCTATCCATTCGCGACAAAATCATCCTGCCCTTCGTAGTGCTGCTCGTCTTTGTCGGCGTCATCGGCACCGCCATCGCCACCACCCAGGTGACCGGCGCCGCGGCGACCAACTTCGACGCCAAGCTCTTGCACAGCAGCCTGGTCGACAATCAGCTGCTTGCCCAGCTCGACGCGACCCGAGCGGGTGACCTCCGGCTTGCGACCGATACGCTCGGCGTGCCGGAGGCCCTCGCGGCGAACGACCGCACCACGCTGATCCGGTTGTTGACCCCGGTCGCCGCCAACATCACCGCCGACACGGCGGTCGTCTGCGTGCTCGATGCAACGGGCAAGGTCGTACTCAGGATCGAGCGAACCTCATCCCACACGGTTGTCGCGACCGTCACCGATCCCACCGGTTTCGAGCAGGTCACGGACGTCAGGAAAGTCCTGTCGTCGACGGTCGACATCCCCGACCGGCGAGCCTTTCTCGACCGTGGGTCCGGGCCGGCGACCCTGTACTGGGCGGGTCCCATCTGGCTCGGCGGACGCATGGTCGGTGCGGCCATGATCGGCGAGTCGGTGGCGGAGATTGCTGGGAGCATCCAGCACTCGACCTTTTATGACCTTGGTCGCAATCCGGTGGCAAGTCTGTTTTCCAATCCGCCGACCCTCGCGGATACGACCAGGCAGAGTCTCACCTCGGCCAATGCCGTACAGGGCAACGTCACCCATGACGGCCACGCCTATCGCGCCCTGTTCAGCACCTGGATGATGCGCGGCAATCAGATCGGATATCTGGCCGTCGAGGAAAACGAAGACCCCCTGCTGGGTGAGATCGCCCAGCTGCGGTTGATCCTGACCCTGGTCTTCACCGTGGCCGCGCTGCTGACCCTGATCGTCGGATCGGCAACCGCGTCGCTTCTGACGCGTCCGGTGCAGCGGCTGGTCCAATCAATGCGGGCCGTCTCGGGCGGTGACCTGCATCATCGAGCAACGGTCTCGTCGCACGATGAGATTGGTTACCTGGCTCGGACCTTCAACGAGATGGCCGCCAGTCTCGAAGAGAAGACCGCCAGCCTGGAGCAGACGACATTTGCCAGCATGGAGGCTCTGGCACGAGCCATCGACGCGCGCGACTCGTCGACGTTTGGTCACTCGGCCCGGGTGGCCGCGATCAGCGCGGAGATCGCCGACGAGCTGCACCTGCCGGACAAGGACCGGGAGGCGCTCCGCCGAGCCGCCCTGCTGCATGACATCGGGAAGATTGGCATCGAGGACAAGGTGCTGCGAAAGCCCGGACCGCTCAACGCCGCCGAGGCGGATGACATGCGCGAGCATCCGCGGATCGGGTACGACATGCTCAAGGGTCTGCCCTTCCTGCGGTCCAGCCTGCCCGGCATTCTCTACCACCACGAGCGCTGGGATGGGACGGGCTATCCGACCGGACTCTCGGGCAGCGCGATCCCTTACCTGGTTCGAATCCTTGCGGTCGCCGACGTGTTTGACGCGCTCACGTCAGAGCGCCCCTATCGCTCGGGGCTCAGTGTCGATGCCGCGTCCGCCGCGATCCGAAATGAGGTAGGTCTGCAGTTCGATCCGGACGTCGTCACGGCATTTCTGGCCCGCCGGCCGGCGATCGCGGCGATTGTCGAGAAGACCGAACGGCCCAACGTGGTCAAGGTGCAGCCGGAGGCGGCGTGAATTCCCGAAAACGGCTCAAAACCCTCGACCTCCTGGCCATTCTTCCCGCACTGGCCGGTGTGTTCTGGTTGACCGCGTTGATCGCCTCGGACCTGCCGGGCCAGGTGGTTGTGGGCGTCAATGTGCACGGGCTGAACCTGACGAGCTTCGCGGGCGATCCAGGCCAGCGCCCAGCTCCGCTCTCGCTCAGCATCCTGGACGATGCCCAGCAGGACCGCCTCGAGCCCACTGCGACGCCGGCGCCGACATCGACCCGCGTTTTGCCAGCGCCCACCGCACCGAGACGCCCGAATCCGGCGCCAACACCAACTCCCACGCCGACATCGCCATTTCCCGTGCCGACCCCGACGTTGCCGACCGGCAATCCGACCCCGACAGCGGGTTCCGCCACGATCAGCGGCCAGGTCACCGACAGCCAGACCCACGGGCCGATCGCGGCCGCCACCGTGTCATTCAACCCCGGCGGCATGGCGGTGTTGACGGACGCCAACGGCAACTTCACCGCGAACGTCGCCCCAGGCAGCTACACCGTGACGGCGAGTGCGGTCAATTACAACAGCTCCAGCCAGACCGTGACGGTGAGCAACGGCCAGCGCGTCAGTCTCGCCTTCAGGCTCGTCAGCATTACGGCGATCGGCAACCTCAGCGGGCGGGTCATCGATGCTTCAACGCGGGCTCCAATCGCCGGCGCAACGGTGACGCTGTCGAACGGGCTGATCCGGGTCACCGACCTCAATGGCAACTTCTCGTACACCGTCGTCCTGGCCGGAACCTACACGATGACGGTCTCCGCCCTGGGCTATGTAACCCAGACCCAGTCCCTCAGTATCAGGTCTGGGCGGACGACGACGGTCCAGGTTGCCCTGGGGCACTAGCCTCGGAGGTCACGGGTTACCGGCCGACGACGTGGAGCCGCCAGCCGCCGAGGTCACCAGCTTCGGGATGATGGTGCACCTCCTCGGGGGCAGTGCGACGAAGGAGATCCTCGATGGCGCGCTGGCTCTTGATGAAGGCGGTCACCACTTCGGGGTCGAAGTGCGTGCCGGAGCCTTTCAGGATTTCCGTTTTGGCGTACTCGAACGTCCGCGCCGGCCGGTAGGGCCGGTCGGAGGTCATGGCATCGAGCGCATCGGCGACGGCCAGGATGCGTGCCCCGAGCGGGATCTCGTCGGCGTGCAGCTGGTCGGGATAGCCATTGCCATCCCAGCGCTCGTGATGGTGCCGCACCAGGGGCAGCACGGGCTCGAGGAAGTCAATCCCCTGCATCATGTCGACCCCGATGGCCGGATGCCGCTGCATGCGCAACTCCTCGTCCGGCTCGAGGCGGCCCTGTTTGCGGAGGATGACATCTTCGATCCCGATCTTGCCGATGTCGTGCAGCACGCTCGCCCGCCGGATGGCGCTGATGTCGTCCTCGCTGCAGCCGAGCTCTTGCGCCATGATCACCGCGTATTCCTCAACGCGCTGGGTATGGCCATGCGTGTACGGATCGCGCGCCTCGACCGCCGCGGCCAGGGCTTCGATCGTCATCAGGTAGGTGTCTTGCAGCTGCGTCATCGCTGTCTTGAGTGATTGGCTCTTCTCTTTCAGCGACTGCGTCATCTGGTTGAAGGACTGGGTCAGCTCGCCGATCTCGTCGTGGGTGGTGACGGGCGCCTGGTGATCCAGGTCGCCGGCACTGACCAACCGGGTCGCCTCGACGAGCCGCTGGACCGGTCGGATGATCAACCGGGCGAGCCACATTCCGATAGCGAGGGTGAACAGGACGCCGGCGAGGAAGAGCAGGACCAGGATGACGCGGAGCTGATTTGTATCCGCAAGCAGGCCCGCGGTTGACGCCGCCGTGCCGATATAGCCGAGGTTGGTTTTCGGGCTCCACGGCGAGACCAGCTCGGTCGAAGGGCCGCCGACGTTGCGGGAGAGCATGACGACGCTGGTGGGATCCACGCGGCCGCGGGTCGCCGAGTCGAGTCCCAATGAACTCCATTCAGTGGCGGGGAGGGTGAGCGAGGTGCCGAGAACCTGGCCGTTGATGTCGTAGTAGGTGATGTCGTCGTGGAGCGCCGCCCGGATGCTGGACGCGCGATCGTCGAGATACTCACCGACCAGGATCGCACCCAGCATGGATCCGGTGCTGCCGCGCACGACCTGGGCGACAAAGACGGCCGGGCGCGGGCTGGCGGCGATCAGATCGAGGTTCGAGCCGCCACCGCTGAGCATGTAGGTCAGGCCGGGCCAGGCACTCAGGTCGCGGTTCTGCGTCACGGTGTCGGCCAGGCTGCCGTGCCCGACGACCCCGACAATCTCGCGCCCGGACGGATCGACCGTCTCGACGATGACGTTGGGATGAATCGCGAGCGCGCGCTCCAGCCAGGTCTGCAGGGTGGAGGCCTTTGGCCAGTTCTGACTCAGGCCGGGGCCGGTCGTAAGCAGCCGAACGATCGCGCGCCGGTTCGAATCGGCGGTCTGTTCCATCGACTGCACGACGAATCCGTCGTGGATCAGCTGGTTGTCGAAGGCCTCCTGGCTGCGGCTGCTCAGCTGGCCGGTTGCCAGCAACGTCCCCACCGTACCGATGGCCACGGTCAGGAGGGCGAAGGGCAAAACGATCTTGAGGGCAAGCCGATGCCTGAAGCGAGGCATAGAACGCGGATGTAACGTGCGAGGCAGCGAGGGCTTGTGCCGCCTAAGGGGTCGTCGGGGTCTCGAAAAAGGCCTCTGGACTGGGGTCGAGCCTGAACTCGTGGTCGGGAAAGTCTTCCCTAAGCCGGCGGGGGTCGGCGGGAAAGACGTAGTCGAGCTTGACGAAGTACCCAAGTTCTTGCGCCCGGGCGAGGAAGGTGGTGGCCAGCTGCATGCTGCTGAACACTGGTGCCGACCTGGTCGAGCCACGCAGCTGATTGAGAATGTTCATCTGGTCCGGATCCCGTTCGCCCTCGGTCTCGACGACGATGAGGAAGACGCGATCCGGAACCGCCATGCCTACACTATGGGCGATGACGCCGGCCGAAGCACGCGACGCCTTTGCGCGCGCGCTGCAGACGCCGGAAGGGGAGATGGACCTCGCCGAGGCGGCCTTGCTGATCGCGGCCGAGGAGTACACGGAGCTCCGGCCGGGTATCTACCTCAACCGGATCTCGAAGATGGCTACCGAGCTGAAGCAGCGGGTCCGGGGCGTCGTCGAGCCTCGAGCCGTGGTGGAGATCGCCAACACCTACTTCTTCGAGGAGCAGCACTTCAAAGGGAATCGCGAAGAGTACTACGACCCGCGGAATAGTTTTCTAAATGAGGTCATCGACCGACGGGTGGGGATTCCGATTACGCTGGCGGTGCTGTATATGGCGGTGGGGGAGAGGGCGGGGCTACCGGTTCGTGGCGTCGGAATGCCGGGCCACTTTCTAGTGAAGTACGCGCCCAAAAGCGGTGAGGTGTTCATCGACGCCTTCAACGGGCGGACGCTCACCCGCGAGGAATGCGCGAAGATGCTGGAGGAGATGTACGGCGGCACCGTCCAGATGCGACCGGCCTTGCTCGAGCCGTCGACCAAGCGACAGATTCTCGCGCGAATTCTGAACAACTTGAAGAGCCTGTATTTATCGCGCGGGGACCTGGCCCGGGCGCTGGCCGCCAGCGACCGGATCATGCTGGCCGACCCGCATTTGACGTCGGAGTGGCGCGACCGCGGGCTGATCCTCTTCCAGCTGCGCGAGGATACCCGGGCGTTGAACGATTTCAGTCGCTACCTGGCAGTGCGTCCCGAGCCCGAGGATGCGGCGCGGGTGAAACAGCTCCGCGGTGAACTCATCAGCCGGTTGAATTAGTGGCGCGCGCCGGGCTGATCGTTCGCGAGGGTCTTCTCTTCGGCTTCCTCGCCGGCGTTTTTGCGCTGGTGGTTCGGATCGTCGCCGTTCTCGCCACCAGCGACCTGACCCCGACGATGTTGTCCAACTTCGTCACGCCGGCGCTGGGCGCATTGATCATCGGCGGAGCTGGTCGGAAGCTGGCGGCGACGACCCGGGAATCAACTCCCGGACTGCAGATGGGTGCGCTGGCTGGTGGAATCAGCGAGCTGTTTCGGACCGTCGTGGCCGACATCTTCCTGTCCTACCTGCCGGCCGGACGGGCGGCCTTCAATCACCTGACCCCGACCGAGAAGGCAGCGGCGGCGGACACCAGCAAGCTGATCCTCAACCTCGGGTTGGAACTGGCTCTTGCTGTCCTGTTTGGCGCATTGATCGGCTGGCTGGGCGCCTGGTCATTGCTGCAATTCCGGCCACCACGCCAACCTCCGGCCTGATCCAGGGCCCGCCAGGTGTCACGTCCGGGTCCCCTAAGAACTTTTTAGATCTACTTGATCTTTCGGAGGGAACCTGATACAAGCATTGTTCAGATCGGCTGAGTCCGCCACATAACGAAAGGGCTCGGAGGGGCAATCATGGAATACCTGCGGCGTATCGTCGTGCCTTTGATTACCGCTAAGCGTTAAGAAGATTTCTACGACCCCCACAGGGCCGCCCTGACCCGGCGGCCCTTTTCTTTTGGCCCAGGCTGGGAGGCCTCGGTCTACACGAAGCGTGGGTAAGATAGCCCTGATCGCGCTAGACGGGGAGTTAGCGGTGCCCTGTACCCGCAATCCGCTACAGCGGGGTCGAATTCCCCTTTGAGGGGTGCGCTGTCCGGAGCGGCGTTTCGTGCGACTGCGTTGATGGCCTGGTCCTGCGCGACCTGGTTC
>DASTJZ010000125.1:0-15028 GCA_035716185.1 Candidatus Dormiibacterota bacterium
CAGGCGCTTTCACTGGATGAAGCCGTCGCCTACGCCCTCGAGGAAGCGCCGACCAAAATCGCGACGGCGACCTGAACAGAAGGAGGAGTACCAATGCGCGCTGACCTTGTGCCGGGTCGACCCTTTCCCGACCTCCACCTCGCGGACCATTCGGGCAACGAGCGCCAGCTTTCGGAATTGGCCGGCGGCGATCCGGTCGTTCTCAACTTCTATCGAGGATGGTGGTGACCGAAAGAGCAGCAGTTCATGCGGCAGCTCGTGGAGTTGCAGAACGAGGTCGAAGTCGCCTACTCGAAAATCGTCTCGGTCACAGTTGACCGGCCGGAGGTGACGGCGGCGTTCCGGGCCGGGCTCAATGCTCGGTGGACGATCCTGTCGGATCCGGACCGCATCTATCAGCGCGAGCTTGACCTGCTCGAGACTACCGATAGCCTCAATAAGCCCTACATCCCCTACACCTTCACGCTCTTTCCGGACTTGACCGTTCAC
Source organism: Candidatus Dormiibacterota bacterium (assembly GCA_035716185.1). Classification (GTDB taxonomy): domain Bacteria; phylum Chloroflexota; class Dormibacteria; order CF-121; family CF-121; genus CF-13. The sequence continues at coordinate 490 of DASTJZ010000125.1, forward strand.
CACATCTACAACGGCTACTGGTTCTGGGGCCGGGCGACCATGGAGGAACTTCGCCAGGACATGCGCGAGATCACGCGCCGCATTCGGCCCGACTTCGACCTGCAGAATCCGCGCAAGGCCAATTGATGCCTGGCTGGCTGACGCTGGTCATCCATCTGGAGCCGTCCGCCGACGAGCGCCACCGGCTGCTGGCGCCGTTGATGACAGGCGAGTCATTCGTCAACCAGACAACGCTTCGCGACGTCGATAACGAGGTCGGATCGTTAGTGGCACTGTCCAAAGACGCGTTGCGCGCTGCCAAAGAGGTCACCGAACAACTCGAGGGGCGAGCGCGAGCCGTGCGAATCGATGCCGAGATGATCGCCCGCGACCCAGCCTCGGCAGCTCCAGCCTATGTGTTTCTCGCCGCGAACCTCCAGCGCCTGAGCATCGATCACGATGACGTGACGGTCGTGGGCGCGATCCGCGCCTATCTGGGGCAGTATCTTCCCTATCTCGGCCACCACTTCGTTGCGGTCTCGACGCTTCTCGACAAGATCCGTTATGCGGGCGGCCTGACGGCGATCGACGCCGATTCCATTGCCGAAGCCCAAGTGCTGACGACGGATGATCCCTGGGGCCGGATCTTTCCGGGTCATCTCTACCAGACGACTTCGCCCTTCTTCCAGTGCCGGCTTCCGCCGCCTGGACCGGGCAGCCAGCGCTCGGGCGGCGGCTCTCCCTGGCCTTTTCACTGGGAGGTCGCGTCATGAGCGACCGCGTCGAAGCCATTGTGCTGGGCATGGGCGTCGGTGGCGAAGAGGTCGCCGAGCGCCTCGTTGCGAACGGGCTGTCGGTGATTGGCATCGAAAACCACCTGGTCGGCGGCGAGTGCGCCTACTACGGCTGCGTCCCGACCAAGATGATGATCCGCGCGGACGACATGCTCGCCGAAGGCCGCCGGATTCCCGGCTTCGCCGGATCGTCGACCGTCAACCCTGACTGGAAGCCGGTCGCGCAGCGGATCCGCAACGAGGCAACCGATAACTGGGATGACCGGGTCGCCGTCGAGCGCTTCGAGAAAAAGGGCGGTCGCTTCGTCAGAGGAACCGGCAAACTCGCCGGGCCTGGCAAGGTCGCTGTCGACGGGAAGGTCTACGAGGCGAGCCGCGCCGTGGTAATTGCGACGGGAACCATGCCCGCGGTGCCAGCGATCCCGGGCTTGAGCGACGTTTCGTACTGGACGAACCGCGAGGCGGTCAAAGTCGAGAAACTCCCGTCGTCGCTGGTGATCCTGGGCGGCGGGGCAATCGGCCTGGAGCTCAGCCAGGTGTTCGCCAGGTTCGGCGTCAAGGTCATGATCATCGAAGGGATGAACCGCGTGCTGGCGCTGGAGGAACCCGAGGCCAGCGCCATGCTGCAGCAGGTCCTCGAGAAGGATGGCATCGAGCTCTGCTGTAACGCCCGGGCGAAATCGGTCGAGCGACGACGAAGCGGCATCGCCGTCAATCTCGAGGATGGACGCGCGCTGACTGGCGATCAGCTGCTGGTCGCGACCGGCCGCCGGACGAACTTGCAGGATATCGGTCTGGAGAGCGTGGGCCTCGATCCATCGAAGCGCTTCCTCGAGCCCGACGACCATCTTCGCGTTGGCGAGCGCCTCTGGGCAATTGGCGACGTCACCGCCAACGGCGGCTTCACCCACATCGCGATCTACCACGCCGACATCGTGGTCAACGACATCCTGGGAAAACCGGTACCCGGCGCCGACTACCGCGCCAAGCCGCGAGTGACGTTCACCGATCCGGAGGTCGGCGCGGCCGGTCTCACCGAGGAACAGGCGCGGAAGAAGGGTATCCGGGTCAGAACGGGAATCCAGAAGGTCCCGGTGACGTCACGCGGCTGGATCCATGGTCCGGGTAACGATGGGCTGATCAAAGTCGTGGAAGACGCCGATCGCGGCGTGCTGGTTGGCGCCACCGCGATGGGCCCGCGCGGGGGCGACGTCCTCGGCATCTTCGAGCTCGCCATCCGGCAAGAGATCCCGAGTGATGACCTCCGCCATCTCATCTATGCCTACCCGACCTTCTATCGCGGCGTGGGCGAGGCGATTCGCAACCTGGGTCCCGACGCCCACATGCCTCTTCGTTAATCTCCGTCCCCCTTGTGGGGAGGCCAGGGTGGGGGTCACTGGTAATTCAGATCGACCTGGACGTTGCTGTTCGCCCATCGCAGGTCGAATTGCCAGCATCCGGGACTCGGAACGTTGACGCCGTCTGGATAGATCTCCCCCGGGCCGGAATTGTCAGGCCTGACCTCGTGCACGGTTGGTGATGAGGCATTCAGCGGATGCCCGTCGACGATTAGCGACGTGCCCTTGCGCGGCGTGCGCACCACCCACAGGATTTTCATCGGGACCTGGTCGCCCAGCCCCGCCTGCAACGGATAGGTGAAGAGAAAGCCGGCTGCGAGCGGCGGGTGTGCGATGACGTAGTCCAGATCGGCCGGATTATTGTGTCCGCCGGCATCGTCGAGCCACGCCGGAATTCCGCCGTGCAGCACCGCGGTCGAGCCGCACCCAGCCGCGATGATTGATGGCTGCAGCGGGGGGCTGCTGGCTGTCGGCGTCGTGGCACTCGTCTGGGGTGCGCAGGCAACCAGAAGCGCGCCAATCAAGACGATGGCGCCCGCTCGCATACCTTCTAATACTCACGACGAAGCGACCAGGTTCCCAAGCTTGCCGGTGTAGAGCTCCCAGCCGGCGGTGTGCACCTGGCGTTCGCCGTCACTGGGCAGGTCGAGGTGGCGAAGCCGCAAGCAATATGCCGAGCGTGGCAAGCCCGTACCATATTTCGCGTTGCCACCCGCTGATCCAGACAAGCGCTACGCGGCCATCGTCAAGTCCCTTGCCAGGAAGCGTGGTGTCATCAATGAGATCGCTGGCGCGACGGGACAGAAAGGCTTTGGCTCGACCGGGCAGCTCAAGGTAAACAACCGCATCTTCGCCATGCTCGTCAGGGGCAGCCTCGTCGTGAAGTTGCCCCGGGCTCGGGTCGATGAGCTCGTCCAAACCGGCCAGGGCATGCGCTTCGACCCGCGTCGGAACGGCCGCCTGATGAAGGAATGGCTCGTGGTGGCGCCGACATCGCGCGCCGACTGGCAGTTACTGGCCGATGAGGCCCTACGCTTTGTTGGCGCTTAGGACTTCCGTCGCCAGCACGATCCCGGCCTTCACGCTCGCGACCCGATTTGCCTCCCGGTCGCGTGGTTTGCTCATTCATTTGCTGAGGCCGACCATATCACCCTCCGCACCCCTCCGACTGTAAGAACCCGCATCACTGTCTGCGCTATTCTTTCGGGCGGTACCTGTGTGAGTCCGTCCAGGGAACATGCCATCGAACTAGCGAACTCGCGCAATGTCAGCGAACCGGGCGAGGAATTCGGCGAGTTTGTCCAGGTCGCGCTGGACATCGCCGGATCACTTGAGCCACGCGAGGTCATTGCTCGCATCCTGGAACGCGGCCTTCACGCCATCCACGCCGACCGTGCCACGCTCTCCAGCCTGATCGGCGACGAGGTCGTCGTCGAGGCCACCGCCGGCCGGGCCGGCAGCGTCACCTGGGTCGGGGGCCACTATTCGGTCGACTATTTCGCGGGCCAGCCGTTGGTCCGGACGGCTATCGAGACGCTGCAGCCGGTGTTTGGCGGGCAGCTGCAGGTCGACGACGCGGCCCCCGAGTTCCGCCAGGCGCTCGCCGAGGTGCGGCGGGTGGCGGTGCTGCCACTCGTCCACGGGGGGCGGGCGATTGGCATGCTGGTGCTCAGCCGGTACACGGATCGACCGTACAGCCCGCGCGATGAAGCCGCACTCGCACTGCTGGGCGCGATTTCCGGGCTGGCTCTCCGCAATGCCCGGCTCTACGACGAAGTCAAGGCGGCCCGCCAGCGGGCCGATGACACCGCCGATCGACTGCGCTCGGCCGTCGAGGCCGCTGAGGATGTGGCCGGCCAGATCGAGCTGGACCAGGTGCTGATCCGACTGCTCGAGCGGGCCACGGCCTCGGTCGGGGCCGACGGCGGCTCGGTGGCCAGGCTCGAGGGCACCGAGATGATTATCGAGGCGACGATCACCGGCGGGGCTGTCGGCAGCCGCTGGCCGGTGGCGCCAAAGGTTCTGGCCGGCATCAAAAGGGGACGCCCGGTGGAACTCACGGCGGCCGAATATACCGGCACGCCCGAAGGCCTCGAGTCGATCGTGCAGCCCTATCGACGGTTCCTGATCGCCCCGCTTATCGTCGGAGGCGAGACGATCGGCCTGCTGGCGATGGGCTGCAAGGAGGACCGCCCGTTCGATCCCGCCGCGATTCGATCGCTCCAGCAGTTCGCGACGCTGGGCGCCCTCCTGCTCCGGAACGCGCGCCTGATCGCCCGCGCCCAGGACGCCGAGCGCGCCAAAAGCGAGTTCATGAGCTTCGCTGTGCACGAGCTTCGCGCCCCGCTCACCGTCACGAGCGGCTATCTGTCGATGGCGCTCGATGGAGGCTTTGGCGACCTTTCGGGGCAGTTGAAAAGTATCTTGCAAATTGCCGCCCGAAAGACCGAAGAGGCGAAGGTCCTGGCGGACGATCTCCTGACCGTTGCCCGAATCGAGGGCGGCGGCGTGAGGCCGGTGCCCGAGCGGATCGTCGTCGGCCAGGTGGTGCAGAACGCGATGACCCGCGCGCGACCGCGCGCCGAGCTGGCCAAAGCCACGCTGACGATCGATGCCCCGGAGGATATCCAGGCCGTGGCGGACCCGGATATGACCGGGAAGATCCTCGACAACTTGCTGAACAACGCGCTGGCCTACAACGACGCAGCGCCAACGGTCCGGGTCAGCGTCCGCTGGGAGGGCGACCAGGTGGCGATCGCGGTCAGCGACGATGGCATCGGCGTCGCCCCAGAGGATCGGACGAGGATTTTCTTCCGATTCGCCCGCGGCACCGACCGGCGCGTGCTCGAGAAGCCGGGCACCGGGCTCGGCCTGTACGTCAGCCGGGGACTCGCCAGACAGATGGGCGGCTCACTCGACCTCGAGACGAGCCAATCGGGGAAAGGCTCGACGTTCGTCCTCCGACTTCCCGCGCCACGGTAATCCGGCCAGACCGCCGGCTATCGGCTCAGGCTGATTGTTGGCGCGCTGGCGATGTTCGGCGGCGGGTTGGCCGTACTGGGTTCGCCCGTGGCGCGCGTCCGCCATGCAACGGGCTGACGAGCCCCGCGAGCAGCTGTCGCGAGCTGGCCGTCACGTCCCGGACCGCCGTCTCGAAGACGGCACTGTTGGCCTGCGACGGCACCCGGTAGCCGCTGATCTTCCGAACAAACTGCAACGCCGCTTCGTGAAGCTCCTGCTCGCTGGGTGTTCCCTGGCTCCGCCGGAGGACCTTGATACTTCGGCACATGTCACCAGTGTGCCAGAGAGGCCGGTGTCGGACCGGCCTCTCGCCCCGATCTCAGTACAGGGTCACGGCTCCGTTGATCATGCTGCCCTCCAGCACGTAGCCGTTGTCGAGGAACAGGTCATCCGGCAACCGCCTTATCGTTAGTTGCGATGCCGGCGAACACCGTATTCGATGCGGATATCGCGGTCGTTGGTGCGGGACCCGCCGGGGCGGCGACGGCCATCTTCGCGGCGCGTGCCGCTCGCCGCGTCGTGCTGCTCGATAAGGCGCATTTCCCCCGCGATAAGCCCTGCGGCGAAGGCCTGCTTCCCAATGGGCGGCCACCGCTGCGTGAGCTGGGACTCGAGGATGCCTTGATCAAATCGGGAACGCCTTCGCTCAATGGGGTACAGTTCAGCCTCTTGCAGCAGGCGCCGGCAGTTGTTCCCTTTCCGGCCCACAACGGCGACGCGACCGGTCTCGGTGTGCGCCGCATCGATTTCGATAGCCGGCTGGTCGACGCGGTCGTCGAGCACGAGTCGATCCGTTTCTGTCCGGGCGTTCAGGCCGAGGATATTCAGCGCCGGGCGACGGGAGTGTCGGTGATGACCTCAGCCGGTGAGATTCGCTCGCGCGTTGTCGTGGTGGCCGACGGAGTCCGATCGGCGCTGCGCCACCGGCTCGGCTGGACCGTTGGCCCGCGCCCGCCCCATCGCTACGGGATCGTCGGGCACTGGCGCGTCGACGGGCCGGTCGACCCCTGGGTCCGGATTACCTTCGCCGATGGGCTCGAGGTCTACGAGGGACCGGTGGCCGGAAACCTGCGCATGATTGGCCTCCTCTGCTACCAGCGTCGCATGCGCGAGTTCGGCGGTCGGCTGACCTCGCGCTACCGCGAGATCGCGCTGGCAATCAGACCGGAGCTACGCGACGCGGACCAGGTCGGGCCGGTTGCCGCCGCTGGTCCCTTCTGGTATCGAGCCCGGACCGTCGCGGAGCACGGCGTCTTCCTGGTGGGCGATGCCGCCGGCTTCACTGACCCGATCACCGGCGAAGGCATCGCCGCCGGTCTGCGGCAGGCGCGGGCCGTCCTCGCATCGCTCGAGGCGCAAGAGCCCGAGCGCGCGTACCGGCGAGCGCACCGGCGCCTGACCAGCAATGCCCGCCGCATCGCCTCGCTCTTCCTTCGTTTGAGCCGGACGCGCGCGGACGTGGAGCGCGCCGTCAACACGCAGCGACGCGCGCCGCAGATTTTGACAAAGCTCCTCGGGGTGGAGCTCGGTTACTGGGGATTCAACCGCGTCACGCCGCGCGAGTGGCTGATGATCTTCACCGGCCGCTGACCAGGCGCGGTACGAACCGCGGCTTGTGGCCCATCCGGGTGCGGTAAGCCGGAATCGCCATCAGTAAGGCCTCTTCCTCGAGGATCCGCTGCCGCAGTAACAGCGCATTGACGGTACTCAGCGCAACCGCGCTCACATAGGCGCCGCCGATCAGTGGAAGGCCGAGGAACTCGAGTCCGAGGGCGAGGTAGTTGGGATGGCGGATGAATCGATAGGGGCCGCGATCGATCACGCGCAGATCCGCGGGAACGACGGCACGAACATTCCACGCCTCACGCAGCGTCGCCAGCACACTCAATCGAAGCCCGACCGCGGCCAGCGCCATCGCCCAACCAAGGGCGGCGAAGCCCCGAGGAGGCCGGCGCCCCCGTCGCCATCGCTCCACGGCAGGGAGCGTGAACAAGCCCAGGTTTATCGTCGCGATCGCTGGCCATATTGCGCGGCCCGCCTGGGGTGCCTCGGGCTGCCGGTCGTGAATCAACCGCTCGTTCCGCTCGGAGTACAGCAGCTCGACGAAGCGCTGCAACCCAAACGCGAACAAGACCGCCGTGTAGCGGGCGGCGGTCACCGGCGCAGCCGCAGCAGCGCCAGCTCGATCGACAAACCGGGACCGAAGGCGATCACCAGCGCCCGGCCGGACACCCTGCTCTTCTGCAGCGCGTCCAGGACGAAGAAGATTCCCGCGCTCGACGCGTTCGCAACTTCGCCGAAGACTCGCCGCGATACGGCAAGCGAATCGGCCGGCAGGTCCAGGCTTCGCTCGATGGCGTCGAAGATCCGCGGCCCGCCCGGGTGTGCGGCGACCAGGTCGATGTCAGCCAGCGAGAGGTCCACCTCGGCGAGGAACGACTCGACGGCGCCGCGCAGATGCGACTCGACGACCTGGGGCAACTCCCGGCTCAGCACCACGCGCAGCCCACCATCGCGAAGCTCGTAGCCGAGCGATGTCGCGCCATCGGGGATCAGCGCCGTGCCACAGTGTTCGACCGCAACGCCGTTCGGCGCATTACCTCCGCGAATTAACGTCGCGCCGGCGCCATCGCCGAACACCATTGCCGCCACCAGGTTGTCCAGCGAACGATCATCGGGCTGGAACGTCAACGAGGGCAGCTCGACGGCAAAGAGGAGGACGGCTCGCTCCGGGTAGGCGCGGAGATAATCGACGGCGCGGGCCAGCCCGGCGACGCCGCCACCACAGCCGAGCTCGGTGATCGGCAGCCGGCCAACCGTAGGGGACAGCCCGAGCACGGGGATCAGCTCGGCGTCGAGCGAGGGCAGCACCACCCCCGTGCAGGAGACGCCGATCACCAGCCCGACGTCTGCCCGCCCGTCGCCCGGCTCCAGGACATCGCAGCACACCGAACGAGCGAGGCCGCGAGCGTGCTCGAGGTAGGCGTCGGTCTGCTGGCTTTGCGTTCGACGGGACATCAGCGACGAGACGGGCTCCGCCAGATAGCGGGTGCGGGCACCCTCGCCGTTGAGCGGCCGAGGCATCCCTCGCCCGCGGATGCGCCCAAGGGCCGCCCAGATTTCGTCGGCGGTGGCGACGACCGGAGGGACTGCCGTCGCGATCCTCTCCAGATGCACGGGGGCAGCCGCCGCGTCGTGGGTGGCCATGACCTGGAGCGGCTACGACCCCGGGTTACGCGCCGATCAAGCGGATTTCTTCTTGCGACGAGCCGCCGGCTTGCTGGGCTTGCTGGCCTTCCTCGAGGCACGCGCCTGCTCGACGCTCGCCTGGAGCGCGGCCATCAGATCCTGGACGCCGCGGCCGGTGAGCACCTCGGTCGGCGCCGGACGCGCGGATGCCGCCCTACCCTCGATCAGCGCGGTCAGCCGGCGGCGGTATTCGTCGGGATAACGCTCGGGCTCGAAGGGACCCGACAGCATGGTGATCAACAGCGCGGCCATCTCGCGCTCCTTCTTTCGCAGGTCCGCCGGGGCCGCCGGCTCCAGCTCGGAGACCGGCAGGATCTCGTCGGCGTAGAACATCGTCGACAGCGCCATCAGCCGTTGATAGGGTCGCAACGCGGCGAGATAGCGCTTGCGCCGGAGCACGAACCAGGCGATGGCGGTCCGCTTCGTCGCCGCCAACTCCTCGACGAGCAGACCGAAAGCACGTTCGTGGTCGCGCTCGGGGACAACGTAATAGGTGGTCTCGTAGTAGATCGGGTCGACCGCCGAGGCTTCGACGAACTGCTCGACGTCGATGGTCCGGCTCCGCTCCGGGGCGAGCGTCTCGAGCTCTTCCCGCTGGACGGTGACGTACCGGTCCCTGCCGATTTCAAAGCCCTTCAGGACATCGGCCGCGGAGACTGCCCGGACGGGAGGTTCGCTGCCCGGCTCCAGTGGAAGCGGCGCTTGTCGGGTGGGCGGCACGGCGGAAACAAGCTGGGACGGTGGAGCGGGAACAGCGTGCGAGGAGGCGGCAGCAAACCCCTGCCCCAGCGGCATGCGATCGCCGAGAAAGGGTTCGTGCTCGACAACCTTCTGATGATGAATCCGCCGGCCACTCAACCGGTCAATCTCGCGGAACCGCACGTCCTTACGTTTTGTCGCCGGATAGAGACGCACGGGGACGCTGACCAGCCCGAAACCGATCGTCCCCGTCCAGATCGCCCGCGGCATGACGAACCAATTATCGCCCGTTAGCCGAGCGCCGGCTCGTGGTGCTATGCCGCCGCCTTCATCTCCATCGGATACCCTGCCGCCCGCCAGGCTGGCAACCCGCCGTCCAGCAGCCACGCATCGTAGCCCTCCTGACGGAGGATGCGGGTAAGCCGGTCGGTTGCGACCTCGTCTGGACAGGTGCAGTAGGCGATCACCGACTTGTCGCGTGACAGTTCGGGCAGGCTGCGGACCAGCTCGGCGGTCGGGCGGTTCCAGTCGAGAACATCGACGGGCGAGACCGAGACGGCGCCGGGAATCTGGCCCTTGACCGCGGGACGGATGAAACGAGAGGTGAGGTCGAGCACCACCGCCATGCCTGCGTCGATGGCCTCCTTCGCCTTCGCCGGTTCGATGCGATATGACCGAACATCCATGTGACTTCCTCCGATGCTTGCCAAGGTCATTGAACCATTCACATAATGGGTAAACCATTGGCAGGCCGGGTATATTCCATCGGTGGCCACCACGATCGACCAAAAACCGGCCCGGGCCGTTTGGCAGTTGCTGCGGGATGCGGCATTTGCCAGCCTCCGGGACGACTTCAGCGCTCGGGCCTCCCAATGCGATCTCACCCTTTCCCAGGCCAAGCTCGTTCGGGAACTCGTCCAGCCGCAATCTCAGCGCGAACTGGCCCGCCGGCTGCACTATGACCCCTCCAACATCACGGCCCTGGCCGATTCGCTCGAGGAGCGGGGCTTGATCAAGCGCCGGTCGCAGGCGACCGATCGGCGGTTTCGCCTGCTGGCCCTGACGCCGAGCGGCGAACGGCTCCGCGCCTCCCTCGAGGAACTGCTGGCCGAGCCACCACGCTTCCTCAACCGCTTGACGCCGGCCGAGCAGAAGCAATTGCTCGACCTCCTGGCGAAGGTCTTCGACCGACCCGCGGGATCTCAGCCGATCTCGGGCTGAGGCTCGCCGACCACTTCCGACCCCGGGTACCGCCAGCGGCCGAACGTGCCGCCGACCAGGACCGGCACGGTCACGATGGCCGCGATCAGAAATAGCAGCGAATAGCGGTGCGCGCTCGCCAGCCCGGCGACGGCGGCGGTGGCGATCGCCGCGCCGGTGAAAATCGCCGTGGCAAAGAGCGCCGCCGACGTTCCGCGGGCGCGCGGCACTACGTCGGTCGCCCAGGTCTGGAAGGTCGATTGCATGAAGACGTAGGCGCCGCCCGCCAGGACGCTGGCCAGCAGAATCGGCACAAGGCTCTGCCCGCTCGCGGCGATCACAAAGCCGACCATCAACATCGCCGCTCCGCCGGCCAGGATGATCGGAACCGAGACCCGGCGAGCCACCGGACGGAAGAGCCGGGTCGACAGGAGCACCGATAGCCCGTAGCTGCCCACCACCAGGCCGGCGATGGCCGGGCTCTGCCCGCTGGCCTCCAGCGCCGGAGCCAGGTAGGTGACAAAGCCGAACATGACGGCCCCGACCAGGATGGACAGCGCCAGGAGCAACGCGGCCCAGCGGTTGCGCAGCACGCTGGCGATCTGCTGAAGCGGGTTCTGGCTTGACCGGACGCTGAGCGATTCCGGGACGCGTCCCAGGGCGATCGCCAGGGCGGCCATGATCACGGCCGGAAAGAGGAAGAAGACCCGCCAGCTGAGGATGTGGGCTGCCAGCCCGGCGCCGATGGTCCCGGCGGCGGTGCCCAGGGCCACGAAGACGAGCACACGGGTGATGGCCTGCTGCCGGACGTTGAAGGGATAGCGATCGCCGATGTAGACCAGGGTGGTGGGCATGACGCCGCAGGCGAGGCCGCCGGTCACAAAGCGAGCGATCAGCAGGATCGTCAGGTTGGGGGCGGCGGCCGAAAGGACGTCCGCGACGGCGGTCCCCGCGAGGGTCAGTCGCATGACGTGCACCCGCCCCAGCCGATCGGAGAGCACACCCCAGAGGGCGGGCATCAGCCCGTACGCCAGGTAGTAGAGACTCGCGGTCCCAGAGGCGACCGCCAGCGTCACGTGCAGGCTGACCGCCATCGGGATCAGCAGCGGCGCCACGGCAAACCGGTCGGCCATGGTGGCGAACGGCCCCAGGGAGAGGAGCGGCGAGACCCCGGATGCCTCCGCGCGATCGAGCGACGATCGAGTGCTCAGCTCGCTTGCGCGCGCACGCCCACCTCATCGAGGTGCTCGAGCAGGTCGCGCGGATCCTCGTAGACGCGATAGGCGCCGGCCTGCTGCAGCTCCTCGCGCCCGTAGCCGCCCGACTGCAGACCGACGCCCAGCGATCGGGCGCGTTGCGCGGCCAGCAGGTCCCAGACGCTATCGCCAACCACGATCGATTGCTCGATGTCGACGCCCAGCCGCTCGGCGGCCGCGAGAAACAGATCGGGATCGGGCTTGGCGTGCCGGACGTCCTCGCGGGTGATCACCACTCTGGGCTCGACCCCAAGCAGGGCGATGGTCGGCCCGGCGGTCTGCGGACTGCCGCTGGTCGCGATCGCCCAGGGAGCGCCGAGATCGTTCAGCGTGCTCAGCAGTTCGTGCGCGCCGGGTAGCGGGCGGATTTCGCTACTCCGCCGGACGAAGGCATCCGCGTGCTGGGCTCGAAGTTGCTTCGCCTCCTCGGGCGGGACGCGCTTTCCGGTCTCCCGCCGCAAGGCATTGACGAAGAGTCCGCCGCTCATCCCGATCTTTCGGTGGATACGCCAGACGGAGAGTTCGATCCCTGCCCTGGCCAGCACCTCGTGCCAGGCGAGCACATGCTGATACACGCTATCCACCAGGGTCCCGTCGAGATCGAACAGGAGTGCGGGAAACACCTCCGCCATTGGCACAGTCTTTCAGGTCACCATTTAATGTGGGGACCCTACCCGACCGGGACTTCTTCGCCGTCCTCCGCCCAGCGGGTATGGAACGAGCCCGGCCGGTCGACCCGCCGGTAGGTGTGCGCGCCGAAGTAATCGCGCAGTCCCTGGACCAGATTCGCCGGCAGCCGCTCGCGCCGGTAGGCGTCGTAGTAGGCCAGCGATGAGCTGAAGGCGGGCACCGGAATGCCGCGTTCGACCGCCACGGCGATGACGCGGCGCCAGGCGTCCTGGGCGGTCGCGATCGCCTCGCGGAAATACGGCACCAACAACAGGTTCTTGACGTTGGGGTCGGCGGAATAGGCGTCCGTGATCCGGCCGAGGAACCGCGCCCGGATGATGCAGCCGGCGCGCCAGATGGCTGCGATCTTTCCCAGCTCGAGATCCCATTTGTTCTCGCCAGAGGCTGCCTGCATCTGCTCGAAGCCCTGCGCGTAGGCCACCACCTTGGAGGCGTAGAGCGCGCTGCGCACGTCGTCGATGAGCGACATCGGAGCCGGCGTGCGCACCGCTCCATCAGGCCCGGTGAGCGTGCGGGCGGCGAGCTGGCGATCGGACTTGAGCGCCGAGAGGAAGCGCGCGAAGACCGCCTCGGTGATCGCGGTCAGGGGAATCCCCAGGTCGAGGGCGGACTGCGACGCCCATTTGCCGGTGCCCTTCTGTTGCGCCTCGTCGAGGATCACATCCACCAGCGGCTGGCCGGTGGCTCGATCGCGTTTGCCCAGCACCGCGGCGGTGATCTGGATCAGGTACGAGTCCAGGTCGCCCTGGTTCCACTGCGCGAAGATTTTCGACAGCTCGCCCGCATCGAGGTTGAGCGCCTGCGTCAGCAGGTCGTAGGCCTCGGCGATCAGCTGGATGTCGGCGTATTCGATGCCGTTGTGGACCATCTTCACGTAATGGCCGGCGCCGCCTGGCCCGATGTAGGTGCAGCAGGGCGCGCCGTCGAAATGCGCGCTGATTTTCTCCAGCATGGGCGCAACCCGGTCGTAGGCGTCGCGGGGTCCGCCGGGCATGATGCTCGGCCCGTTGAGCGCCCCCTCTTCCCCGCCGGAGACGCCCGTGCCGATGAAGCGCAGGCCGCGTGCCTCAAGGGCGCGTCCGCGGCGCACGGTGTCCAGGAAATAGGAGTTGCCGCCGTCGATCAGGATGTCACCGGGCTTCATCGATGGGGCCAGGTGATCGATCAGCTCGTCGACGGCCGGACCGGCGGTGACCATCATCAGGACGACCCGCGGCGGTTCGAGCTGCTGCACGAGCTCATCCGGCGAGCGCGCCGCCGTGAACGCGCCCTCGCCGCCGAACTTCTGCATGAAGGTGTCGACGCGCGCGGTAGTCCGGTTGTAGACCGAGACGGCAAAGCCCTTGTGGGCGAAGTTCCGGGCCAGGTTCTGACCCATCGTCCCCAGGCCGACGACGCCGATGACGCTCATCCGCGCGGGTGTAAACGACGGATGCTGATGCCCGTCATGGCGATCGCGATGATGGGCATCAACCACCAGGCCACGATGTGGTTGGCGTTGAGGAACGCGGTCACGGCCAAGCCCGCGAAGACAGCCACCGCCACCGTCCAATCATCACCGACGATGAAGTTGTACAGGAACTGGAACGGCGCCAGGATCCACGACACGACTTGGTTCGTCACGCGGCCTTTCCACGCCGGGGCCGCTTATTCACGCGGCCACCCGCAGCGGCGGCGGCGTAATGCGACGCCGCTGCAACCTGATGTAGGCGGCTGCCGTCAGCCCGTAGATGACGATCAGCGCGACGATGGTGCCGTCACTGGCCGGCCAGTCGATGCCCAGCCCTTCCACCGACCAGAACGTCCCGAACGTCGTCAGCAGCGTGCCGACGATCAGCTGCAGGAAGCTGCGTGGAATCCGGCGGAGCGAGCGATGGATGATGAAGCCGATGGCGAGAAAGATCACGAGCGCCGCCGAGCCGCCCACGATGGCCGCGGCGTAGTTGTTGGCACCGGCGCCGAAGGACACGACGATGATTGCGACCTCGAGCCCTTCGAGCACGACGCCCTTGCAGGAGAGGAACCAGGCCGTCCAGTCCATTCCCTGGCCGCGCCATTGCTCGGCTGATTCATGCGGATCCTCGCCCGCGATCCCGGCCAAACCCCGTGCCGCAACCCGGACGATGCCCTTGCGAAACCACTGCAAGCCGAACACCAGCAGCAGCGCGCCAATCACGAGCCGAAGCGGGCCGATCGGCACCCGGCTCAGCGCGGCGCCGACCACAACGACCACCACCGCCAGCACCCCGAACCCGGAGATGGCCCCGATGATGGTGGACCGCCACCCGCGCGT
>DASTJZ010000126.1:0-2166 GCA_035716185.1 Candidatus Dormiibacterota bacterium
GGATAAACCTGTTCGCTGTCGACCCGTTCTTCCATCTGCGGACTATCATGACGCGTTAGACGATGATCGAACGGACCGTTCTCGAGATCGCCCAGCATCGCTTTTGGGCCTGGCAGCGGCGAACCGCGCCGACGCCGCGCAACCAGCTTCGCGAGGCCGACCAGCTGCTGGGTGCGGTCGAAGAATGCCGCGTCCAGGAGCTCAAGTTGATTCCGGCACACATTTGGCGTCGGGTTGTTCATTTGCTCGGGCAGCTCGATGGCGGATACACCGAGAAGCTTGGCATCGATCGCTCGGTCGAGCGCACGGCCGATGTGCTGTTCGAGGCGCAGGAGAACCTTATGCTCGCCGCTCGGATGGCGCGCCACGGCCGCAGCGGCAACGTCATCCCGCTCTTCCGCCGCTAGCCGCAACCTACGAACATATGTTTGCATTCGGGGCCGATTTGTGCTAGGGTGCACCTATGGGCGAGATGGCAACGTTAATCGCGGGCACCCCGGGAAGCCGGCCGGTCACGGACTTTTCCACAGTTCCACTGCTCCGGCGAGTGGTCGAGAGCCTGGCAACAATGCGCCCGGGACGCTTCACCGTCTACCTGGGGCGACCCGATCCCGCGGCCGTCCGAGCTGAATGGGACTCCGATGTCGCCTTGCTCCACAGCGCGCGCCGTGCCGTGGTGACGACGCCGGACACCACGCCGGTCCCTGCCGAAGCGGATCGTCGTGACCCAGGTATGGGCTGGTTGGCGCATCTATGGTTCAGTGCCGTCCTGGGCGACGACACGGCCATGGCGCTCATCTGCCGGCCTGACCTGAACCAGCCTGAGGAAGCCTGGCTGGTTACCGACCCTGCCGCTGTGCGCCGGTTCATCGCTGCCGTTGAGGGGGAACTGGCGCGGCCTGACCCGCAACTGCTAGCGGTCTAACGCCTCCAGATCCTGCCACTAGCGCCGCGGGGCAACGCCCTGTGTAAGCTGGGGCCTCGTGGTCCGACGCGATCCATGGCGCTTGCTGGTTGCTGGCACGATCGCGCGCGACGACGTCCGGACACCGATGGGCGCGAATACGGACGGCCTCGGTGGATCCGCAACGTATTTCACGCTCGCTGCGCGCTTGTTCGCGCCGGTCTCAGTAGTGGCTACGGCCGGGCCGGACTTCCTGCCTGTGTTCATGGCGGCCGTAGACGGTGCGGGCGTTGATCTGCGCAGCGTCGCCCCTTCGACGCTGCCGACCTATCGCTGGTTCGCCGAGCACGACTATGAGACCGGCACGACCAGGAACGAGCGATCAGACCAGGGTGCCTACCGCGAATTCATCCCGGTGTTGACGCCCGATCAACGCACGATTCCCATCGTGTTCCTCGGCAGCATGGAGCCGCGGCATCAGCTCCGCGTGCTGGAACAGCTGGAAAACCCTTGGCTGGTTGCCGGCGACACGATGAAGCTCTATATCTGGAACGAGCCCGAAGCCCTCGAGCCCGTCCTGGAGCGGCTGGATTACCTTTTCCTCAACGCGTCCGAGGCGATGGCCCTGGCCAAGGTTGAGACGATCGAGCACGCGTCCGCACTCCTCCGGGAGCGATATCGCTTGCGGGGGCTCGTCATCAAGGAAGGCCGGAGGGGCGCCACCCTTTACCGTCACGGTCAGGAGATCCACCTGCCCGCCCTACCCATCGATCCACCGACCGACCCGACGGGCGCCGGCGATGCCGTCGCCGCCGGATTTCTTGGTTGCCTGGCCGAACAACAGGTGGAGAACGAACAGACCGTCCGGCTCGCCCTGGCCTACGCGATGGTGATGGCATCGTTCGCGATCCAGCACTTCAGCGTCAAAGGCCTCGAACGCCTGACGCGCACCGATGTGGAACCGCGCCTGGCGTCGATGGCCTGGCAGGTGCAACCAACCGGGTGAGCTGGCGCGTCAACAACGTGCGGGTCGAGGTCCTTCAGGGTGATCTAACGCAGCAGGATGTCGACGCCATCGTCAACGCCGCGAATAACGATCTCGAGCTGGGTGGCGGCGTGGCGGGAGCCATCGCCCGTGCAGGCGGTCCAGCCATCCAGCGCGAATGCCGTGCGAACGGCCCAATCGACGTCGGTGACGCGGCCATTACCACAGGCGGCAACCTGAAAGCCCGGCATGTCATTCACGCGGCCAGCATGCGGCT
>DASTJZ010000127.1:0-2391 GCA_035716185.1 Candidatus Dormiibacterota bacterium
AAACCGGCAGCTTTCGCAAACGCGATCCACTGCGCCTGGGGGTAGAAGCGCTGGTGCGTCGAATCGCGGAGCCGCTCGACGGCATCTTGAAATCGAGCCGCCTCTTCGTCGACGGGAGCCATAGTGTCCACGAAGATGAACAGGCCTCCGGGACGAAGCACGCGCGCGATCTCGCGCATCGCCAGCGCCACGTCGTCGAAGTGATGTGCCGCCAGCCGCGAGGTCACAAGCTCGAAGCTGGCCTCGGCAAACGGCAGGTGTTCCGCGTTGGCGGGCAAGAATTCCGCATTCCGTACTCCCGCTTGCTCGAAGACGCGTCGCGCAGCGACCAGCATGGCCTCAACCGGGTCGGTGACCACCACCGATCGAACGTGGGGCGCCAGCGCAAGCGCCGTGTGCCCGGCGCCGGCTCCGATGTCGAGCACGCGCTCCTGGCCTTTAGGCGCCGCGAATTGGACCACGAGCTCGAGCTCGCGCCCCGACTTATGCTCCCCGGTGGCGTACTGTTCGGCCGCCCGTTCCCAGCGCGTGGAGCTGGCGTTCACGCGGATCAGCTTAAGGCGACGCTGTCCAGAACCTGTTTGACGAGGGCGCTGTTGGGATCGGGACTGAAGAAGGTGAACTGATAGTTGCGGCCACTGGTGTGGAGGTAGACCTGAGTCATATAAGGCCAGCCCTGGTCGCTCCGGGCCCAGGCCGATGCGACCTTGCAAGTATCGAGCGCGATCCGAGAGACTGCCTCGTTGACAGTGTAGCTCCAGACCTGAATGGTGCCAGCGTGATCATTGGTCGGTCCAAGGTCAGAGCGAACCAGTGCCGGCAGCTGTACCGTCAGCGTGCCCGACGTCGTGCTCTGCAGCACCAGGAACGGCAGATCGTCGCCGGTCTTGGTGATGGTCGTCGTCGACGCATCCGAGCTGGGTGAGACCTGATAGCCCTGGGGCAGCATCAGGCTCCAGCCGACTCCGCTGGCCGCGTGCAGCGGGGTGGCGACCACGAAGTCAGCGCGCACCCAGCCCGCCTGGCTCCCGACGCTTACGTGATACCAGACATTGCCCGACCCATCGGCAGTCTGACGGTCGGCGTTGGCCTGGGTTCCCTGCGTCAGGGTCGCGATGGGCTTGTAGGTGGTGCTTGGCGACGGACGGAGATTCACGCCGAGCGGGTTGTTGACCCAGACCGGGTAGGGAAGGGTTGGACTGTTGACAGCGGGCGCGGTTCCCGGCGAGGTTGGCATTGGCAGTGAGGCCGGGCACGAGGTGGGCGAGGCATGCGGGTCGACGGTGGCCGAAGGGGAAGGTTGCGGAGGCCGGCTCGCCACGGCGTTGGACTTGTAGAGAGCGAACAGCGGCCCGACCAGCAGGAAGGCCGCCAGGGCGCCGATAGCCATTAGGGGAATTAGGCGGAGAGCCGACCTCACGTTCATGCAACGCCCCTGTAAAGAGGGGAGTTACGCCAGAGGCTTGCGGCTCGGGAGGCCGACCCGTCGTGGGTAAGCGGCGGGTGTTGAGGTGACTTTTTGAACGACCAGCAGGCGACTTCCAGCTGGTTCTGGCTGCTCCAGGTGTGGGGCGCCACCGCCCAGGATGCGCGCGCCAGGCTCCAGCAGGTGCGGATCGACGGTGCTGACTTCCGCAATGAGGTCTCCCCCTGGTTTAACGAAGGGCAGGGCAAGCTCCAGCAGTACCGCCGGCGGGGCCGCCGCGCGCGAGATCGCCCGGTCGAAATGCTCCCGAAACTCCGGGCGATGGCCCAGCTCCTCCGCCCGCCCGGCGAGCACCCTGACGTTGCGCAACTCCAGGGTAGCGGCGACATGCTCGAGGAAGGCGCACTTGCGGCCGTTCGCCTCCAGCAGGGAGAACTCGATGGCGGTCAGCTTGAGCGCCAGCGGGACGGCGGGCAGGCCGCCGCCACTCCCGATGTCGATCACCCGCTCGATTCCCTCCCAGGTGACCGCCAACAGCGCGCCCGCATCCGCCATAAGCGCTTCGACCTGGTCCATGCTTCGGGCGCCCGTCAGGTTGGCGGTGCGATTCCAGTCGAGCAAGAGTTCGGCGTACCGCCGAAGCGGGTCCACAACCTTACAATATGGGCGTGCCGATCTACGAGTTCTCGTGTTTGACCTGCCGCCACACCTTCGATGTCTTCGGCGGCTACGCCGCCCGCGACGAGCGGCAGATCTGTCCCGAATGCGAAGGGACGAACACCAAAGCCATGTTCTCCACCTTCGCCGTCGTGGGCAGCGGCGAAGTCGACAGTGCCTCGATCGGGGACGGCTGCGCCTGCGGCGGAAGCTGCTCCTGCTCGAACTGAGCGAAAACAACTAGACAGGGACCACCGGTTCGGGCATCATGTTGCCCGTGGCATCCAGCCCGGCACCCGTCCGCTTCC
>DASTJZ010000128.1:0-17717 GCA_035716185.1 Candidatus Dormiibacterota bacterium
TCGTAGGTCCAGCGCTGGTGAAAACCGAAGGCGTTGTCCGTATCAATGATTGATAAGGCGCGGCGTGCCGCCTGGGCGATCTGCCGCCGAGTCCGAAACTCAAGGTGGACATCCTGCTGTCGCGCGTGCGCTGCTCGCAGCAGCTCATCCCCCATGCCGATGAAGATGCCCACCAGAGCCATCAGGTCTAGATCCGCGCGACTCCGTTCGCGCCCGCTCCCTGGCATATGAGCCATCGCCTCGCGGATTCTGAGGTTGAGGCCCACCCAACCGTCAAAGGCGTTGACGGCGTCCTTAAGCGGCAGGCGACCCAGATCAGCCACGACAATGTCGCTGGGCGTTTCGGCCAGGAGTTTCTTTAACGCTTCCATGAAGATTCGGAGGTCCCCGCCTTTCCGGACAAAGCCGTCGGGCTTTGCAGGCCCCGCGAGTCGTTCGTCTGAAGGGTCTTCGACGCCGCTGAAGAGGAGTATGCGAGTCGCGGGATTGATCGTTCGCAAAATCGGCACTGCCATGAAGCCGTCCATTATGGGCATTTGCAGGTCCAGGACGATTGCATCGGGCGCCGTCTCACGAGCTCGTTGAATCGCCTCGGCGCCGTTCGAAGCCTCGCCGACGACGCTGATGTCCGGCTCGAGTCCGAGACGTGTAGCGAGCAGCAGCCGGATATCTGCCTGATCATCGACGATCACAACCCTGCTCATGCGCTTTTCGGTTTCCAGCACTCACTTTCTCCAGAGTCAGCCTAGCAGCAAGACTTGCGAGCGTAATGCTCCCTGCCACGGGAGATCTATTTTGCGTGGTGCCATTCTCAGGTCCTTGAGCTGCTCAGGGCGTGGAACCTCGCCGAAGGGAGTCAGCAAGCACGGTTCTGACACGATCTTAATTGAATCGGAGCCGTACAACGCCGGACCGCCACACCAATCTGGTCGCATTTCCGAGGGCGGCCTGCAAGCCTACTACGACTACCCGGATAGGCTCTTATAGCGCTTGTATCTGGTGACCCCAACCGGACAAGTTTCGAACTCCAACTGAATACAGATCCCAGCTATTGGCTTGTCAGCGTACATTGCCTAGAGGCGCAAGCGGTCAAGTGCCAGCAGCCAAACGGCTGGGAGGGTCGCGCTGGGAAGGCCCCTAGCTTTCCTGTCCCGGTGGAAGAATGGCGGCGTTGGTCTGAGCCGCTCTGACGTAAAGCGTCACCAGCCAGACGCCGCTACGGGCGGGTCGACAAGATGATTCTGCTTGTAGACCACCCGCCGACGCCACCAGAACGGGACAAGAAATAAACCGGTCACGCTATCCGTTCGCCACTCGCCCTCCACGCGGTGCTGAAGTGACCACTTATAGGGGAACGGCCCTCGATAGGTCACCGCCAAGCGACAGGCCGGAGAGAGGCCAAACCCTACACAGTCGAGGGCCTCTTCCTCGGATTCGAATTCCTCGTGCCAGCCCTCGAAGAAAACGGTGCAATGACCCCGCTCCGCGACAAGTTCGATACTAAAGCCAACGTCGTCCTGCGGCTCTATAGTGATGGACAGATCTTTGCGGGTGATTTTCGCCGCCGGGTACTTGGCTAATTTGCCTAGCAGCTTATCGATTGCATTCAACGTTCCGCATCACAACAGCGCATTTTGCACTAAGCACCCGGCAAGCTCGACCGGCAAGGTTGCAACGCCGACAAGATGCTCAGTTGTTACTGCGCTTGTATCTGGCGACTCCGAGCGGATTCTGGGGCGCAGATACCACCAGTCCTTCTCAAATACGTCTGATCCTCAGCGCACGGTCGGCCTAAGTCTTCCTCACTCCTGGGGCGGATTCCTCGACGGTTCTAGCTGGCGCTGTCGAGCGGGATCCGACCCGGCGAGGGTGTCCCGGACTCCAGGTAATAACGTCGCCAGATGATCCGATAGACGGGAATCCACCTGGGGACGTCACGGAGGCCCGGAATGAACGGCAGAGCGAACAGGACGAAGGCGAGGAGGCTGGTCATAATCACCGCGAGCAGGTCCACATTCGGTGCAGTGTTGAACGGGGGAATTTCGTACCAGATCGTGTACGGAAGCAGCCACGCTTGCCCGGGATACTGACCGCTTTCGTTCATGATCCCCCACATGCTTCCGAGCAAATGCTGTTTCTGCGCGAGCCCGGACAGGTATTGCCCGTCACTAAAGAAGAGAAGCGGCTTGGTGTAGTCGGTCTGGTACACGCTGCCATTCGTCAGCAGTAGGTTGTCGAGCCCACCAGCTTTGGCGATATCGAGAAGGCGAGCCAGCATCAGCGGGACCGGTCCCCCATTCGTCGAGGGAAGGTTGACGCTAGGGCCGTCGACTGTCGCGCCAGCCAGCGCCTTGGCGTAGCTGTCGTGCCACGCCTGCTGCGTCGCAGCCGACGCTGCCTCCCAGGCCTGCACTGCGCCCTGCACGGCAGCATCGTCGATCGCCCCTCGCTTGAGCGGGTTCACAACGAAGTCTTGGGGCTGACGCACCTTGAGATGGACGCCGAGCCACGCCTGGGGCGAAATTGGCCCTACGCTCTGAACCGAGCCCGAGCCCTGGTTGTAGGGCGGCCCGTACTGAGCTGTCAGGCTCTGCCCCGCCAGTTCGTCGTTCGCGGTTGTCAAAAAGTCGACGGGATCTTGCTGCGCCCAGTTCTGGATGGTCGCAGAGGGCAGGTCTGGTGATGAAAGGCGAATCGCCAGCACCGTGATCAGGACCAAAACAACGCCCAGCGCGATCGCCAGCTCCTTAACCAGGTCGTACGGAACCTGGCGCACCCCTTCGACATCACGATCTGGTGTCGGCTGAAGGCGGATCATCGGGCTGCACCCCGACGCGCGGTCGCGGGTGCCTCAATCGGTCGGACCACCCCGCGAATCCGAACGAGCAGGATGTGGATGACGACTAGACCTGTGATGGCCGCCGGCATCAGCAGGATATGCAGGCCGTACATCTGGCCAAAGTTGAGGACGTTGAAGAAGGCGCCGGCTCCGGAAGCGTTCAGCGCATCCTTGGCGTTGATCGCGATCCATTGCGAATCGAAGTTCTGCTGCGAAAGGTAGCCCGTGAAGGCAGCCACGACGCTGACAAAGAACGTCACGGCCCCGACCATCCAGGTCGGCGCACGTCCCTCCCGCCAGCTCGCCATGAAGAACTGGCCGATCAGGTGGAGGATCATGAAGAGGAAGAAGATCTGCACGCCCCAGAAGTGCAGACTGTTGAAGAACTGGCCAGTCGCGGAGAGGTGCCACCACTGGGGACCGAAGGCAGCGAGGACCACGCCGCTCGCGACCACCCAGACTAAGGCAGCGATGGTGACGACGCCGAACACGTACACCCACGAGCCGACGAAGAACGGTTGCCGCGACGGTAAGAGATTTTCGAGCGGCAATCCGCGCTCGATCCCATGTCGTACGGCGGCTGTCCAGCCGCGGTCAACGTCCGGTTTATTGCTGCTGCTAGCCATTCCTGTGCTCCTCCTCTAACGACCCGGCTTGATGCGGAAACGGCAGTGCGAGTGCAGCGGTGAAGATGACGACGATGAGGCCGAACACGATCAGGTTCGGCACCGTGATGAACAGGAGACCCACGTGAACGATGGCGGCCGGCGCATTCATTTCCATTGCGTTCAGCCATACGAGCCCGGTTACGCGGTCCGGCGCCGGAGCCACTCGCCGTGCGTGCGAGAGTGGATCCGGAGTGCGGTGAATCTGCCGACCCCGATCAGTGCGACGCCGATCCCGACCGGCACGAGCAGCAACTCAACCGGGATCGCCGTTGTGAAGGCATTGACCGACATGACGGTAGGCAGCTGCTCGCCCATCAAAAGCGCGATCGACAGCGACAACCCGGCGACGCCGATGCCGCTAACCGCACTGGTCAGTGCAGCAGCGGCCTGATAGCCGGAGCGCCACAGGCGGTGCTCGAAAAAACCACGCCATCCCAGATCGATCGCGCCGATCAGCAACAGGAAACCGAGCGATACCTCGACGACGAGGACGGCAACGGAAGCGATGGTGAGGTGCGGAAGAACAAAAGCTTTCACCAGGATCGAAGCCGGACCGTTAATCGCGCCCGGGTTAACGCGGACGAATTGACCGAAGTCAGCGACGTAATGAGGGTCAGCGAACTTATCCAACCCGGAGAGCACGAACTCCAGACCGAGCGTGCCCTGGATCAGCGCCGCGGCAAAAGCCGCCAGGCGGTTCACGTTCACGGTATCCTATACGCGGCGCGATACAGGGGCGCTAAACGACGAAGACTTCGACCTGTCCCTCTCGGATCCGCACCTGAAGCTTCGGAAGCGTTGGCGGTGCCGTCGGCAAATGCGACATGATCACTGAGCCGTTCAGCGCGAAATCGGTCGGGTGGCAGGGGCAGCGAAGCCGACGGGCGGCCGGATCCAACCGAAGCACACAGCCTTGATGGGTACACACAGCGGAGAGGGCCCTGATGGTGCCGCCGTCGTTGACCAGCACTCCCTCGATCGAACCGCTCGTAAAGCGAAGTGCCTGTCCATTGGGAAGGTCGGCAACCGCGGCAACCATCCGCCAAGTTCCGCTGGTTGGGATCAGGGTTGACTGTGCGGTCTGTGGTTGCGAGACGATCGTGCGCTCGATAACGGCTCCAGCCACTCCCGCCGCTGCCGCCAGGCCAGCGCTCTGAAGCAGCGCCCTCCTGCTGACCACCCGTCGTTCCGCGGTCTTGGGTGGCGCCATTTTGGAGGCCAGTTGCCGGCCCAGGTTGTCAACGAAGTCGGCGTCGGGAAGGTCGGCCCCGGGTCGCAGTGAGGCAAGTTCGGACGCGGCACCCAGCGCTTCGACGTCTTCAGGAGCGGCGATGAAACGACGTGGCCGCCTACCTCGCAGGAGATCATCGACGAACCGGGCAACGAGATCGACCGGATTCCTCATGACAGCATCCTGGCCCCGACGGCAGCCGCGAGGCGAAGCGCTCGGTACTGGAGGACTTTCGCATTCCCGGGAGTAACGTCCATCTCTTGGGCCGCCTCACGAATCGAGTAGCCGCGAAGGTAGCGAAGCTCGAGGATCCGGCGCGAGCGGTCTGGTAAGAGATTCAGGATCCGGCCGGCGCGGTCGGAACCCTCAAGCGCCGAAAGCGGTCGTGTTACCCCGCCGACTGTGTCGACTTCGACATCGGCAAGCGGCGAGCCGTAATGCTTGCGCCAGTGATCTGCGAGCGTGCTGCGCACCACGGTGTTGATGTAGGCACGGACCTGGCTCGCCGGAGCGGGGAGGGTCAATTTGGGAAGGCTCTTCAAAAAGACCTCCGAGGTGAGGTCTTCGGCGTCCGGGCGGTTTCCGACCCGAGCGAAGATCAGGCGGTAAACACTGACGACGTTCTCCTGATAGATCGTCTCCCACTCGCTATAGACCTCGCCTTCGAGCACGGTGACCTCAGGCCTGCTCATGCGAGGCCCGTCCGGCAGGACCAAGGATCCGTCGGCTGCGCAGCTGAGGCACACTGAGGAACCGTGCATCAAACGTCCATACGGGCGGGGATACGGTCGCTGAAAAGAGAAGCCGGGACCCGTTGGGGGGTAGGGTCCCGGCTTGGGGAGGGAAGGAAATCTTGGAGCGCGCGCCAGGATGACATACGGGGCTGGGTACAGGTCCGGCGATCCATGGTGTCTTCATCGCACCATTCGCCTCCGGCGCCTTACGACAGACCAGATCACGATGATCGCCGCGGCGACCAGAGCCAGAAGGGCAATGCGCAAGGCCAGTGACTGCGCCTGCGCGGCGGCTTTCGGTTCGCCGCCCGCGGGGAGCGGAGAGGGCGAGGGCAGCGGATGGTTGGCAATGAGTAAGACATGCCCCTCGCCATGCGCGACATCCGGCCCGGCGCCGATGTTGTTGACAATGCAGGACGCCGAGCATCGCACGGCGATCGTGCGTGCGCCCCCTTCCGTCGCCACAATCAGGTCACCGTCGCGCACGCCAGTCGCCCGGAGCGCAGTAGCGTCGGCAGCCAGCAAATTGCCGGTGCCGGGATGAGGGTTGCCCGGTGTCGCCCGATCGGCGAAATAGGCTGCTCCCCCTCCGGTGAAGCCGGGCGGAGCAAACCCGAGACCTTCGACGCCGAGATCCTGACCGTTCGGGAGTCCCGAGGCGATCACCTTCACCGCGTTGCCGTTGGGCTTGATCGCCCAAATGGTCCCACTCAACTCGTCCGGCGCCAGTAGATCGCCGGCAAAGGCTCCGAAGGTCGAAGGTGCCACGGCGATGCCACCCTCGACCGCAGGGGCGGCCCGCGTGATGTCGGTGACCTTTCCGCGGCAATCAATCGCCGCCACCACCATCAGCCCGTGAGCAGGACCCATCACGAGCAAGCGCTGACCGAATCGGCCGGTGGTATCGAAGGTAATACCGCTCAATGTCGTCACGCCGCTAACTTCGGCGAAGACACTTGCCTTTCCTGCACCGTCGATGCGCCACACCCGATGCGGCCCTTGATCGATCACAAAGACATCGTCCGGGGCGAAGCTGCAGCCGGCGCCGGCGACGGGTTGATTGGTTGAAATGGCGAGATACGGTTCGTCTCCTGGCAGCGGCGGATACCCGCCTCGCCCGTTGGCGAACGGCAGGAGGGTGCCTGTAGAGCGGTCGAAGAGGTACAAACGTCGACCGCCAGAAATCACGAGTAGGCCATCCCGCCGCGGGCCCGCAATGTCGACGACGCTCGGGAGCTGCACCAGCGGATGCCAGGTGGCTGGGAATGCTGGAACAGTCGAGGTGGCAGGAGAGTCTGCCCCGATTGTGAATAGTGCCAGCAGCGCCGTTAGCATCAGCGACATCGTTGAAACCTCAACCGAGAGCCGGCGTCACCAGCCAACCTTATTTGGAAAATCCGAACGCGTCAGCAGTTTGAGCCAGCTCGTCCCGAACGTAGGCAGCGAGCGTCGCCGCCGATGCAAGTGCTCTCTGGCGTGTCGCGCCAACCGACGGATTTCCCACCCACGAGGCGGTTCGATCTCCTGGACGACCTGGCCGCATATCATCCTGAGCCACCACTCGGGTTCGACCGAGCCCATGTGGGCGCGGACGCCTTCTTCCCAGCGCTGTGCGCGGTCAAGACGATCGTCTACGCGACGATGTGGCGGCGCATCCATTCTTGATTCCAGCCAATCAACGTGCAATAGCGGCCGAACGCCGACCCCGAGAAGAAGGCGTCGACATCCTCGCGCCAGCGGGTTGAGCTGAGGTCCTCGATCGCCTGATCGATGACGCTGACCAGCAGCGCCTTAAAGGGCTCCGTCGAGCATTCGCTAACTGGAGGAGCGGTCAGCCGGTCTGCCGAGATGAACATGTGGGGCCTCCTATCCGCGGTCACCGGGTCGGTCCGCGGTTTTTCGGATGACTGTCGGTTGCAGCCCTGACGCTAGCAGCTAGATAATTCGTAGTCAAGATTCTCGTTTGAAAACGAAATAGATTAGGCTAACACCATGACGCCGGATCCGCGCGACCACGTCGACGCGATCGTCGCCCAATGGCAGCGGGCCTGCCCCTCGATCGACGTCAAGCCAATCGGAATCACTGGCCGAGTGACACGCATTGCCCTGTACCTGGAGCGCGATATTCAGCACTACCTGCAGCGTTTCTGGCTGACGCCCTCGGGCTTCGAGGTTCTGCTTGCCTTACATGCCGCGCCAGCACGCCAGTTATCTCCCACGACCCTGGCGCGGACACGACGCATGTCCTCGGCCGGAATCACCGGACTGCTCGACGACCTTGCCAGCCTCGGACTCGTCACTCGCTCACCGAACCCGTTGGACCGTCGGGGTGCCGTGATATCGCTGACGCGCCGCGGATCGGAAACGCTGCGGAGTGCGGCCCTGGGATGGCACGCGCAACAGGTCCGCATCAGCAGTTCGCTCGACACGGTAAGTACTGATCTCCTGGACCAGCTACTGACAGGACTTCTCCGGCCGGACGATCTGGCGTTGAACGGCTCGCGAGGAGAAACCAGCTGGTTTCTGTCGCGGCTTGCCAGCCACATCAATAGCGACGCCGACGCTCTATTTGCACCCTATGGCATCTCGCACGGAGGCTTCCAGGTACTCGCCTCGCTTTATCGTGCTGGACCGCCATTCCGCAGATCGCCCTCTCGGGTTGCTCGTGGACTGATGCTGTCGGCGGCGGGCCTGACCGGACGCATGGCCCAACTCGAACGCGTCGGACTATTGAGACGCGAACGCGACCCGGCCGATCGACGGCGCGTCATCGTCCAGCTGACCGCGAGCGGGCGCCGCCTGATCCAGAGAGTGTTCCCGGTGTTTGTTTCGAGTCACGCCCAGATGCTCGACCCGATTCTGGAGGAAAACGCTCTCGCGGCGCTGGCCGGCCTCCTTCGGCGCGTGCTCCTCGACTTCGAATCCCGACGGCCGACAAACCGACCCGAGAGCTGACATGCCGCGGGTGCTCTTCGGACTGGTCGAAATCACGATGCTGGTCCTCTTCGCGCTTTCAGCCCAGTTTGCCTACCGAAGTCGCGGCAGAACTGGGCTGCTCGAACTGCTCAGCGCCGTGCCGTTCGGCCTCCTGCTCGAACAGGGTGACATCGCCATCTTCGGCTCGTATGCCTACAATTCTGAATTCTTCTTTCGGCTTGGGTCAGTCCCGCTGGCGATTGCCCTCGCGTGGGCAATGATCATCACCTCCTCGATGTTCATGTCCGATCGGCTGGGCATTCCGGCTCATTGGGCACCCTTCAGCGACGCGGTCTTTGCCGTCCTCCTCGATCTGTCGCTTGACGCCATCGCCATTCGCCAAGGGCTGTGGCATTGGAATATCCCGCTCAGTGCCGGCTTCTTCGGCGTTCCGGCCGGCAATTTCTACGGCTGGTTATTCGTCGCCTTCGGCTTTAGTCTGTGGACCCGCCGGTTACGGGCGCATCGCTCGCCGGACCCCTGGTGGCCCGGGCTCCAGTTGTTGGTCGGCTTTCCCGCCTATGTCACCCTGCTCGTAGCACTGCTCCCATTTATCGTGCTGCAGCAGCTGTTCTTCGGCGGGCCGACGGGCGGCTTTCCTCCGTTGCTCTTCACCCTCGCGCTCTTCGGCGCCATTACCGTCCTTTGCTTGCGGCGCTCGTCGCGGCGCCTGCCCGTTCCCTGGCGGATACCTCTCTTACCCCGCTTGCTGATCCATGGCTATTTCATCAGCGCCGGCATCGTTCTGCAGATCTTCGGGCATCTCCCCATCCTCTTCGCTGTCTCGCTCACGATGCTGCTGGTCGAGCTATCCATCGGTCGGCGCGTAACTCCTGCGGTATGGGATGACGTGCCACGACCGGCACGGTCAAAACCCTATGGCGAGGAGCACCAACATGGAATGGACGATCGACCCGACCCACAGCCAGGCGGAGTTTTCAATCCGTCATATGTTCTCCCGCGTCCATGGTCACATGGTCGTGACCGACGGACTGGTAGACGTCAATGAGTCGGACGTCACGCGGTCGAGCATCACGGCCCGGCTCGATCCAGCAACGATCAACACCGGCGTGCCGGTCCGTGATGACCACCTGCGCAGCCCCGACTTCTTCGACGTGAAGAATCATCCCGAAATCCTCTTCAAGAGCACCGCCATTTCGATAACCACGCCTGCCCACTACGCGGTGATCGGGAGACTATCGATCCATGGCGTCAGCCAGCTGGTGACCCTTCATGTCCGGGTTGGGGGCCAGGGCCCCGATCGGTTCGGAAACACGCGCGCCGGCGCCAGCGCGCGGGCGAGCCTAAACCGGAAGGATTTCGGGCTGCGTTGGAATCAAGCACTCGAGACGGGCGGCCTGCTGCTTGGTGATGAAGTCGATATCATCCTCGAGATCCAGGCTGTTCGCGAGCAGGCGAAGCAAAAGGCGGCCTGAGATGAAGAGACTCCTTGGGATCCTCGGTCTGCCTCTCTTCCTCGCCGCCTGCACCGGTGGTGGCAGCCTGTACGGAAGTCCCTCATCGACGTCTGCCCCCTCCACAACCGCCGCCCCGGCGGGCGGCTATGGCGGCGGCGCTTATGGATTGGTAACCCCCGCGGCGCCATCTGCATCGGCGCCGACGGTCCCGGTAAGCGCTATCGGCACGGCACAGGACCAGAAACTGGGCACGATCCTGGTGAATATCCGGGGCCGAACGCTCTACTACTTCATCCCGGAGCGAGGCGGCAAGCTCGTTTGCCTCAGCAGCGCCTGCACCACCTATTGGCCGCCAGTTGTCAGCCCATCTGCTGCCACACCAACCGGCGGCACAGGCGTGAGCGGCCAATTGGGCGTCGCTGTCCGCGGTGGCAGCGAGCAGATCACCTACAACCGGTGGCCGCTCTACACCTTCTCGGGCGACACGGCTGCCGGCCAGACGAGCGGGCAGGCGATTGTGTCGTTTGGCGGCGAATGGCTGGTCGCGACCCCGGGGCTCCAGCCCTAAGGAGAACAAGGACATGCGCAAATCAATCACTGCCATGGTTGTCGCTGCTGGCCTCGCTCTGGCCATTGGGGCGCCGAGCATTGGCGCCGTCGCCTTCTCATCGAACGCAAGCAGCAACGGCGTGCTGGAGCGAGACGCCAGGCTCCCGGGCGACGTCGTCCTCTCTTGGAACGCCGAGCTCGTCAAGCTGCTGCAAACACCGGGTGTCCAACCGGCGACCATTCATCCGACCCGAAGCTACGCCATGCTGCAGGCCGCCATCTACGACGCGATCGTTGCGATCACGCGTGGCGCAAATCCGACCCTCGCTTCGGTCCACGCGCCACGCGATGCGCGGCCCGATGCCGCGGCGGCCGAAGCCGCGGCCGCGACGCTAAAAGGCCTGTATATCGGCCAGGCTGCCGCGCTCGACCAATTGCTGAGCAGCCAGCTCGCAAGCATTCCGGACGGCAAGTCGAAGCGACAGGGTATCTCGGTTGGTGATGCCGTCGCCGCCAAGGTGCTCCTCTTGCGCGCGAACGACGGCTCGGCCGTGGCACCGCCGCCTTTCGTTGCCGGCACGCAACCCGGCAACTACCGGCCGACGCCCCCCAATTTCGCACCGCCGGTTTTCACCAATTGGGGCTCGATCACGCCGTTCGTTTTGAAGAGCGACTCGCAATTTCGACCCGCGCGCCCGCCGGCACTGACGAGCCCCGCTTACGCGGAAGCGATTAACGAGGTCAAGAGTCTCGGACAAGACACCAGCGCGACGCGGACGCCCGAGCAGACGGTCATCGCGAAATTCTGGGCGCCGCCGATATGGAATACCTGGAACGTGATCGCGGAAAACGCTGCGATCGCCCACCACACCAACCTGGAGCGGACCGCGCATCTGTTCGCCGTGCTCGATCTATCGCTTGCCGACAGCTCGATCGCGATGTACGACGCCAAGTATTTCTATCAGCTCTGGCGCCCGATCACCGCCATCCGGCTTGCTGACACCGCCGGCAATCCTGCGGTCGTTGGCGACCTGACCTGGGCGCCCCTTGCCGTAACTGCCGCCGATCCTTCATATCCGGGAGCCCACAGCACCATCAGCGCCGCTGCGGCTACCGTTCTCGCGGCCTTCTTCGGCGACCGTGACCAGTTCAGCGTCAACACCGGTGCGCTCCCAGGCGTGATGCGCAGTTTCAACAGCTACAGCGCGGCCGCAACGGACGCGGGGTTGAGTCGGATCTTCGCCGGGCAGCACACCCGCCTCGATCACGTCGCCGGTCTCGAGTTGGGGCACGACGTGGCGCAGGTCGTCATTCAGCATGCGGCACCACGCTAACAACAGAAGTCGCGGATTCAACAAATCAGGAGAGTTTCCAATGATACGAGCTTCGAGAACGATTGGAATGTTGGCAGGCGTGGCAACGCTCAGCACCGCTGCCGTGCTCACCTTTACGCCGGCGTCGGCCGAAGACAATGGGATCGCTGCTCGATCCTACGTACAGACCAACCTGGTTTCAGACATCCCGGGGCTGGCGAAAGTCACTGACTCCAACCTGAAGAACCCCTGGGGAACGTCGACTGGGCCAGGTCTGCCTATCTGGGTCTCTGATAACAATGCCGGCGTGACGACTCTCTATTCTGGCGCCGGCAATCCGATTCCGCTTCAGGCGAAACCGCCTGTGAATGCGGTGGCGATTCCGGCGCCGCCGTCCGCTGGTACCGGCGCCCTGGGAGCTCCGACCGGGACCGTCTTCAACTCGACCGGGTCGGGCTTCGTAGTCTCGAAAAACGGTGTTTCCGGTTCAAGTCGATTCCTCTTTGCAACGGAGGACGGCACGATTGTCGGCTGGAGTCCCAACGTTGATCGGGCGAACGCAATCATCGCCGTTGATCGCTCGACGGTAACGGACCCGTCAGGCGACGTCGGCGCAGTCTACAAAGGGCTCGCCTTGGTGACCACCACGGCTGGCACTTTCCTTTACGCGAGCAACTTCCGATTCGGAACCGTTGAAGTGTTCGATAGCAGTTTCACTCTCGTATCAAGCTTTACCGATCCGACGGTTCCAGCTGGCTTTGCTCCTTTTGGCATCCATAACATCGGCGGCAGTCTGTTCGTGACCTTCGCCGAACAGAACGCGCAGAAGCACGATGACGTGGCCGGCCCTGGCAACGGCTTCGTCGACCGGTTTAGTCCCGGCGGGGTCCTTCTCCAGCGGTTCGTCAGCGAAGGCCGACTCAACTCGCCATGGGCTGTGACCAAAGCGCCGTCGACCTTTGGGGCCTTTGGCGGCGCCATCCTCGTCGGCAACTTCGGCGATGGCCATATCAACGCGTACGATCCCTCGACCGGTCACCTCGAGGGCCAACTCCGCAACGCTACCGGCGATCCGCTCACCATCCCCGACCTCTGGGGCCTCCGCTTTGCCGCAGGCTCGCTGAATGCGGTGCCCGGGGCGCTCTACTTCACCGCCGGCATCAATAACGAGCAAGATGGCCTCCTAGGGGACATCGTCCCTAGGAGCTAAACCAAGGCCAACACATGAGCGCGGAAACGGTCACTCCACGGCGGATCGCACACCAGATTCCGTTGGTTGTGCGTACCTGGGGAGTGACCGCCGGGCTCCTCACCGCGATTGGTATCTTCCGGGTCTTCGGTCTGTGTGTGACCGCCCTGCTGGCCCTCGTCGCCTTTCTCGGATCGAATCCGATCGGCCAGTTTCTCGTGCGTTTTGTTCTAGCGCGGCAAGCAACCGTCGCAGCAGTCTCGCAAGCGCTTGCCGGCCGGCTGATGGCAGTGGGGCGAGCATTCGCTCATGGGCTTGAAGATAGGAGACCGCTGCCTCGTCGACCAACTTCTCGCCGGAGCGCGTGAGCGCGACGTGGACCGCACGTCGGTCACTCGCATTCGGTGACCGCTCGATCAAAGCCCGCTTCTCTAACTGGTCGAGTTGCGTGGTGAGCCCTGCCGGTGAGAGCAGCACCGCTCGAGCGAGTTCGCGTGGCGCAAGGCGCTGCCGCTGGGCCGACCGGCGAAGCGCCGCGAGGATGAACATCGCCGTCTGCGAAAGGTCATGTCGTGCAAGGAGGGTCTCGCTTTCGCGGTTTATCCGGATCGTTAGCAGCGGCAGGACAAGCAGGAACTCGATGAGCCAGGGATCGGATTTGGGAAATTCACGCAGCCAGGGGCCCAGTACTGCATCGAAGGTCGGAGGAAATGCGGCCGCCGTGCTCTCCCCGCGCGCGAACAAGCGCTTGAGAAGGAGCAGCAGCTCGCCTCGCTCCCGCTGCGAATAGAGCGTCAGGATGAATGATTGACGACGGTGCAGCGCCACCGCGGCATCCCGCACCAGCTTTTCGCCTTTCTTTGTCAGGCTGACGATGACTCCGCGCCGATCGTGAGGATCTCGGGAGCGAGCCGCCAGGCCATCACGCTCGACCGCGTCCAGTCGGGCGGTCACGCCCGCCGACGACATCATTCGCCCGCGATAGAGTTCGGTCGGCGTCAGCGCATACGGACGTCCGCCGGCGTACAAAGCCGCGAGTACGTCGTAACTCGCACCAGTGGTTCCGAAGCTCTTGAAGACCAGCTCGGCGTTGCGGTCGAGGTAGAAGTTGACCCGTCGGATCCGAGCTGTGACGGCAACCGGACGACTATCGACCTCAGGAAAGGCGCGGGAGAATTCCTGGATGGCGAGGTCAACGGAGTCGTGGCCAACCATCCGTCGTGAATTGTAGCCATCCGATGTTTCGGAGGCAAGAATCTTTGTACCGAGCAAAAACTGGTAGATGTCAGGCGCCGATCGGACGGCAGGCCTGCCACACTCAACTCCCGTATGGCCTTTAAGCCATGGCTTGGGCGGATCTATGCCGCGAGCAGCACGCGCCCCCCTAAGGGGATGATCCGCGCCATCGGAGTCCTCCACCG
Source organism: Candidatus Dormiibacterota bacterium (assembly GCA_035716185.1). Taxonomy (GTDB): domain Bacteria; phylum Chloroflexota; class Dormibacteria; order CF-121; family CF-121; genus CF-13. The sequence continues at coordinate 14,339 of DASTJZ010000128.1, forward strand.
TTTCGCCATCTTGAAAACGAGCGGGCGCTTTGGAAATAAGCTCCTCGAGTGCCCAATCCTCCTCTTGACGACGACGGGCCGGCGTACCGGAAAACATCGGACGCAGCCGTTGATGTACCTCAGAGAGGGCGACTGCTACCTCGTAGCCGCCTCCTTCGGCGGGCACGACCAGGATCCGGCCTGGCTCACGAACCTCCGGGCGAATCCAGAGGCTTCGATCGTGATTGCAGGTATAGAACTTCCGGTGGTCGCCACCATCACGTCAGCGGACGAACGTGAGCGCTTGTGGCCACGCTTCCCTGCACTCTTTGCGGCGTACGAAAAGTACCAACGTTCAACCGACCGAAAAATCGCTGTGGTGAAGCTGTGCCCCCGCGGGCTACAGCCGTACCCCGCCCCGTATCAATAGACAACAGGCACCTACCGACTACAAGAAGGAGGAATACCCCTAGCCACCGATCAGCGCGGGCCGCCGGTGGGATGGCCACGACGCCAGGATGGAGTCTGGATCGTGACAAGTTCCCGGCTACCCCTCGACCGCGATCAGGTGCCTCGTCTCCGAGGGCGGGTTGGAAAGGCCGCGCGCCTTCGCGTCGAAGTCGCGATCGGCGCCGGTGAGGCGGTCCCGGTGCTGGCGCAAGTGTTCTTCCCAGGAGGCGACGACGAACGTCTCGACAAAGGCATGGGGTGTTTCACCATCGCGATAGAGTGTCCATCGACTCGCGCCCGTCCGTAAGCGTGAAAGACGGACCTGGGACATGGCTTCGAGGAATGCGTCCTCGCGATCGGGCGCGATGCTGTAGACGGTTTCGACCATGATCGGCCCGCTGTTAGGCTCGGCATCGATCGCGAGCTGCGGCTCGGGCCAAAACGGCGCCGCCTGTCGATCCAGGCCGCTTACATCGAAGAACGGCCAGAATCGGATGGTGGCGAGGCCGATCATCAAGGCCGCGGCCGCGATCAGGAACGTCGCCACCACGCCCAACCACTCGGCGACCGCTCCCCACAGCAGGCTACCCAATGCCTGGGCGCCGAACAGAAGCATGAAGTACACCGAGAGGCCGCGAGCGCGAACCCAGGCCGGAAGAAAGAGCTGGACCGCGGCATTGACGTTCGAGAGGACCAGGACCCAGGCGGCGCCAGCCGGTAAGAGGACGATCAGCGCCACGATCGGTATCGGAACGGCGGCCAAAAGCACCAGGGCGATCGCGTAGGCTGCCCCAGCGACGGCCATCAATCCGTTGTCAGACAGCCGCTCTCGAATTTGCGGCAGCACGAGCGCGCCCGCGACCGCCCCAACACCGAGCGATCCAAGCAGCAGCCCGTATCCGGTCGCGCCCAGATGAAGCCGCTGAGCGGCGAGCACTGGGAGCAGTGTCGTGAGCACGCTCGCCGGGACCATGTAGAGAGCCATCCGGAGCAGAATCCGCCGCACCACCGGGGCATTGCGGACATAGCGCCCGCCTGCGCGGATCGCCGAAAAGAAGTGTTCGGGCAGCGTGGGCTTCGGCCGAGCGGGTGGCTTCCAGATCGTCACGACCAGAACAAACGAGATGTAGGTCAGCGCATTCAGTCCGAAGACCGCCGCCACTCCCAGTCGAGCGACCACCAGGCCGGCGAGGGCCGGGCCGACGACACGGGACAAATTGATGCCGATCGATCCGAGCGCAGCCGCCGCCCGCAGCTGCTCCCGCGGGACGATATCGGGGATCAGCGATTGGTACGCGGGGTTGGAGAATACGGTCGCACTCCCGAGCACAAAGATGAAGGCAAGCAGTAGCGGTGGTGTCATCTGTCCGAGGTAGGTCAGAACCGCGAGCGCCGTTGCCACCAGGCCGAAACCAAGCTGCACAACAAGAAGCAGACGGCGGCGGTCGAAAATGTCAGCGAGCACTCCGCCCACGAGGCCAAAGAGGGCGTCGGGCAACGTATCGGCTACCTGCACGAGCGCGACGAGGATCGCGGCATTCGCCGCGTGGACCAGGAACCATTGCGCGCCCACGGTCTGCATCCAGTTGCCGATGTTGGCGAGGAGAACGGCGAACCACAGCGCACGGAACACGCTCAAACGCAAGGGCGCCCAACTGTTTACGGGCTGAGCGGCATCAGCCACTGATGTTCATCCGACGCGCCATCTCCCTGCCGCTATTGTTTCAGTCGCCGACGGTCGGCGGGCCCCAGGCGACGACATCTGGGGCCCGCGGTTCGATGGTGCGCTTGCCGACGACAAATGCGAGAAGGTTGGCTAGTGTCTTGTAACAGAAGTTAATGACATAATATTGGGGTCGCTGTCAGGTTGCACAATGAGGTCCAGGTCATGCCACGCGGCCGTCCCCACCAGATCCCGCTCGTCCTCTCCGCCCAGGACCGCGCCGACCTGCGGCGCTGGTCGAGCCGTCCGAAGTCGAGTCATGCGCTGGCCCAGCGGGCCAGCATTATCCTGCGCTGCGCCGACGGCGACTCCAGCAGTCAGGTGGCGCGCGATCTCCGCCTCGACAGTCACACGGTCGGCAAATGGCGCCGGCGGTTTAGTCAGGGCGGCCTGGCCGGGCTGCTGGATGAGCCGCGCAGCGGCGCGCCGCGCACCATCGCGGATGACCAGATTGAAGCCGTCGTGACCGCCACGTTGGAGACGATGCCCCGGGACGGGACCCACTGGAGTACCCGCACGATGGCCGCCCAGATGCGGATCAGTCACGCCTCGGTCCGGCGCATCTGGCAGGCCTTCGGTCTCCAGCCGCATCGGGTTGAAAGCTTCAAGCTCTCCCCTGATCCGCAGTTCATCGAAAAGGTGCGGGACATCGTGGGCCTGTATTTGCATCCGCCGGACAAGGCCCTGGTCTTGTGCGTCGACGAAAAGAGTCAGATCCAAGCCCTCGACCGCACCCAGCCAATCTTGCCCTTGGCCCCCGGCATTCCGCAGCGGCAAACCCATGACTATCGCCGGCACGGCACCACCTCGCTGTTTGCCGCGCTCGACGTGGCCAGCGGTAAGGTCATCGGCGAGACCCATCGCCGGCATCGCGCCGTCGAGTTCAAGGCCTTCCTGGAATGCATCGATCGGGAGGTGCCGGACCACCTCAACCTCCACATCGTGCTCGACAACTCCAGCATCCACAAGACGCCGCTCGTGCACCGCTGGTTGCTCCGACACCCGCGCTACCGGCTGCATTTCACGCCCACCTACAGCTCATGGATTAACCAGGTGGAGCGCTGGTTTGCACTGCTCACCGACAAACAGCTCCGCCGTGGAACCCACCGCAGTACCCGCCAACTCGAGGACGCCATCCGTCTTTACGTGGCCACCAGCAACGCATCCGCCAAGCCGTTTGTCTGGACGAAGAGCGCCGACGACATCCTCGCCAGCGTCGCCCGATTT
>DASTJZ010000129.1:0-10761 GCA_035716185.1 Candidatus Dormiibacterota bacterium
CGAGGTGCTGGGTCCGGAAATCCGCCCGGTGTCGCGCCTGACCCGCATTCTCTACCGGGGGAAATTCTTCGATTACCCGATCCGCGCCTCGAACGCCTTCCTCAACCTGGGACCGATCGAGACGACGCGCTGCCTGGTGAGCTACGCCAGCGCCCGGCTGCAGCCGGTGCCGGACCCGAAGTCATTCGAGGACTGGGTTTCCAATCAGTTTGGCCATCGGCTGTTCGAGATTTTCTTCAAGACCTACACCGAGAAGGTCTGGGGGATTTCGACCCGCGAGCTGTCGGCCGACTGGGCGGGCCAGCGGATCCGCGGCTTGAACCTGGTGGAGGTGATTCGCAACGCGCTGCTGCCGGCCGCCCTGCGCGGTGGCGAGCGCGCGATCGTGAAGACCCTGGTCGACGCCTTTCGCTATCCGCGCCTGGGCGCTGGCCAGATGTGGGAAACGATGGCGGCGCGGCTCGGGCGGGCGGGGTATCCGGTCCGCCTGGGCGAGGATGTGGTCGGGGTGCGCCACGCCGGCGGGCGTGTGCTGTCGGTGGTGGTTCAGGATCGCCGCGGTGGGACGGTCGATCTGATGGGCTCGGAGTTCATCAGCACGATGCCAATCCGCGAATTGATCGCCAAACTGCAGCCGGCCGCGCCCTCGATGGTACGAGCCGCGGCCGACGCGCTGGGATATCGCGACTTCATCACGGTGAATGTCATCGTGGACCGGGCTGATGTCTTCCCCGATCAGTGGATCTATGTTCACGATCCGGGAGTCAAGGTGGGGCGGATCGCAAACTTCAAGAATTTCAGCAGCGCCATGGTCGATGACAGCGGGCTCAGCGGTTTGGGGATGGAGTATTTCTGTTTCGAGACCGACGGCATGTGGAAGTGGTCGGATGCCGAACTGCTCGATCTGGGGCGGCGCGAGCTGGTGGCACTGGGGATTTGCCGTCCGGAGGAGGTCAAGTCGGGGACGGTCCATCGCCAGCCAAAGGCGTATCCCGTCTACGACGGGACCTACCTGCAGCACCTCGAGGTGATTCGCGAGTGGCTGTCGCGCGCCCTGCCGAACCTGTGGTTGGTCGGGCGCAACGGGATGCACCATTACAACAACCAGGACCACTCGATGATGACCGGGATTCTGGTGGCCCGGAATATCGCGACCGGATCGAATTTCGACCCGTGGCTGGTGAATACCGACGCCGAGTATCACGAGGAGGAGCGGGCGTCGGAAGCCGGCAGTGACGGCGGTCGCCAGGTGCCGCAGCGAATCGCGAGCTAGGCGGGAACTGGCCGATATACTTGACGGGCCGTTCCGGAGTAGCTCAACGGTAGAGCAGCGCGCTGTTAACGCGACGGTTCCCGGTTCGAATCCGGGCTCCGGAGCCACCTCCTCACAGGACTTCGTCGCCTGCCGCGTTTTCTGCTATAACGCCGGTTGGCGCGTCCGCCGGGTTGCCATTTTGGAGGATTAGATGAGCATCTTCAGTCAGGAAGTCCGGCGAGAATTCATCGCCCGGCCGGATACGGCCAAGGGCCAGATTCTTTTCAAGTGGCCAGACACGAACATCCGCAAGCTGACCCAGCTCACCGTCGAGCAGGACGAGCTGGCGGTCTTTTTCCGGGACGGCCGAGTGCAGGGCACCATCCAGCCCGGCCGGGTTACCCTCGACTCGTCGGAGATCCCGTTCCTGGGCGTGCTCGTCGACGCCGCCAGCGGCGGAAACCTCTTCCGCACCGAGCTTTACTTCATCTCCACCCACGAGTTCCCCAACCTGCCCTTCGGCGGTGCGATCGACAACGTCATGGATCCCCAGACCAACCTGGGCGTCGGCCTGCGAGTCTTTGGCGAATACTCGCTTAAAGTCATCGAACCGCAGTCGCTGATCATCAACCTGGTCGGCACCCAGAACCTTTCCAGCAACGACGAGATCACCGACTGGATGCGCGAGCAGCTGCTGAAGACCCTCCGCACCGACGTCGTCGCGCACGTCGTCAGCAACGGCTGGCCGCTGCTCGGCATCGCCGCCCACACCGACGAGATCGAGTCAGAGACGATCGCCCAGGTGCAGCGCAACGTCAACAGCTATGGCTTGCAGATCGTGCGGCTCGGAAACTTCACCATCACCCTCAACCCCGACGATGAAACCAAGCTCAAGGGCCTGCTCAAAGACATTCAGTACACCAAGCTGGCCGGCGGTTACCAGCAGTACGCGGCCGGCCAGGCGATGATCGGTGCCGGCCAGGGGCTGGCCCAGGGCCCCGGCCAGGGCGGCGGCGTCGGCAATCCCGCCTTCCTCGGCGTCGGGCTCGGCATGGGCGGGCTGGTCGCCGGCCAGATGGGCCAGACCCTGGCAGCCGGCGGGCAGATCCAGGTCCGCTGTCCCAACTGCCATGCCCTGAACGCCGAGAACGCAAAGTTCTGCAACAGCTGCGGCCAGGCGCTGGCCCCGGCCCCAGCACCGGCAGGTGCCACGATGGCCTGCCCGAAGTGCGGCACCCAGAACGCCGCCACGGCGAAGTTCTGCACCAACTGCGGTCAGTCACTCTCCGGAGGAGGCGCACCGGCTCCAGCGCAGTGAGTCTGAGGCGGCGTCTCGCGCTGGCTGGGCTGCTGGCGCTTGGCATCCTGCTGCTCAGCCCGCTGCTGGTGCTTGCCCGTGCCGGCGGAGGCAGCCACTTCGGTGGCGGCGGCGGCTTTGGTGGCGGCGGCGGCTTTGGCGGCGGGGGCGGCTACAGCGGCGGCGGGAGCAGCTTTGGCGGCAGCAGCGGCTACTACGGCGGCGGTGGCGGCGGGCTTGGCTTTCTCTTGCCGCTCTTCTTCTTCGGTGGGGGAGGCGGGGGCTTGATCTTCTTCCTCTTCATCCTCTTTGCCCTCTACCAGCTCTGGCGACGCACCAGCTTGAGCACGCCGGTCCCGGCCACCAACTGGGGCCCGGCCTATGCCCCGATGGCCGATCTCGGCGCGTCGTCCGTCAGCAGTGGTCTGGCCGCGCTACAGACGAAGGATCCGAACTTCAACCAGCAGATGTTCCTCGACCGGGTGCAGGCGGCCTTCTTCGCGTTACAGAAAGCCTGGATGGACCGAAACCTGGAGCCGGCCCGTGCCTACATGTCTGACGGAATCTACCAGCGGTGGAAGACCCAGATCGACCAGATGGTGGCCGACCACAAGCGCAACATCCTCGACGACCTGGTGATTGGGGGAACCCAGATCGCGAAGGTGGGGAGCGACGCCAACTTCGACTCGATCACCGTGCGGATCGATGCCAGCGCCGCCGACTACGAGGTCGACGACCAGGACGCGAATAAAGTCGTCTTCGGATCGCGCCAGTCACAGCCGTTCACCGAATACTGGACCTTTATCCGCAGCGCGGCCGCGCGGACGAAAGCCGGCGAAGGCGCGCAAATCACGCAGTGCCCCAACTGTGGAGCTCCGTTATCCATCAATGAGTCTGGCGTGTGCAGTTACTGCAAGGCGATCGTGACCAGCGGTCAATTCGGCTGGGTTCTCGACAACATCACACAAGCATCGGAGTGGCAAGAATGAATCAACCAGACCAGAATCAACCGGCGTCGAGTGATCAACCGCAGACCCCGCGCGACAACACCGGCTGGGCCCAACCTCCAGCCCCCCAAGGACCCCCGGGCGCCTTCGTCGACCGGCAGCCGGTGAGCTCGGGCCAACCCCTGCCGCCAGGGGCCGGGTCACCATTGCAGCCGGGACCGCCGCTCTCGGTCCAGGCGCCGATCCGCGACACGACCATCAACCTGACGGTGCTCCTGGTCGCAGCCGGCGCTGCGCTGGTGGTCATCATCCTGCTCGCCATCCTGATTGGCAGCCTGTCGCACCACTAGGCGCTTGTATCGGCATACATACTAATATGTGTTAGAATCGTCGCGTGCCCTCGGCCGATGAACCCGGACTGCTCGCCAGTCTGGTCGGGCAACGTGGCGATCTGTCCGGTGTTCGAGCGCTCCTCGCCGAGGGCGGCATCGTCGAAAGGCCGCCGGGTGACCTCCGCGTCTCGGCCCGCCGGCACGGCTTCCGCCCCGCGCAGGTGAGGCGGCTTCTGGCGGTTCGCGAGCTGGCCCGCCGCTGGCACGTCCCGGCGGATACGGCAGCCCCGGCCGTGACTTCGCCTCGGGAGGCGCTGCTGCAGTTCCAGGACCTGCGCACCAGCCCAAAGGAGTGCTTCTCTGTGCTCTACCTGAATACCCGCAACCAGCCAGTCGGCTGCGAGAAGGTGGCAGTCGGTGGACTCAATGTCGCCGCCCTGCAGCCAAGGGAGGTCTTTGGACCGGCACTGACGCTGGGGGCGGCAGCGGTCATCCTCGCCCACAACCATCCGTCGGGCGACCCCACTCCCAGCCCCGAGGATCTGACGGTGACGCGACACCTCCTCGAGGCTGGCAGATTACTCGGTGTGGAAGTCCTGGATCACCTGGTGGTCTGCACTGAGCGCTTCAGGAGTTTGCGGGAATCCGGGGCCCTTTGAAGCGCCATCTATTGACGTGATAACCCGACTATCAATTAATCGCAGTTCCGCAATTGGAAGCGCAACTTCGACCGTCACGAGGGCCCCGCGGGTGAGAGAATAGGGGCGCTCGCCTGCCGGCGAGCGTGGCCCTCCAAGGGGCAGGAAAACCGACCACTGAGCGATGGTCGGTTTTCCGTTTATATGCGGTCGATTCGCGTCAGCAGCCAGCCGAACTTGCCGCTGATGACGGCGGCATCGCAATAGGGACAGATGCTGGTGATGTCGACGTTGACCGAAGCCCCGCAGCTCGGGCACATCATCGCGGTGATGGTTCCCGGCGCGCTCGTGCTCGAGCTGGAAGGCCGCTGGAAGATCCAGTCCTCCGTCCATTCCCACGGCTGCCTATCGCCCCGCAGAAACTGGCCGCCAGCGTCGACGTCATAGTCGGCCGAGCTGGCATTGATGCGCACGGTGAGCGTATCGAAGCCGCTATCGCTGAGTGTCCCGGCAACGATCGCGCTGGTGAAGGTCAGTTGATCAAGGACGTTGCGCCAGCCGTCCTGGCGATAGGCCTCAATTTGCGTCTTCTGCTCTTCCCAGATCAACGACGCCATCACGCCCTGGCTCAGCCCCGGCTTGAGTGCGGTCCAGGCTTCGAGCACCGCGAAGAAGAGTCGCTGGACCTGCGCCAGAAAGACATTCTCGTCGAACGCCGGATCGTGCGCCCGAATGGCTGCGACTCCACCGACCTTGCCGTCGATCCCATCGCCGTCGACGTTCGGGGCCCACGAGCCTGGAAGCACCTGTCCGAACCATGTGCGGCTCGGCTGATGCGCCGCCATCGACTCCGACGTGAAATATCCCTGGCGGGCCGCCGCCTCGCCCTCGGCGAGCCAACCCGACAGGTCTTTGAGCCGGTTTGCAACTCCGATACCGTTGGGACGCGAAGCCCCGTCGCGTTCTTTCAGCCCTGACTGGTGCGGAAGATCTCGATGATCTGACCGGTGCCGTAATCGCCGACCAGCAGCCCGCCGTCTCGCCCTTCGGTGATCCCCAGGGGATGCGAAAACCCGGTGGCAAAGTCACTGACCTGTCCGTGCTCTCCGCCACCCGACCCGGAGAGCACCACGCGTTCCACACGGCGACCGGTCGGACCACCGACATTCGCGCCCCACTCGGTGACGAACGCATTGTCTGCATAATCGGCGCCGAACTCATTGCCGTCGTGAAAGACGATGCCATCCGCCGAAGAGTGAGGGACAAAGACCGCGACTGGCGGCGTCACTCCGCTGCAGCTGCCATGCAGGCTGCCATCGGGGTATGCCGCCCAGCAGCGCGGCCAGCCGGCGTCTTCGCCATCGGCCACCCGCAGGAGGTGATCGGCGGGCTGCCCGCCGAGGTTGTCCTGGCCGTTGATCGTCACATAGGCATCCCCGGTCGATGGCCGAAGGGCGAGTCCGTAGGGATTCCGACTGCCGCGAACCACGACGCCGGCGTAGCTCCAATCGCTGCGGAAGCGCAGCACGCTGGCGTTCCGATGGTCGGCCTGGATGCAGACGTCGCAGGTCGAGCCAACCCCCATCAGAAAATCGCCGCTCGGCATTGGCAGGATCCAGTCGTTCTGATGATTCCCGATTGGCCATCCCTGGGCGACGATTCCTCCCCCGGATACGGCGTTGCCGTCGACGTGATACCCGCGGACACTGCCCTTCACCGATAGGAACAGGTCATTGCCTCGCCAGGCGAGGCCGAGCGTGGTCGGCAGGCCGGATATCAGCCGCTGCGGTCCTGCGCCGGGTGATGCGACGACCTCCAGCACGCCAGCGGACGTGACCACGTACAACCGGCCATCGGGGCCGAACGCCATTGCCGTCGTGGTGCCCAGGCCGCGGGCGTAGACATAAGCGGAAAAGCCCGCCGGAACACTGATACCAGCAGCCGCAGGCAGATTGGGCGGCGTGGGTAGGGGCGTCGGCGTAGGCACCGGGGTTGCCGTCGGTGTTGGAGTGGGCGTCGCCGTGGGTCGCGGTGACAGGCTTGGCCCTGGCGTTCGGGTGGGCTGGCCGCAACCGACCACCAGCAGCCCCAGCAGCAGGGCCAGCGCGGGCCGCCTCACGAAAGGGGCGGGATCGTCAGGACCAGCTTGCCAAACTGCTCAGCCTGCTCCAGTCGTTGCTGCGCCTGCGCAGCCTCCGCGAGTGGAAACGTCGTGTCGATCACCGGCTTGAGCACGCCGGCAGCCAGCAGCCTGGTGACCTCTTCCCAATCGTGTCGGGTTCCCATGGTCGACCCGTAGATGGTGATCTGCTTGGTGAAGATCCGGCGCAGGTCCTCCTCGGGCTTGGGACCACTGGTAGCCCCGCAGGTGACCAGCCGGCCACCCCTGGCGAGGGCCCGGATGCTGCCCGGCCAGGTGGCGGCGCCAACGTCGTCGATGACGACGTCAACGCCTCGCTTTCCCGTCGCCACCCAGACCTCTTTCGAAAAATCGGTCGTCTTGTGGTTGATCAGCACGTCGGCACCGAACTGCGCAGCCCGCTCCAATTTCGCCTCGCTCCCGGATGTCACGAACACGCGGGCACCAGCGTGCTTGGCGATCTGCAGCGCGGCCAGCGCAACCCCGCCTCCGATCCCCAGGATGAGCACGCTCTCACCCTGCCGCACCCGTGCTTTGCTCACCACCATGCGCCAGGCGGTGAGATGGACCAGCGGAAAGGCGGCAGCCTGCTCGAAGCTCAGCCCCTCGGGGATCGGCCGCAGGTTGACTTCGGGGATCACCACCGCTTGCGCAAAGGTGCCGTCGCGATGCTCCCCCAGGATTTCCCAGCGATCGCAGAGGCTGTGCTCGCCCCGCGCGCAGTAGTCGCAGATGCCATCGCTCAGCCCAGGGTCGAAGAAGACCCGGCTGCCGGTTGCGTATCTGGTTGCGCCGGGGCCGCTGGCCGCCACCACCCCGGCGCCGTCAGCCCCGCCGATGTGGGGGAGAGGAGTCTTCGGCACGCCACCGCTTCGGACAAAGAGGTCGAGGTGGTTGAGCGCGGCGGCCCGGAGCGCAACCAGCACCTCCCCTGGCCCGGGGCTGGGCTCGGCGACGTCCTCGTAATGCAGCGGGCCGCGAAACTCGTGAAAACGAATCGTCTTCATCGTCGCGTCATGCTACATTCCGCCGCGGGCGGCCCGGTTTTCGCGCGCTCCGTCACCATGTGCCGCGACCCTGTCGGGAATGCAGGAAAGCGACGCAGCGTGACGTTGCAGTATCGAAACCCCCAAGCGCGAACGCGTGGATGTCAAAAAATCATGACTTATAATCTGGCCCACGTGACAGCCGACCCCGAGATTCAATTGCTGAACCGGCTGGGTGGACTGTTCACCTCCTCGCTGTCCCTGAACGAGAACATCGAGGCGATGTTGAGCGCAACGTCCAAGATGGTGCAGTTCGATGCGGCCACCGTCTTCCTGCTCAACGAGGGGAGCCGCGAGCTGACCGCATGCGCCACCTATCCCCATAGCGACATGGTCCCGCACATCGCCCGCTTCGTCCTGGGCGAGGGAATCCTGGGTTACGCCGTCGAACAGCTGGAAACCCTCAACATCGCCGACGCGACCCAGGACCCCCGGTTCAAGATCCTCGACCAGAGCCGCTCGCCGCGCGCCCTGATGGTGCAGCCGCTGGCCACCCCGCAGCGGGTGGTGGGTGCCATGACCCTTTCGCGCCAGCGGGTCGATCCCTTCACCGAGCTGGACGCCGCCATCCTCAAGGTCATCACCAACCAGGCCGCGATCGCCATCGACAACGGGCGCCTGTACGAGCAGCTCCAGGCCCACCTGGGCGAGCTGGAGACGGCCAACGCCCAGATCGCTGAGGTCAGCCGGCTCAAGTCCGAGTTTCTGGCCAACATGTCGCATGAGCTGCGCACGCCGCTCAATGCCATCCTGGGATTCTCCGAGCTATTGCGCGACGACCTGGCCGGAAAGATCACCGAGAAGCAGAGAAAGGACTGCCTCGACAACATCTATAACAGCGGCCGCCACCTGCTCTCGCTGATCAACGACGTCCTGGACCTGACGAAGATCGAGGCCGGCCGCATGGACCTCGTCTACGAAGAATTCGGCGTCGACGCGGCGGTGCGCGAGGTCATGAACGTCGTGCGCTCGCTGGCAGTGAAGAAGGATATCGAGATGACCGTCAGCGTCGAACCCTCCGACGTCCTCCTGATCGCCGACAAGAACAAGTTCAAGCAGGTCCTCTACAACCTGCTCTCCAACGCAATCAAGTTCACGCCGCCCTCGGGAAAAGTCGGCCTGCAGGCCAGGGTCGCCGAGCAGTCCCTCACCCTGACCGTCCGCGATAGCGGCATTGGCATCCCCAAAGAGCTTCAGCACAAGATCTTCGGCGCCTTCTACCAGGTCCAGAGCTCCAGCAGCCGGGAGTACCCGGGCACCGGGCTCGGCCTGGCCCTGACCAAGAAACTGGTCGAGCTGCACGGCGGCTCGATCGACTTCGAGAGCGCGGCCAACCAGGGCACCACCTTTACCGTCCAGCTGCCGCTGCGGCCCGGGCCCAGCAAGCGCAACCGGGTGCTGGTAGTCGAGGACAACCCTTCCAACCTGGACCTGGCCCGGATGGTCCTCGAGGGCAACGGGCTGACCGTGGACACGGCGTCCAACGGCCCGGAGGGGCTGGAGAAGGCTCGCCACCTCCGGCCCGACCTAATACTGATGGATATGCAGCTTCCCGGCGTTGATGGATTAGCGGTGACACGCCAACTCAAAGCTGACCCGGCCACGGCGGACATCAAAGTGGTCGCCCTGACAGCCAACGCGCTAAAGGGGAGCGAAGAGCAGGCGCTCGCCGCAGGGTGCGCCGGCTACATCGCGAAACCAATCGAACTGAAGAAATTCATGCTGCAAGTCACGAATTTTCTGGAGAAGGAGTAGGACCCGACCAAATGCCGTTCCCGAAGACGATTCTCATGATCGAGGATGACGCCCCGACCCGGGAGGTCGTCCGGATGGCATGCGTGGGTCAAAACCTGAACCTCCTCGAGGCCGACACAGGGGAGAAGGGCATGGAGATGATCGAGAAGTCCGAACCCGACCTGGTGCTGCTGGACCTCAACCTGCCGGGGGTTTCCGGGATGGACGTCTGCCGCCAGCTGCGGGCCGACGGCACCCAGGTCCCGGTCATCATGCTGACCGCGAAAAACGACACCATCGACGTCGTCGTCGGGCTCGAGGTGGGGGCCGACGACTACATCACCAAGCCGTTCGAGGTACGGGAACTCCTGGCCCGGGTTGGTGCCCATCTGCGCCGGAGCGAGCAGGCCGTCACGCAGCAACAGCCCAAGACGCGCTTCGAGTTCCCAGGCCTCATCATCGACATGAACAGCCGGCAGGTCTGGCGCGACGGCAAAGAGGTCGCCCTTACCCTGACCGAATTCAACCTCCTGTCCCTGCTGGCCTCACAGGCCGGCCAGGTGGTTAGCCGCGGCGAGCTGCTGCGCAAGGTGTGGGGCTACGAGGTCGAGATCGAGACGCGTACCGTGGACGCCCATGTCTACCGGTTGCGCAAGAAGATCGAGCACGACTCCGAAAAGCCGCACTACATCCACTCAGTGCCGGGCATCGGGTACCGCTTCGTCGCCGAATAGCCGCCCGACACCTGGCCCGATCGACCAGCTCTTCAACGAGTACGGCGCCAAAGGCCGCTGGACCGAGCTGGGCCAGGCGCTCGACCAGCTGAACCGCACCAGCCTCGAGCGACCCGATCTCGAAACCTGGTATCACGTCCGCGGCATCGCCGAGTACCGCTCCAACCAACACGCCAGGGCCAGAGAGATCTTCCAGGAGGGCGTCGAGCAGTTCCCCAACTCCGGCTGGCTCAACTTTGGCCTCGGGCAGGAATACGAGTTCCAGGGTCGAGCCGACGACATGGCCGCCTGCTTTCGCCGGGTCCGATTAGCGGATGTGGGCGGACCGGCCATCCTTACGATCGCCCGATACCACTATCTATGGGACCAGTTTGGGTTCGGCCAGCAGGCGATCCAGCCGATCTTCGACGCCTACTACGCGCTGAAAATCGTCGACGACACGTTTCTGTACATCCGCCGGCTGCCAGTGTTCAGCGAGTCCTACGGCTACCGAGCGACGTTTGCACGACTCAGCGGCCAGATCGACGTGGCGCGGTCGGAGTTGGCTCGCGCCGCGATGGAGCTGACCGACTACGCCTTTGAAAGCCACCAGCTCGACCTGGAAGCGACCGCCACCGGCGACTGGCAGCCCGTCCTCG
>DASTJZ010000130.1:0-4753 GCA_035716185.1 Candidatus Dormiibacterota bacterium
GCGCACTCGGTCAGCTCGACGTCGAGGCCATGTTCCGCGAACAGGGCTCGGTTCCAGGTCTGGGCGAAGAAGCCTCGCTCGTCGCGCGCTGGCTCGAGCTCGATCAGGAACGCACCGGCCATTCCCGATTCGGTGAACCTCATGCCACCTTCAGTTCGGGGAGTGGAATGATGAACTTGCCACCGAGCTGGCGGTAGATCTTCTGCTGCTCCAGGATCTCGTCGGCGAAATTCCAGGTAAGCAGGAGCACCTCGTCGGGCATCTTCTCCAGGAGTTCTTCGGGCGGGCGGATGGGGAGATGCACACCGGGCATGAAGCGCCCTTGCTTGTGCGGGCTCCGGTCGACCACGAAATCGAGCGTCTCGGCGCCCAGCCCGAAGTAGTTGAGCAGCGTGCTGCCCTTCGCCGCCGCACCATAGGCCGCGATCCGGTCGCCCCGCTGCTTGAGGTTGGCCAGCATCGAGGTGAGCGAATTCTTCAGCGCCTCGACCCGGGCGCCGAAGTCCCGATAGGTCGCGAAATCATCAACACCCCAGGCGGATTCCTCCGCGAGCAGCCGCGTGACCCGCTCCAGGCCTGCGTCCTCCCTCCCCCCTTTCGGGAGGGCTGGGGAGGGGGTGGTTCCCACCGTAACCCGCAATGACCCGCCATGAATCGCTAGACGCTCCACGTCCTGGAGGAAGAGCTGATGGCGCCGAAACAACCGGTCGAGCGCCGTCAGCGAGTAGTAACAGAGGTGCTCGTGATAAATGGTGTCGAACTCGCAGTGATCGATCAGGTCCTTTAGATACGGAACCTCGATCACGGCCACGCCGGTCTCCTTCAGGAGGAGATTGACGCCCTCGACAAACCCATTCAGGTCGGCGACGTGGGCGAGGACGTTGTTGGCATGGATCACGTTGGCCAGCTCGCCCCGGTTGCGCAATCGCTTGGCCAGCTCCAGGCCGAAGAACTCGACCAGCGTCGGGATGCCCCGCTCGATCGCCACCCGGGCCACGTTGGTCGCCGGGTCGATGCCGAGCACCGCAATCCCGCGCCGCTGGTAGTACTGGAGAAGGTAGCCGTCGTTGCTGGCCAGCTCGACCACCCGGCTCTCACGACCGAGACGCCGGTCCGCGATGATCCGCTCGACCAGGGTTTCGGCGTGGCGGAGCAGGGCGTCCGAAACGGAGGAAAAGTAGAGGTACTCGCGGAAGAGCCGCTCGGGCGGGACGGTCTCCGTGATCTGGACCAGCGAGCATTTGGCACAGAAGACCAGGTCGAGCGGATAGACGGGCTCCTGCTGCTGCAGCTCCTCTGGGGTCAACAATGAATTCGCGAGCGGGGTCTGCCCCAGGGAGAGGACCAGCTTCAGGGCGTCGGAGCCGCAGGATCGGCAGTGCCGCAACGTCACGGTCAGGCGGCCTGCGCCGGTCGGGCAGCGGGAGCATCGGCGGTGTTCCATCGAAGGGTTTCGTCCAGCTGGCCGCGGTCGATCAGGTACTCGAGCTGCTTGAGCCGGCTGTACTTTCGGCTCTCGAAATCCTCGAGGCTCAAGCCCGCGGCCCGGTAGGCGAGATACAGTTGCCAGGCACCGCTGCGAGCCGTCCACCTGGGGTAAAAGCCCGGCAGTGCGGTTTCCAGCTTGTGGAAGTCGACCTGATAGTTGCGGGGATCGTGGGTCGCCTGGCCAGCCAGCTCGATCTCACAGCCGGGAACCGTCTCCCGGACGATCTCAGCCAGCGTCCGGACCTGGTAATTCTCCCCCTGGGCGCCGACGTTGAACGCCTGCGCGTGGACCGCCTGGCGCGGAGCTCCGAGGGCGGCCGCGAATGCCCCCGCGATGTCCTCCACATGAACCAGCGGCCGCCAGGCCGTGCCGTCGCTGAGGATCTTGACCTTTCCGGTGGTCCAGGCCCAGCCGACCAGGTTGTTGAGCACGAGGTCGGCTCGCAGCCGGGGTGAGACCCCGTAGGCCGTGGCGTTGCGCATCAGGACCGGGCTGAAGCCGCTATCCGCCAGCTCGATCAGGTCTGCTTCGGTCTGGATCTTCGACTGGGCGTACGGCGTCAGCGGATCGAGCGGCGCCTCCTCCGTGAGTGGCGAATTTCCACCGCTCGCCCCATAGATGCTGCAGGAGGAGGCAAACAGAAAGCGCTGAATGCCGGCGGCCTTGGCCAGCCGCGCCAGGGAGACGGACGCCGCGTGGTTGATCTCCGCGGTCCACGCCTCGTTCAGGTTGCCCAGCGGGTCATTGCAGAGGGCGGCCAGGTGGACTACAGCCTCGATTCCGTGAAGGTCGCCTGCCGTGATGTCTCGGATGTCCTTCCGGTGGGATACGACGCCCGCGCCCCTGCCTGCCGGCGTTGATTTCCCTCGCCCTTTGGGCAGGGTGGGGGCTTGCAGGAACCGGCTATCTGTGAAGAACCCGGTGTCCAGCCCGACCACCTCGTGGCCGGCCTCCTGGAGAACCGGTACCATCACGGAGCCGACATAGCCGTCGTGGCCGGTGACCAGGACCCGCACCCGGATGCAACGGCCGTGTGACGCCGTTCTTTCGGCCGCAAAGGGTCCCCCGGAACTGTCCGTTACGTATTCGTGGCAGTCGCCGCTCGGCTCCTTCCGCAAGCAGAACCCCAGCCCGGGATCTGTGTCGTCATCCCCTGCCTGAACGAGGCGGCCACCATCAGTACCGTCGTCGCCGACTTCCGGCGGGCGCTGCCAGATGCGACCGTGATCGTCTTCGACAACAGCTCGAGCGACGGATCGGCGGAGAAGGCCCAAGCGGCAGGCGCCACCGTGGTGCGCGTCCCGCGTCGGGGAAAGGGTTACGTGCTCCGCTATGCGTTCGATCGAGTGAAGGCCGATGTCTACGTCGTCGTCGACGCCGACGACACCTACGCGGCGGACCAGGTTGGCGATCTCATCGCGCCGGTTCTGAACGGTGATTGCGACATGGCGGTCGGCGCCCGCGAGCTGTTCGCTCAGCCCGACGCCATCCGGCCCCTTCACCGATGGGGTAACCGGCTGATCGTCGGCTTCCTGAACCTCAGCTTCGGGACCCGTCTGCGGGACATCCTGTCGGGTTATCGGGTGCTGTCCGGCGACATGGTGCGCGAGCTGCCGCTGCTGGCGCCCGGGTTCGAGGTCGAGACCGAGCTAACCCTCGAGACCCTGGAACGCGGATTCCGGGTGCTGGAAGTGCCGGTGCGCTATCGCCGCCGGCCGCAGGGGAGTGTCTCCAAGCTGAGCTCCTTCAAGGACGGCTACCGAATCCTGATGACGATCATGACGCTGCTTCGCGACTACCGCCCGATGACATTCTTCACGGCGCTCGCCGGCGTGATGAGCTTCATCGGCCTCTGTGGCGGCGCGGTGGTCGTGGGCGACTACCTCCGTACCGGACTGGTTCCGCGGCTGCCGCTCGCCGTCCTCTCCGCGACCTTGATTCTCCTGGCGTCGGTCTTCTTTGTCACCGGGTTTGTCGTCAGCGCCATCAATCGTCGTTTTGCCGAAGCTGCCGCCCTCTCGGGTCGCTGGCGGGAAGACCGCCTCATTGAACTCCCCTCTCCTCGGGGGGAGGGCAGGCTGGGGGCCCGGGACCTCTCGGCGTGAAGGTCGCCATCCTGAGCGACGCGATCTCCCCCTTTCATCAGGGCGGCAAGGAGACGCTGCATTTTGAGCGCACGACACGGCTGGCCGGTCGAGGTCACGAGGTGCGCATCTTCACCATGCACTGGTGGCAAGGGCGAGAGCGCGAGGTTATCCGCGACGGCGTCCACCTGTACGCCATCGGCCCCCGGATTCCGCTCTACACCCGTAAAGGCCGGCGATCGATCTGGCAGTCCGTCGTCTTCGGGCTCTCGACGATCCGCCTCATCTGGGCCCCGGCGTTCGACGTGCTCGACGTCGATCAGTTTCCATTCAGCCAGTTTTTCGTGGCCCGGCTGGTTTGTTCCATCCGCCGAAAACCGATGACGGCGACCTGGCACGAGGTTTGGGACCCGACCTACTGGAAGCACTACATGGGCTGGCTCGGTCGGATTGGCGTCTGGTTACAGCGCTCGGCGTTGCGTCGCGCGGATCTGGTGTTTGCTAACTCGGCCCTCACGGCATCGCGATTGACTTCGTGGATGGGCGTTGATCAATCTCGGGTGCTGGTCCTGCCGCCTGCTGGTATCGAGTCGCTCAGGCTCCCAACCCCCACTGCGGGGGTTAGCAGGACGATCGACTGCATCTTCATCGGCCGGCTGCTGTCGCACAAGCACGTCGATGTGCTGGTCAGGGCCCTGGCAACGCTTCCTGGTGTCAGCGGCCTGATCATCGGCAATGGCCCCGAGCGTGACCGCCTGCAGGCACTGGCCGGTGAGTTTGGCATCGCCGACCGCCTCCGCTTCGAAACGACGAGCAGCCATGACGCGGTGATCGACCGCTTGCGCGCGGCGCGCCTGTTCGTTTCCGCGTCAACCCGGGAGGGCTTCGGCATCAGCGTCTTCGAGGCCAATGCTTGCGGCGTGCCGGCGCTGGTCGTCCGCCATCCGGACAACAGCGCACTCGAGATGGTGCGGGACGGCAAGAACGGGCTGGTCTGTGACCTGGACGCGGAGGCGATTGCCGAGCGGATCGGTGCGTACCTTGCCGATCCAGCGATGCAGGTGCGCATGAGCCGGGCGGCCGAGAAGGCCGCCGCAGCGTACTCCTGGGAGTCGCACGTCAGCCGGATGGTCGCCGCGCTCGAATCACTGCAAGCATCTCGGGTGCGCTCCCTCCCTGG
>DASTJZ010000131.1:0-4508 GCA_035716185.1 Candidatus Dormiibacterota bacterium
GACGCGTGATGCCCTTCGGGTTGCCGGCCGCCACCACGATTTCCAGTTTGTTGTGGGCCAACACCTGGGGCGTGCCGCTGGTAAAGCCATCGGCCTTCAGCTTGTCCATGTTCGTTGTGTCGGCCGAGGCGAAGACATCAGCCTGCGCACCCTGCTCGATCTGTGTCACGAGCGTCGGGGTCCCGGCAAAGTTGAAGCGCACCGAGACACCCGAGTGGGCCGCCTGAAACGCCGCCCCCAATGCCTTGAACGAGTCGGTCAACGAGGCCGCGGCGAACACCGTCACCGTCCCGCTCAGGGACGCGCTTGACGAACCGGTGGCCGGATTGCCGGCGGTGCTACCGCATCCGGCGAGAACGGCAGCGGTCAGGGTCAGCGACGCGAGCCGGCGAACCATGCAACCCTCCCTACGAGCGTGGCAGTTCGATGACCACGCTGGTCGACTTCACCGAGGCGACCGCCATCACCCCGGGCTTCAGCCCGAGTTCGTCTGCAGACTCTCTCGTGATGACGGAAACGACGCGAAAAGGGCCCGCCTGCATCTCAACTTGTGCCACGATGCCGTCCTTCAGGACGCGCGTCACGATGCCGGGGAACCGATTGCGGGCCGACTCGCTGCTTACCGCCGGCGGCTCCGACCGCGGCAAGCCGGCCATGTAACGGGCCAGCCCACTTCCATCGATCTGCCGCTGACCGCCCGCGGATCGCACCGTCTTGATCTGGCCGGAGTCCACCAGGCGCCGGACCGTGTCAGGGCTGACCCGCAGTAGCTCGGCAGCCTGCCCAATGCGCAAGCGGTTTCGCACCCGTAAACACTAGCAAATGCGAGATCTCAGGTAGTTCGGCCTCGCTGTCGCGATGGGTAGCGGCCACCGGTGGAACCCACGCTCAAATAATTCGGAAACGTGGTCGAATGAGTTGCTAGGCGCCATTGGCGCCGGACTTTGGTTGGTGCGCCTAGGCGATCCTGCGACGGTAGATGACCGTGGCAAAGAAGTAGGCGACGATGAGGATGCTGAAACACCAGGCGAGCGCGATCCCGATGTCGCTGCCGACCGGCTGCTGCGTGAACAGGTCGCGAATCGCGTTGACGATGGACGTCACCGGCTGGTGCTCGGCGAAGGCGCGGACCGGGCCGGGCATCGTGCGCGTGGGCACAAATGCCGAGCTGATGAAAGGCAGGAAGAGGAGCGGGTAGGCGAACGCGCTCGCGCCGTCCGCGGACTTCGCGGAGAGACCGGGGATGACGGCAATCCACGTCAGCGCCAGCGTGAACAGGATCAGGATGCCGGCGACCGCGAGCCATGCCAGCACTCCCGCCCCCGAGCGGAAGCCCATGACAAGCGCGACGAGCACGACGACCACGAGCGAGATCAGATTGGCGACCAGCGAGGTCAGCACGTGTGCCCATAGCACGGACGGCCGTGCGATCGGCAGGGACTGGAATCGCTCGAAGATGCCGCTCTTCATGTCCAGGAACAGCCGGAATGCGGTGTAGGAGATCCCCGACGCAATCGTGATGAGCAGAATGCCGGGCAGCAGGTAGCTCACATATGAAGTCGACCCTGAGTTGATCGCGCCGCCGAACACGTACACGAACAGCAGCATGAAGGCGATCGGCATGATCGTGGTCGTGATGATGGTATCCAGGCTGCGCGTGATGTGGCGCAAGGATCGTCCCAGCAGAACGGCGGTGTCACCGAAGAAATGCTTGGTCATGGTTGTTCTTTACTCCTTGGTGCCGACGATGGCGAGGAAGACGTCCTCGAGGGTCGGCTGCTTCTCGACGTATTCGACCTTGGTGGGCGGGATGAGCTGCTTGAGTTCGGCGAGGGTGCCGTTCACGATGATCCGACCCTCCTGGAGGATCGCGATCCGGTCGGCGAGTTGCTCGGCTTCGTCCAGATACTGCGTCGTGAGCAGCACCGTCGTGCCGTGCGCGGCGAGTTCCTTGACGGCCTGCCACACCTCGATGCGCGCCTCCGGGTCGAGCCCGGCTGTCGGCTCGTCCAGGAAGATGACCTGCGGATTCCCGATGAGGCTCATCGCGATGTCGAGGCGACGGCGCATGCCACCCGAATAGGTCGATACCTTGCGCGCAGCCGCGTCGGTCAGTCCGAAGCGCTCGAGCCGGTCATCGGCGATCTTGCCCGGGTCCTTCAGGTGCCGCAGCCGGGCGACCAGCACGAGGTTCTCCCGCCCGCTGAGGATTTCGTCGACCGCCGCGAACTGTCCGGTGAGGCTGATCGACTCCCGCACCTCCGCCGCTTGTCTGGCGACATCGAAGCCGTTGACGCTGGCAGTCCCCGCGTCGGCCTTGAGCAGCGTGGACAGGATTTTCACGAGCGTCGTTTTGCCCGCTCCGTTCGAGCCGAGCAAGGCGAAAATACTGCCCCGTGCCACGTCGAAGTCCACCCCACGCAGCACCTTCAGCGTCTTGTACGACTTCTCCATGCCCCGCACCTGGATCGCAGACCCCCCGAGCTGATTGGCGGTCATCGGCAGATCGGTTCTCTCTTTCGCTGCCATCGCTGTCACTTGCATCCTCCTCGTGATCGAAACTGCCGGGTCATGCCCGGAAGATCTTGATGTCGCCGTAGTTGGTCTGCGCGCGCACCTTGAGACCTTTCTCCGGTTGCGCGGGATCGTCGAGGCGTTCGAGCTGATTGCGCACCCCGCCATGGCCCGACCGCAGCTCGAGGAAGGTGGCGGTGCCATCGGCGACGCCGACCTCGACGTCGCCATATGACGTGGCGAGCTCGAGCTGGCCGCGAACGGCGCGCGCCACATGGATCGCTCCGTAAGCCGTCCGTGCGCTGATCCCCTCGCCCGCCCGCTCCACCCGGATGTCACCGCCGGAGGTCTTGAGCGTCGCCGGCGCGCTCGTCTCACCGATTCGAAGGTCACCCCACGAGGTGCTGAGCTCCGCAACACCAGCCACTCGACCCGCCGTGATGTTCCCGGCCGAAGTTTGCAGGGTGAGCACCTCGGCAGCTTCCACTCGCAATGTGCCGTAGGAGGTTTTGAGATTGCAGTCGCCAAGGACGCCTTCGGCGTCGAAGTCGCCGTAGGCGGTGCTGCCCTGAACATGCGAGCCGCTGGGTACCTGGATGACCACGTCGATCGCGCCGGGTTTGCCGAACAGGCCGAGGCGCCAGGGCTTGGGTGCGGGTGCCCGGACCTCGAGCCGGCCGCCGGCGAATTGCACGCGAGTCGCTTCGGCGGCCTCGACGTCGGCTTTCCTGCCGGCGCTGGACGGACGAACTTCGACGACAGTTGTCTGGCGGTCGCCGGCATAGATGCGCGCGCCGCCAAACTCGACACTCAGGTCAACGGAGATGGCCTCGGGAGTCTCAAACGAAAACATTGGCGCGGCCATTAGCGGTACCAGCCCTCGACGCGCGTTGCGCCTTTGGTGTCGGTCGTGGTGGAAGGCGTTCTCCCAGGATTGAGCGCAGCGGACAGTGTCCTGACGAGAAAGGCATTTACCGATAGACCCTCCCGCTCTGCGGCGTCCTCGATGCGGGCCTTCAAATGATCGGGAGGCCGAAACGTGATCCGGGACGTGACGCCTTCGCCGGCGAGTTCGGCGGTCCCGCCGGCGGCTACCTGGGTGGTGTCGGCCGTTGACTCTCCCGCTGATTCAAGCGCTGGCGGGCCCGTCACGACAAAGGTCAGCTCCCGGCCGCGCAACCGCAGCTCCACTGCGCGCGGAGCCAGGTCCCGAGTGATCTCCTGGGCTGCGTCCGATAGGGCTTCCTGAAGGATCAGCCGGGTCGCGGCATCGAGCGGACCGGTGAGCCGCTCGGCCATCTCGATGGCATCCTTGCCGCCGGCGGCTGCAGCCGCAGCCAGTTGGCTGCGTAGCGCTTCCACATATCCACCCAATTCCATGGCGCCATCATGGCGTCACTTTGACGTCATTGTCAAGAGGACGGCGTCACAATGGTGTCAAATCAGCGCCATCGTTCAGAGCGCCGGGCGAGTCGCCAGGTGTTCGATAGGCTGGCGCTATATAGCGGCAATAGCTACCCGGAAGCCCTTAACCACCAGGTAGACGCCGAGCGAAAACTCCCATAACGCGATCGGAAGCGCGAGGAGCCCCGCCACCGATGACCGCTGTCCCCAAACGTTGAACAAGATGGCGATGTCGGAAGTGACGAGGAGGACGGCCCCCATGAATGCGAGCAGCGGCAGAACCCGCGGCACCAGACGCGACTGATACAACAGCGAGCCGAGCAACAGGCCGTTCACGGCCGGCATGACGCTTTGTCCGACCAGGAACATCCGGTCATACATGGCGACCAGTGCCTGGGCCGTAACCAACCCTCCTGCTCCAGCTCCGCTCTGCCGCAACGTCACGACCGACAGGAGGCAGGCGACGCCAACGAAGATGGTGGCGGCTTCCAGGACTCGCGAGCCGACGAAGCCCAACGCGACCCCTTCGTTCTGCCTCTTGACCACCGGGAACAGTGCGACCGCCGTGCCGATGCCGGCGAGAGCCACGA
>DASTJZ010000132.1:0-10684 GCA_035716185.1 Candidatus Dormiibacterota bacterium
CACCTCGGCCATTTTGGGCAGGTCGATATAGGGCTTGAGCAGGGGGAGATTGTTCAGGCGTAACGCGGCCCGGGCGATGCTGACCGCGTGGTCGCCCATTCGCTCCAGCTCCATCACCATCTGCTGGAAGCTGACGATCAGCCGTAGGTCCCGGGCAACGGGCTGCTGCGTCGCCATGATCATGAAGGCGCGCTCCCGCAACTGCCGGTGCAGCTCGTTGACCTCCTGGTCACGGGCGATGACGTCCTTGGCCAGGGCATTGTCGCGGTCGACCAGAGCTCGCATGGACTCGGCGATGGCCTGTTCGACCATGCTGCCCATGCGCAGCACCCCGGACTTGAGCTCACTCAGCTCCTGATCGAAAAGGGTTCGAATCGCGGCCACGAGCGTCTACTTACCCGAATCGGCCGGTGATGTAATCCTCGGTCCGGCTGTCCTTGGGACGGTTGAAGATGTCGTCGGTGGGGCCAAACTCGATGACCTCGCCCGCCCGCCGCTGATTGGCCAGCATGAAGGCGGTGAAATCAGAGACCCGGGCCGCTTGCTGCATGTTGTGCGTCACGATCACGATCGTATACCGCTCTTTCAGTTCTTGCATGAGTTCTTCGATTTTGAGCGTGGCAATCGGGTCGAGCGCCGAAGCCGGCTCGTCCATCAGGATCACCTGCGGTTCGACGGCGAGCGCGCGCGCCAGGCAGAGGCGCTGCTGCTGGCCTCCGGAAAGATTGAGCGCCGAACGGTTCAGCCGGTGCTTGACCTCGTCCCACAGGCCCGTATCCTTCAGGCTCTCTTCCACGACCTGCTTGATCCGGGCTTTCGGCCAGCCAAGGATGTGCGGACCATACGCGACGTTCTCGAAGATCGACTTGGGAAAGGGGTTGGCGCGCTGAAACAGCATGCCAACCTGGCGGCGCAGCCGGATCACGTCGGTATCCGGGGCCAGCACGTTTTCCCCGTCCAGGAGCACTTCGCCGGTCGCGCGCGTGCCCGGCGTCAGGTCGTGCATGCGATTGAAGATGCGCAGGAAGGTCGTCTTCCCGCAACCCGACGGTCCGATCAGCGCCGTGACCTTGCGCGCCTGGACGGAGAGCGAGACGTCTTCCAGGGCCTGGAAGTCGCCATAAAAGAAGTTGACATCGCGAGCATCGAGCTTGATCTCGCGGTCCGCGTCCTGCACGGCTGGTCGCGCTACCTCGGTCTGCATCACTGCCCTACCGTCATTCTCTCCAATTAGCGCTGGATCCGGCGAACATAGATCCGGGCCAGGATGTTGGTCAGGGCGACGAGCATGACGAGCAGCAGCCCGGCGGCCCAGGCCTGATCCTGAAGGTTGCTGTAGGGCAGCAGCGCGTTTCGGAACACCGTCAGGGCCAGGGCCCCCATCGGCCGCAATGGATTGGTCTGCAGGTAGTCGTTCCCCAGGGCGGTGAACAAGAGCGGCGCGGTCTCGCCGGCAGCCCGGGCCATGGCCAGCAGCGCCCCGGTAACGATCCCGCCGAGCGCCGCCGGGACGATCACCTCCATGGTGACTCGCCAGCGGGGCGCGCCCAGGGCAAGTCCGGCCTCTCGAAGCGAGTGCGGCACCAGCAAGAGCGCCGTCTCGGTGGCGCGCAGGATAACGGGGAGCATCAGCACCGCCAGCGCAACCGACGCCGAAACGGCGGAGAAGTGCCCGAGGGTCGCTACCAGCACCGTGTAGCCGAAGATGCCGAAGGCGATCGAGGGAAGGCCGGTCAGCACGTCGCTGATGAATCGCACGGTGTCGCCGATCTGGTTTCGGCCGTATTCCGAAAGGAAGATGCCGATCAGCGCCCCCACCGGAACCGCGAGCAACGAACCGATGCCGACGATTTCGAGCGTGCCCACGATCGCATTCAAAACCCCACCGCCGGGCACCCCATAGGGATGAAAGGACTGGGTGAAAAAGCCGGAGGCCAAAATCCCGGGAACGCCCTTGATCACGACGAAGAGGAGCAAGATGATGACCGGGATGGCGGCCAGGGCGACCGAGATCGCAATCAGGCCGGTGACCAGGCGGTCGACCGCGATGCGGACGATCAGCCGGTTCATGCCACCGAGGGCTCCGACCCTTTGAAGCGCCAGATCAGCAGCCGAGCGAGCACGTTGACGACGATGGTGATCAACGCGAGGATCAGCGCCAGCTCGAAGAGCGCCCCCTGGTAGACCTTGCCCACCGCCTCGGTGAACTCGTTGGCGATGACGCTCGGCAGCGTGTAGCCAAGGCTGAACAGCGAGGCGCTGATGTTCGGACTGTTGCCGATGACCATGGTGACCGCGATCGTCTCCCCCAGGGCACGCCCGAGCGAGAGCAACACCGCGCCGGTGATACCGACGCGGGCGAAGGGCAGCACCACCGACCAGATCGACTCGGCATTGGTCGCCCCCAGCGCCAGGCTCGCCTCGCGCAACGCCCGGGGAACGGCACGGATGACGTCGCGCGAGAGCGCGGTCATGATCGGCAGCACCATGATGGCGAGCACCACCCCCGCGGTCAGGTAGCCGTAGCCGCTCGCCCCGCCGCGAAAGAAGGGAAGAAATCCCAGGGTGTGGTTGAGAAACGGATCGACGATCGAGCGCATGATCGGCGTCAGGATGAAAAAGGCCCACAGTCCAATGACGACGCTCGGGATGGCGGCTAGCAGCTCGATGGCAAAGGACAGCGGACCCCGGATGGCACTCAGCCCGCCCTCCTCGGCCAGAAAGAGCGCGGCGCCAAGCCCGATGGGAAAGGCCAACAGGATACCGATCGCCGAGGTCACCAACGTCCCGTAGATGGCCGGCAGCGCCCCGAAACGCAGGTGGACCGGGTCCCAGACGCGACCCGTCAGGAACCCAACGCCGAAACTCGTGATGGCCGGCAGGGCCGGAATCACGAGCGCAATGACGAAGATGACGGCGATCACGATCATCAGCAGGGCCGCCGCGTAGGCCAGGCCCGTGAAGACCTGGTCGCCGGCGTTAAAGCGCCGCCGGTGGCTTTTTGCCACCGGCGGCGCTGGAATCACCTCGGCCGTTGCGCGACTCATCGCGACGCTACGAGGGGCTCGGGACGTTGAGCAGCGTGCTGCCTCCGGAGGTAACGGTCTTCAGCGAATTGATGTCGTTGCGGACCATGGTGGCCGGCAGCTTTGCGTAGTGGACGGTGGTCGCGTATTGCTGTCCGTCCTGGACCATCCAGTCGAGCAGGTCGACGGCTGCCGTCCCTTTGGTTTTGTCGGTCTGCTCCTTGTACAGCATCAGCCAGCTATAGCCGCTGATGGGGGCGCTGTCCTTGCCAGGTGCATCGACGATGGAAAACTGGCTTGGATTGACGGCGAGAAACTGGCTGGCTGCCGCCGTGGCGCCTTCCGGGCTGGGGACGACGAAGTTACCATCGTGGTTCTTGAGCGATGCCTGCGTCATGTTGGTTTGCAGGATATAGGCGAGTTCGACGTAGCCGATCGAATTGGGCGTGTTCTTGATCGTGGTGGCAACCGCCTCGTTACCCTTGGCGCCCTGCCCGACCGGCCAGTTGACCGACTTGCCCTTGGCGACCTTGCTCTTCCAGTCGGCGTTGACGCTCGAGAGGTAGTCGGTGAAGATGTAGGTCGTGCCGCTGCCGTCGGAACGGTGCACGACCGAGATCGGTGCGTTCGGCAGGCTCACGCCGCTGTTGTCGGCGGCGAGCGCGGGGTCGTTCCATTTCTTGATGGAGCCGAGGAAGATCCCGGCAATGGTGTCCGGCGTCAGCTTCAGCTGTCCGGTCGATACCCCTTGCAGGTTGTAGGCGAGGCCTTCGGTCCCAAGCGTCGATGCGATCTGCACGACCGCGTCGCTGCCACCGGCAGCCGTCAGCTCGCTGGCTGACATCGGGACGTCGCTGGCACCGAAGTCGACGGTCTTGGCGGTCAGCTGCTGAATGCCCGCGCCAGATCCGACGGCCTGGTAGTTGACGGTCACCTGGCTGTACTTCTGGTTGTAGGCGTAAAAGGCGGCGGTGTAGAAGGGCGCCGGGAACGTTGCCCCCGCGCCCGTCAGCGACGCGGCAGGCGGGGTCGGGATGGTGTTGGCTGCGCCGGTCGAGGGATTGGTGGCGGTGCTACTCCCGCCGCACGCCGCGAGTAACAGCGCGGCCGAAGCCGACAAGCCGACGAGAATACGTTTCATGCTGGCGATACTTCCTCCTTCGGAACAAACGAAAAAATTTCGAGGCGGCGGATCCACGTCTGATGCTAGCCATCGGCCGTAATCGGCCGGTGGGCGGAAGGTTAACGGAAGGTTAACGAAGCCCGCGGGAGCCGCACTCTGACTGTCGAACCCACCCCCGGCGAGCTCTCGGCGGTGATCGTTCCGCCCTGCAGCTCGATCAGGTGGCGCGCGATCGAGAGTCCCAGCCCGCTCCCCGGCTGCCCACCGCGGGAACGGTCGACCTTGTAGAAGCGCTCGAAAATCCGCAGCAGGTCCTTGGGCGGAATGCCCGCACCGGTGTCCCGGACCGTGATCTCGACCCGGCCATGGTCGGAGGTGGCACTGACTACCACCTCGCCCTGCCCGGTGAATTTCAGCGCATTGTCCACGATGTTCTGCAGCGCCTGGTCGGTCTTTGCCCGGTCACCAAGGACCTGGAGTTTTGTGTCCTCGATTTCCGCGCGTAATTTCAGTCCTGCCGCCGAGGCGCGTGCCTGGAAGCGATCGATCAGGTCGGACACCATTTCCGCGACTTTGAAGGGCGCCCGATCGACCACGATCCCTTCGGCGTCGAGCGCCGCCAGCTGGGTGAGATTCAAGAGAATCGCCTGGAGTCGTTGCGACTCCTGGATCACCCGGTCGATGAACAGCCGGGTGTCGCCGTCGGCGGGAAGCTGGCCGGATAGCGTCTGCGCGGCGAGGTCCAGGCCGGCGAGCGGGGTGCGGATTTCGTGCGAGAGATTGGCCACGAACTGCTGGCGGACGGTCTCCAGGTATCGAAGCCGGCTGATATCGGTGAGCAACAGGGCGATTCGCTGTTCCTGGATGGGAACGGCCTGCACCTGGAGGGTCCGGTTCGAAACCGGGAGCTCGATCTCGATCGACTCCTGGTGGCCTGAAGTACGCGCCCGCTCGGACAGCGCATCGAGTCGATGGTCACGAACGACCTCGACGAGCAAACGACCAATCGGTTGCTCGATCACGCTCATCATCTGCCTGGCAGCCGGATTGAGCCAGAGAACGGTCCGCTCGGCGTCGACCAGCAACACGCCCACGCCCAGGTGTTCGAGGATGCTGATGGGCTCGCTCGCGGGCTCGGCCTTTTCCGTCGATCCCTGCATGGGCGTCACACTCCGACCGGGCCGCCAGTTCGTCGCGCGGCGACGCCAGATTCCCGCCATTCCTGCCGGAATCTAGCAGATGCCAAAATAAAAGCCGCTCCCCGGGGGAGAGCCTGGGAGCGGCCCGGAAAGGGAAACCATGCGTCGAACGTCGGCCTTTACGCTACGGCCGCCGTGTAAAGGGCTGGGATGGGAGAGGTTAAGGTTTGTCAGCCGGGCGGCTTAATCTGCCGATAACCCTGTATTAATCATCGTGGCCTAGCGTCAAACGCAAGGGAGGTGCGGCGTTGGCGCAGCCATCGGCTCGGAGGGCGACAATATCCAGCAAATCCGGCGTAGATGGCCACCCGGTAAAGCTGCGCGCCTCGAACGTCTCCTTCTACTACGGCAGCTTCCGGGCCCTCAAGGACGTCAGCCTTGGCTTCGCCGAGGGGAAGATCACAGCCCTGATCGGGCCTTCCGGCTGCGGGAAGAGCACTCTGCTTTACACCTTCAACCGGATGTACGAGCTCACCCCGGGAGCAAGAGTCCGCGGCTCGATTCGGCTGGGGCACCAGGAAGTCACCACCATGGGAAACCTCCAGGAGCTTCGTCGCCGAGTTGGCATGGTATTTCAGAGGCCCAATCCCTTCCACATGTCGATCTACGACAACGTCGCCTATGGCTTGCGTCTGATGGGCGCGTCGAAAGCTCTGACGGATGCCAGAGTCGAAGAAAGCCTTCGGTTCGCCGGGTTGTGGGATGAAGTCTCGGACCGGCTGCATCGTTCGGCCATGTCGCTATCCGGCGGGCAGCAGCAGCGGCTCTGCATTGCCCGCTGTATCGCCGTGCAGCCCGAGGTGGTCCTGATGGACGAGCCCTGCTCAGCGCTGGATCCGATCTCCACCATGCGCGTCGAGGAGCTGATCCGCCAGCTGGCGGGAACTTACACCGTGGTGATCGTGACCCACAACATGCAGCAGGCCAAGCGGCTGGCCGACTACACGGCCTTCATGCTGATCGAGCCCTTCGATCGCTATGGACAGCTGGTCGAGTTCGCGCCGACCACCGAAATCTTCGAGGACGCCAGGGACGAGCGTACCCGCGACTACGTCTCCGGCAAGTTCGGGTAACTATGGGGCAGCGAGATAGGTCGCTTGGGTGACCCTGCCGTTTTCATCCTCGAGCACCCATGTGCCCCCCTTCTCGTTGCTCGCCCGGCGTCGCGAGATCACGCCCTGATCGAGCAGCCGCTCGAGTAGTTCCTCGAGCAGGTCGCCATGGGTGCAGAGCGCGATGTTTTGGCTCGAGTATTGCTTGATCAAGCGGATGATGCTCTCGCCGCCGGCCCCCTCCTCGAGGTCCGAGGTCGTTTCCACTGGTAGGTTTCTTGCCCGGGCCAGCGGCTCCACCGATTGCACGCATCGAACGTAGGGGCTGGAGAGGATCTTGTCGATCGGCCTGTCCATGAGGATGTCCACCAGCGCATCCGCCTGCCGGCGGCCCGACTTCGTCAACGGCCGCAGCCGGTCATCGCCCTCCCACTCTTCGCGGTCTCCGGCCCTGGCATGCCGGATCACGTACGCCGCCAAGGAGATGGGCTATCCGGTTTCGGCCAGGTCGAAGGCGCGCAGCAGCGCTCGATCGCGGCGATAGCTGAGCAGGTCGATAGCCTCGTCGATCGTGACCCAGCGCACCTCATCAACCTCGCTGCCGGCGTGAAACCGGCCACTGACCACGTCCATCAGCCAGTAGCACGCCACCTTGTCGCGTCCCTTGTGGTCGGCGTACGCGGTGCAGCCCAGCGGCGCCACCAGCTTGCACCGAAGTCCGGTCTCTTCCTCGACCTCACGCAGGGCCGTCTCCTCGAGCGTCTCCCCGCGATCGACCTTCCCTTTGGGAAAGGACCAGTCATCGTAACCAGGGCGGTGAACGATTGCCACTCGCATCGGACCGCGGGCTCCGTTCCGTCGGACGACGCCCCCGGCGGCTCTGACCAGCTTGGCTTCGTCGACATTCAAGATCTTTGCTGCCATGGACACCCCTTGCGCGCTGTGTTGCTGAGACGATTGCCTCGTCGACGCAGGTTTCCTCATATCATCCACTTTCTGAGCCGCTTGCGGTCAACTTTTTTCCAGATTTTTTGCCATTGGCCCCGGTCACGGCCCGCAGCATCACGTTCGAGGGCGCTCAGCTCGCCGGCAACGAAGGCCCGTGTCCCCTGGCCGGCCTGGCGCAACCATCGCTGGGCGGTGACGCTGTCTTGATGATCGCCGAGCACATCCTGCAAGCTCGCGGCCTGATCGGCAAGTCGAGCCGCACGCTTTCCAACCACCGGGGTGGCCGCCTCCGCCGCATAGCGGACCCGCTTGGCGCGGATGCGGATCTGATGTAGCTCGGAATCAGCTGGTGAAGCCGGTAGGCGTGAGACCCCCTTTCGCAGCCGTTTCCAGTCTCGCCGCGCCAGCGGTGGGATCGCCGCCGCCGCGGGTTGCTGCGCCCGCTCGGTCATCACCGGCGCTCGCGATGCCTCGACCAACCGCTCGATCAGATCGACGTAACGCTCTGACCGCATGTCTAGCACCAGTCTGGCCCGCGCCTCCTCGCTCTCGGTCTGGAGCTCATCGGCGAGATCGGCGACGACCCGGGCATCATCCGCCGGCAACGTGGCGCCCCGCTCGCGCAACCGCTGGCTCATCACCTGCTTGTCGCGCACCGTCCCGAGATTCATTCCGAGCCAGCGCAACTCGTCGCGCAGACCGTTCGCCCATTGCGGGTCTAGCAGCTCGCTGAACGTCCGAAGCTGCGACCGCAGGCGTCGGGTGGCGACGCGCGCGCGATGCACGTCCTCGACATCATCGCCCAGACGAACCCCTGGATCGTGCTGCATCAGGCTGGCCACCGACGTGGCGATGGCGTGCCGGATGAGATCGGCAGCGGTCGCGTCGGGGTTGAGCACGCCCGGATCGACCTCGGCCGGGGCGTTGGCACGCGCGCCCAGGGCACGATTGAGCTTGGATGATTGCTCTTCATCGCCGGCGCCGGCACTGCGCAGTCGGGCGAGGATTGGATCGAGCAGTCGGTCGGCGGTGGGATTGCGGAGCTCGACCTCGACCTCACGGAAGCGGTTCTGTACCCGCAGCCCCTGGATCACCGACACGTCGTCGTCGACGACCTCGGCCAGCAGCTCGCCCTCGCGGTTTTTCAGCTGCACGCGACGGCGCAGGGTCGACAGGCTGGCGACCGGCACGAGCGTCGAACGCCGAACGTAGGCAACCACCAGTGCAATCGCCGCGTCGGGCGGACGGCTGCCCTCGCCGGGAAACTCGAGCTCGCGGCGGCTGAGTCCGGCGCCTTCCTGGCTGGTCGGCAGCTTGAGGGTCCAGCCTTCGCCGTGACGCAGACGGAGGTTGCATCCCCAGCGCGCCAGCCGCAGATCGGGGGTGTCGTAATAGACCGTCTCCAGCCGCCGTTCGTCGACCGGGGAGGCCTCGACCGCGGCAGCCAGGTCATCGAGGTCGGGAAGGGCGAACGCCGGCGTGGCTGCGAGTTTGACCTCGCGCTCAAGCATCCGGTGCAGACCCGTTGGTCCCGTTCAGCGAAGCGCGTGCCTGCGCGAGCTGCTGGAAGACTTGCTGGGCATCGATGCCTTTGCTCGTTGGCACTTTGGCCCACGACCCGTCAGCCTCTAGCGACCAGGCCAGCCGGTCGTCCTCCAGCTCGACGTCCAGGATCTTATTGAGGCGCGCCTGCAGCGTCGGGTCGAGCACCGGCACCATCGCCTCGACCCGGCGATCGAGGTTGCGCGGCATCAGATCCGACGACCCGAGGTAATACTCGGCCGCGTCGCCCGGGCCAAACCGGAAGATCCGCGAATGCTCCAGGAATCGGCCGACCAGTGAACGAACGCGGATGCGCTCCGAGAGGCCGGCCACGCCCGGCCGCAGGCTGCACAGGCCGCGGACGATCAAGTCGATTTCGGTACCGGCGGCCGATGCCTCGTAGAGTGCGTCGACAATTTCGGGATCGACCAGCGAATTCACCTTGAGGATGATGCGACCGCCAGCGGGCCGCGAGGCCTCTCGCTGGATCAAACGGATGATGTTGGATCGCAACCCCATCGGGGCAACCAGCAACCGGCCGAAGCGACGCTGGCGGCTGTATCCAGTCAAGAAGTTGAAGAGCTCCGCCACATCGGAACCCAGCTCGGGATCGGCGGACAGCAGGCCAACATCCTCGTAGATCTGGGCCGTCTTCGGGTTGTAGTTTCCGGTGCCGACATGCACGTAGCGCCGGATGCCGTCGGCTTCGCGCCGCACCACCAGCGCGACTTTCGCATGCGTCTTCAAGCCAACGACGCCGTACACCACGTGGACGCCGACCTGCTCGAGCGCCTGGGCCCACGCGATATTCGCTTGCTCGTCGCCGCGTGCCTTCAGCTCGACCAGGGCGACGACCTGCTTGCCGGTCTCGGCAGCCCGGATCAACGCGTGCACGATGGGACTGACCGGACCCGAGGTCCGGTACAGGGTCTGCTTGATCGCGAGCACGTCCGGGTCCTGGGCGGCCTGGTCGATGAAGGCCTCCGCCGACGTGGCGAACGAGTCATAAGGATGATGGACCAGGATGTCCCCATCCTGGAGGGCCTTGAAAATGTCGGCGCGCCCACTGCCGACCGCTTGCAATCTGGGTTGGGTGACCGGTTTCCAGGGCTCGTCCTTGAGATCGGGACGGTCGAGCGCGTAAACGGCCCAGAGGCTGCCGAGATCGAGCAGGCCGTCGACGCGATAGACGTCGGTGGGAGCCAGCTCCAACTCGCGAACGAGCAGGTCGAGAACCTCCTCCGACATGTCGGCGTCGACCTCGAGTCGGACTACCTCCGCCCGGCGCTGCCGCCGGCGGAGCTCGCTCTGGATGGCGGCGAGCAAGTCAGCGGCTTCCTCGTCGACCACGTCGAGGTCTGCGTCGCGGGTAATGCGGAAGGGATGATGGCTGACGATTTCCATCCCGGGGAAGAGCTCGCCGAGATGCAAGGCGATCACCTGCTCGAGCGGGATGTGCCGCTTGCCATCCGGCAGCGCGATGAACCGTGGCAGCAGCGGTGGCACCTTGACGCGGGCGAAGCGAATGTCTCGCCGAACCGGATCCCGAACCATGACCGCGAGGTTGAGGGAGAGATTGGAGATGTAGGGGAATGGGTGCGCCGGATCGACGGCCAATGGAGTCAGGACCGGGAAGATGCGGGCCTCGAATTCCGCCAGCAGATACTGCCGGTCGGCGTCGTCGAGGGTCGCCATGGTCGCGATGCTGATGCCGTGTTGCTCGAGCGCCGGGGCAACGTCGCGCATGAAAAGATCGGTGCTCCGCTCCAACAGGTTGGCGGCGCGCTGATGGAT
>DASTJZ010000133.1:0-16284 GCA_035716185.1 Candidatus Dormiibacterota bacterium
CAGGCTGCGGCGAATCGTACTGGGACATCCATCCGGCCATCAGCTGTGGATACTGGTGCTGCGCCGAGAGTCCGGGGTCACCCGGGACCGACATCAGGAGGCGTGGCACCGCAAGCACGGCCATCGCCACGAAAAAGGCGACCCAGGCGGGGCGGGGGAAGAGCACGGCCCAGCACAGCGTCACCAGGCCCAGGGCAACCAGGGCATGGACATGAAAGAAAGGCAGCGTCCCCGCCAGCGCCCCCGCCACCGTAAACGCCACCACTTCACTGTTCATCCTCCAGCGGCGCCAGCCGGTGGCAATCCGCTGCGGCGTGGTGCGCCAGCCGAGGCACGGGGTCGCCTGCAGAAGCGGGGTAATCAGCAGGAGCACGGCCATCACGATCGCCGCGCCAAACACGAAGGAGCGTTGCGGGAGGTACCAGGAGAGGATCGGGTTGTACCACTGAATATTCACCGGCGGGTCGAAGCGGTCGTAGCCCTGGGGCAGGTGGGTCAGCGCATTGACCAGCCCGAGCCGGCGGGCATCGCCAAAGAAGAACCAGAACCCGAGCCCGCCGCCCAGCAGGGTCAGCGTCACGGCGATCACCCCGGCGCCGATGCCACCGGTCAGCCGCCGGCCCCAGAGGATGAGTCCGCTGAGGATGAGGACAGCCATCGCCCAGCCGGGCCAGGCTAGCGCCGCCGGGATGCTCCAGCCGCCGGCGATCAGCAGCCCGCTGGCAAAGTCAGAGCCGAAGGGATAGCGAAAGGGAGTGCCGGCGAAGATTGGATTGTGTGGCGGCAGGTTGTCGCCGAAGGCGAACGAGGTGGCGTAGCTGGCGTGTGAGGACCAGTCCGACCAGGTGTTGCTGTAGTGCGAGAGCCAGGCGTCCGGCGTCATCTCGACCGCACGCCCGAACAGGTACGCCATCGCCACCGCGATGATGGCGACCGTGGCGATCAGCGGCCACTGATGGGGCACGAACTCCGCCCGGATCCGGGCAAGGTGATGGATCAGGAGGTAAGCCCCCACCGCCAGCCCCGCCAGCGCCAGCAACAGGATCAGGATGCTGGTCATGCCGATCAGCAGTGCCAGCCCCAATCCGAGCGCGGTGATCGCGACCACCGCCATCACGAGCCCGATCACGATCCGCTCCCCCACCGTCAGCCATGGCGGTCCACCAGACGCCAGGCCCAACCCCAGCACCAGGCATCCGGCGACCAGGACTAGCCCGGATTGTTCCAGTAGCAGAGGCACCAGTTAGGACCGGGCTTGACGAACGCAAACCAGATGTGGCTGTTGAGCGCGTCCGCCGTCAGCGGCAAACCGGTCCAGAGCGGATAGAAATACAGGAAGAAGCCGACCACCATCAGGAGATACGCCACGGCTGGCACGGCGCCGTTGATGCGAAGCGCCAGGCCGGGTAAGACGCCGCGTAGCGACTTGAGATAGGTCAATCCCAGGGCGAGCGCCAGCATCATCGCCGGCAGTCCACCCAGCATGTGATAGAGGAACAGCCCGCGTGGCACCCGCGACAGCGGCAGCCAGGCGGCGAGGAACGCGACCAGGATGAAGATCGAGGTGTAGAGCCGCTGGTCGAGCGGACCGGCACGGTCGGCATCGGCGACGGCGACGCCTCGCTCGATCGTCGACGCTTCACGGCCTCGCTGCAGGTATTCGCGGATCACAACCGGCAGTCCGGCGGCGATCCCGATCAGCGAGATGGTTGCCGCCCACCAGGTGAGCGGGTTGCCCAGGTTGAAGATCTCGGCCACCAGCGCCGATCCGGTCGATTGATCGGTACCCAGCCCCTGGCTGGCGTAGTAGTAGACGACCGGCCGGAAGTCGAGCGGCCAGGACCACCAGGGGCTGTAGAAGATGTGGTCGGCCTTCAGGTTGATGTGGTACAGCCAGGTCTGGCGGTGCCATTCCGCGATGTCGGTCCAGGCCGCCCCCAGGTTGAAATGGAACGGGGCAAAGGCCAGCGGCGGCTGGGGCAGGTTGGTGATCCCATGCCGGATCATCAGGTAGCGAGTAAAGCTCAGCCCATAGATGATGGCGGGCAACAGCGCCAGGCTGAGGACAGCCGTGCCGGCGGTGGCGCGATCGTAGCGGGTCCAGCGCACGATCAACCGGAACGCCAGGATCACGATGATCGTGCCGTAGGCCGCCAGCGTCGTCCACTTGGCGCCGACCGCCAACCCGATGATCAGCCCGGTCAACACGATGGTCCAGCGCTGTCTGGCCCCGCTGTCGGCGTTCAGATGCAGATGGAAAACCAGGTAGGCGAGGACGGTCAGGGTGATGGGGATGATGTCGATCACCGCGGTTCGCGACTCGACGAACAGCATCCCGTCGAAGGCCGCCAGGGTGCCGGCCGCGATGGCGAAGAACCTGACCGTGAGCAGCTGGCGGGCGAGCAGGTACATCAGCGGCACCAGCGCCGTTCCGAACAGCGCCGGCGTGAACCGCCAGCCGAAGGAGGTGAAGCCGAAGAGCTTGATGCCGAGCGCGATGATCAATTTCGCCAGCGGCGGCTCCGGATCGAAGTAATCACAGCCCGCCAGGTCATCGCGAGCATCATTGGCGAAGTAGACCTCGTCAAAGACGAAGGGCGAGTTGGGGGCGATGTCGTTCGCCACCTGCGAGCAGACCGGCGCGACCGGTTTCTTGTTTGATGGGTCCTGGTAGTTGTGGCCGATTCCCCAGGCACTGATCGGCGCAGATGATCCGGGATGGGTGAAGACATCGAGAAAGATCGGGCTGCCAAAGCGCAGCACGCCGGCGATCACGGTCAGCGCGATCAGCCAGGCGAGGTCCTGCCGGTCGATCCGCCACCACGCTGCGGCTCGGGTGGGCTGCGTCCGCGCCGGAGGTGAGCTGGTTGGCGTAGCGGCCCCTATCAGCTCGGCATCCCGCGCAAGCGAGTCTTCACTTCGCTGATGAAGTCGTCGACGTCCAGGATGGGAACGACGATGTCCGCCCCGGTGACGAAGCGAGGCCCGAGTCGCCGCTCCGCCTCCTCCACGACGCCGTCGTGCCTGCGGTCGAGGCGGATGTACGCGGCCGGCTGCTTGCTCAACCGGCGCACGAAGCGATTCACGAAGCGGCGCCGCTCGGCGGGCTGAAAGGCAACTTCCAGCGGCTGACGCCGCACCCGCGAGACCGCAGCGTAGGGCAGCTCGAGACGCCGAATGACGTATCGAACCCGGATCCCTCCGTCAGTGATCTGCACGTAGGAAAACCGCCGCATCAGCCAGAGGATGGCCAGGACGCCACCGGTCAGGATCAGCACCGGCAAGAAGTCCAGGAACGGCTGATGGGCGACCACCTTGCCGGCGATCAGCACCACGATGATCACCAGCAGGCCGCCGTAGAACCAGACGCCGTCGTTCCACCGCTGAATCGAGTAGCGGATGGGAAAGCGTCGGGTCGCGCCTTGCGTCATCGCGATACGCGGACGGTCCCGGTGCGCTCCATCAGGTATTCGGCACCTTCGAAGTACGTGTCCAGGTTCGGCTGCTCCTGCAGCCACTGCCAGTAGGCGCGAGCCATCGCCTCCAGGCCGAGCTGCGCCTCCCAGCCGGTCGCCTTGAGGCGGGTCACATCGGGAACCGCATGCCGCGAGTCTCCGACGCGATAGCGGCCCGGCGTTTCGGGCACCAGGTCGCGCTCGGCGACCCGCAATAGGATGCGAGCCAGGTCGAGGACGGTGTGGGCGCGGCCGCTGGCCACGTTGTAGGCGCCGGGCGCCAGGTCGCCCAGCGCGACCAGGTTGGCCCGGGCGACGTCGTCCACATCGACGAAGTCGCGCAGCTGGTTGCCGTCTTCGAGCAGGAGTGGTGGCTGGCCGTGCGCCAGCCGCAAGGCGAAGATGCGGAGCGCCCCGTAGTAAGCGTTCTGAAACGGCTGCGCCCGGCCCTGGACCGCTCCGTACCGAAGGATGACCCACTCGATTCCGTGGCGCTCTCCCAGCAGCTTGAGCATGTCCTCCTGCGCCAGCTTGCTCAGGCCATAGGCGCTCGTGGGCCGGGCCAACGATTCGTCGGTGACCATGGGCGTGACGGCGCCGCCGCAAATCGGACAGGGTGGATCCCAGACGCCGCGCTCGAGATCGTCGACCCGCCTCGGCTGGGGGTAGACGTCCCCGTCCTTGCCGCATCGGTATTTGCCTTCGCCGTAGACCGCCATCGACGATCCCAGCACCACCCGGCGCACCGCGGTGTTGCCCTCGAGCAGCAGCTCGAAGAGGATCGCCGTGCCCACGGCGTTCACGTGGAAGAGCTTGCTGAACGACGGCAGATAGTCGTGATGGTCGGCGAGATGCAGCACCATCTCGTTGTCCTTCAGGCCTTTGACCCAGTCCTCGCGCTTGCGGATATCACCCTGGACGAGGTCCATCCCGGCCGGCAGTGCCGGCGGGCCATCGTGAGCGGGCGGCGCCAGGTTGTCGAGGATGGTGACCTGGTGGCCCTGCTTGAGCAGCAGGTGGGCGGTGCGCTGACCGATGAAGCCCGCGCCACCGGTGATCAGCACCTTCATTCCGAGCGACTATAGCGGAGGCTCAACTCGGCCCGAGTTCGTTCCGTCACAGCGCCGTTACCGCCCCTTCACGGGTCCTTAACGGGCCCGCCGATATCGTGGGTCTCGCTTCCCCTTCCTTGAAGGCCGAGACCCCAATCTCGGCCTTTCTCTTTTTCTGACGCCGCTTTTGGGCCCTCACAGGCGGGCTCCCTCGAGTGCCCGCTGGCAGTTGCAGGTCGGCGACCGGGGGATCAGCGGGATAAGTCCGGTGAGCAGGTCGCGCAACCGACTGATGTTCTCAGCCAGCACCCGCATGACATCATCGGCCTTGACCGCGCCGATCTCGGGCGAGCCCTCCAGCCCGGCGTCGTAGTCGGTGACCAGCGACAGGTTCAGGTAGCACATTTCCAGTTCGCGCGCCAGGATCACCTCCGGGTACTGGGTCATGCCGATGATGTCCCAACCCATCCGGCCGTACCAGCGGCTCTCCGCCCGGCTGGAGAAGCGCGGCCCCTGGGCGACGACCACCGTGCCCACCGGCTGAAAGGACAACGACCGCTGCCGCGCCACCTCGGCGGCCAGCCGGCGCAGCTCGGGACAATATGGATCCGCGGCGCTGACGTGCACCACCTCGGGGCCGTGGTAATACGTATCCTCCCGCCCGGTCGTGCGATCGATGAACTGGTCGGCGATCACCAGGTCACCTGGATGCAGTTTGGGCTGGAGACTGCCAACCGCCGACGGTCCGATGATCCGGCGCACGCCGACCTGGTGCATGGCCCAGACGTTGGCGCGATAGTTGACGAACGGTGCCGGGATCTGGTGATGCGGCCCGTGTCGTGGCAGGAAGGCAATCCGCCGTCCGGCCACGTCCGCGAGGGCAATCGAGCCGCTTGGCGGACCGTAGGGGGTGTCGAGGGTGACCGACTCGGCGCCGGCGAGCCATTCGTAAAAGCCCGATCCACCGAAGACGCCGATCTCCGCAGTCGCCGGCATCAGCGCTGGACGTAGCCGCGCGGTGAGACCTGCTCTTCGTAACGCGACAGGTCGGTGATCCGTGGCTGTCGCGAACACACCGGACATTTCGGATCGCGGGGGAAGGCAATCACCCGGGTTTCGCCCCGAAGGCCGTCGTGCTGAAAAATCCGTCCGCGCAACGGCTCGCCCACCTCGAGCAGGATCTTGAGGACCTCTTCCGCCTGCACGCTGCCGATGACGCCGGTCGCGGCCCCGATGACGCCGGCCTCTTCGCAGGTCTGGATCACGCCGGCGTCGGGTGGGTCATAAAACAGGCAGCGAAGGCAAGGACCGCCATTCATGACCGTGAGCGCCTGCCCGCTCCATTGCAGCACCGCCCCATGGATCAGTGGCTTGCCGGTCAGAATGGCCGCGTCGTTGAGCAGGAATTTGGTCTCGAAGGAGTCGGTGCCGTCGACGACGACGTCGTGCTCCATGAACAGCCCGGCCACGTTCGAGGCCCGAATGGTTTCGCTGCGGGCGTCGATGCGGAGCGTCGGGTCGAGGCGGCGCAACCGCTCGGCCGCAGCCTGGACCTTCGGCCGTCCGAGGTCACGGTCCTCGAACAGGATCTGACGGTTCAGGTTCGAACGCTCGACCCGCTGGTCATCGAACAAGCCGAGACGTCCCACGCCGGCCGCGGCCAGATAAAGGGCGACCGGAGACCCGAGGCCGCCGATCCCCACGATGGCGACCGACGCGCGCGCCAATCGTTGCTGGCCACTCTCACCGACCTCATCGAGGATCCGCTGCCGGTGGTGCCGTGCCGCATCGATCATCGGGCGGCCTCCGCGCCGGTGAACGCGCCGTAGTCCACCAGCGAGTGGATGCGAGGCCGGTCGCCACACAGCGGACACGACGGGTTGCGCCGGTAACGGACTTCGCGGAAGCTCATCGCCATCGTGTCGTGGAGCAACACGCGGTTCACCAGCCCCTCACCCGTGCCGGTCAGCAATTTGATCGTCTCGGCCGCCTGGATGGTGCCGATGATGCCGGGCAGGGGTGCGAACACGCCCGCCTCCTCCGAGTCTTCGATCACTCCGGGAGGAGGCGGTTGCGGATAGAGACATCGATAGCAGCCGCGGCCCGGGACAAAGACCGTGACCTGCCCCTCGACCCGGAAGATGCTGCCGTGCACCAACGGCTTGCGCAGCAGGTATGCGGCATCGCTCAGCAGGTAGCGAGCGCGGAATGAATCGGTGCCGTCGACGATGACGTCGAACCGGCCCAGGAGATCCATGGCGTTCCGCTCATCGACGGTGGCCTCGATCGCCTCCAGCGAGATATCGGGGTTGAGTCCGTGAAGCGTCCGGGACGCGCCTTCGACCTTGGCCCGGTTCAAGCCGTCCATCGAGTGCACCACCTGGCGCTGCAGGTTGGAGAGGCGGACGCTGTCGTGGTCCGCCAGGCCGATCGTTCCGACTCCCGCCGCTGCCAGGTACAGCGCGGCCGGCGAACCGAGCGCACCGACGCCGACGATCAGGACGCTGGAGCGCAACAACGTTTGCTGTCCGCTGACGCCAATCTCCGCCAGCGCCAGGTGGCGCGCATAGCGTTGCCGCTGGTCCGCCCGCAGGGTTGCGCCAGGCATCAATCGCCTCGCGACGTCGCCGAATGGAAGATGCCGTGGAACACCCGCGGCTGCTGGAGACGGAGCCGCAGACAATCCGCCAGCGTGTGGGCGGCGAAGACCTCGCGGGCTGCCGCTTCGGCTTTTTCCCAGACCTGTTGCAGGACCCGGTGGTCGCCGTTTTCGGCGCCGTTCTGCCGGTTGTCCCGACCCTCGCCCTCGAGA
This sequence comes from Candidatus Dormiibacterota bacterium, assembly GCA_035716185.1. Taxonomy (GTDB): domain Bacteria; phylum Chloroflexota; class Dormibacteria; order CF-121; family CF-121; genus CF-13. Next base: position 7,320 of record DASTJZ010000133.1, read on the forward strand.
CAGTCGATGACTTCGTCCAGGCGGATGTCCTCAGGACGGCGCGCCAGCTGGTGACCACCGTGCGGGCCACGGGTGGAATTCACCATCCCGGCGCGGCGCAGCGTCATCAGCACCTGGTCCAGGAATGGACCCGGAATCGCCTGGCGGCGGGCGATCTCGGCGCTCTGCAAGGCGCCCCGGCCGGCGTTGGCCGCCAGCTCCAGGACGGCCCGGAAGCCGTATTCGGTCTTCATCGAAACGCGCATGCGCATTGACAGTCCTTAAAGTTGATCGAACCGGTCAAATATATATCAGGCGAGGTGCAGCGACAGGGCGAGGAAGAGCGCCCCCAGCACGACCAGCGGCACCGTGGTCGCCAACAGGCTGAGACTTCGCAATCCAATGGCGCGGCGCTCTTCATTCGAGGCGCGGACCCGGTTCCGTAACACCAGTCCTTCGACCGCCAGCACGAGGGACGATCCGCCCAAACCGAGCGCGACCATCACGATGGCCCATTTGGTGCTCGGCGGTCCCTCCTCCTGGTGGTTGAAGGCATTGAAGCTCGCGGCCAGCACCCCGACGAGCGCAACCAGCACCCCCAGCGGGACCAGCGTCACGTTGATGCCACGGATGACCCGGCCCGGTTCAGGCCGGCGCGAGAACTGCCAGGTCGAAACGACGACGAACGCCATATAGGCGGCGATCACCACATAAAAAAAGAGTGGCGTCAGGAACTCGCCAAGGCTGATGGCGGCCAGCACCGCCCTAATCTAATCGAAGCGTTCGGCGAATTAGCTGAGGATGCGGTACAGGTTGTTGAGCACCGCGAAGGTCGTGATCCAGGCCGCCACCAGGTAGGCGTTCCAGATGCCTGCACGACGGCGACCGAAGACGAGCAGGAAGCCGACCAGGCCGACGACCAACGCCAGCTTGAGCCCATAGACGGCGAACTCGCCGTTTCGGGCGATGATCCAGGCGGCCACGCCGTTCAATTCCTGCCGCCCCTGCGAGAGGCCGATGTGGGTGGTGGTGATATCCAGCAGTTGCGCCAGGCAGAATCCGATGAGGATCACGGCTTTCTTTCTGGCCGATATCTCCTTGTTGACTGCGGCGTCGACCCCTCGTGCGACGCGCTCCCGGACCGACGCGATCATGCTGGCGACTCTACAAGAGCGTTATCAGAAAAGCAACGTCCGAACTGATGCTTTTCGAATACCCGGGACTTCCCCTCCATCAGGATGTCCGGATTATATGGGCAGCTTTACGCTCCGTCCAGAGCCAAGTTTCCCAGGTTCGTCAGGCCGCGCGCTTACCCGAGCCCAGGATCTCGCGGCGCCGCTTGAAAAGGTACGGCCCGGAAATCAGCAAGCCTCCGACCGCCAGCGCGCCGGCGGCCACCCGGAGATAGAAAGTGAGGTCAGCGGACGAATCGAGTCCGGGGTCATAAACGGTCCGGGCGCTGAGCTTGAAGCTCACCGCCCCGACGGCGCCCGCGATCGTCCAGCTACCGACCGTGACCTGGGCATGGTTCCAGCGCTCGTCTTCCGTCACCGCAGGGAGGGTGCTGCAGGGCCAGACCCCGACCGCCGGCAGATGGACGGTTGCCGGAGGGCGCGGCGTGGCGGCCTTCGGCTGGGCGGCAAACCGGAACGGCTTGGCCGGCTTGCTCAGATCGAGCAGGATCACGTCCTGGCTGGTCTGGTTCTGGACGACGAGATCACAGCCGCCGGTGGTGCCCTGAATATTGAGGCCGTTGATGGGTGGGAGAATGCCGTCGACTACGGTCCGATAGGGCTGGTCCTCGGCCAGCGCCGTCAGCTGCGCAAGCCATAGCAACAGCGCCGCCACAGCCAGTACCGGCGGCAGCCGTTTCACCCCCCTATAACGGCGGGCCCCCGCCGGGCTGGCAGTAGACTTCGCCAGGATGCGGTACGAATTCGTGCTCACCGAGAACCGCGGCCCCGTCGGCATCGTCAGAATCAACCGCCCTGAGGTCCGAAACGCCCTCAACCACCAGACCATCGCCGAGCTGGTCGATGCGCTGGAGGTCTTCGACCGCGACGACGCCATCCGCTGCATGATCCTCACTGGCGACGACCGCGCCTTCGCCGCCGGAGCCGATATCACCCAGATGGCAGATGACAGTGCGATCGACGTGCTCGCCGATGACAACTTCGCCCGCTGGGTGCGCTTTCGCGCCATCCACAAGCCGGTGATCGCGGCCGTCAGTGGCTATGCGCTGGGCGGCGGCTGCGAGCTGGTGCTGATGTGCGACCTGGTGGTGGCGTCGGAGACGGCGCAGTTCGGGCAGCCCGAGGTGAAGATCGGCATCATACCCGGCGCCGGAGGAACGCAGCGCTGGGCCCGCACGGCCGGCAAGGTTCGCGCCATGGAGGTAGTGCTCACCGGTGAGCCCGTTCGCGCCGTCGACGCCGAACGCATGGGTCTCGTGAACCGCGTCGTGCCTGCCGGGTCACAGCTGGATGAGGCGCTTCGGCTGGCGAACCTGATCGCCGCCCGGCCGCCGCTGGCGGTGCGGCTTGGAAAAGAAGCCGTGAACCAGGCGATGGAAGTCGGGTTGGGCGCGGGGCTGGAGTTCGAGCGAAAGCTCTTCTACCTTCTCTTTGCATCCGAGGACAAGCGCGAGGGCATGCGCGCCTTTCTCGAGAAGCGTCCCGGTCGCTTTACCGGCCGATGAGCGACGTCGTCCTGACGGCGCGTGACGGCGCCGTCCTGACCTTGACCATCAACCGGCCGGAGTCGATGAATGCGCTGAACCCTCAGACCACGAACGTCCTGCGCAAGGGCGTGGACGCGGCCGCGCGCGACGCGAGCATCGGCGCCATCGTGATCACCGGGTCAGGTCGGGGTTTCAGCGCCGGCGCCGATTTGAAGGAGGTCGATGCCCGACTGGCAGCCGGCGAGATCGACGTGGGCGATGACCTGCGCGAAAACTATGCGCCGCTGACGCGATCGATCCGCGCCTGTCCGAAACCGGTGATCGCTGCCCTGAATGGGACGGCGGCGGGCGCGGGCTTGAGCCTGGCGCTGGCCTGTGACCTGCGGATCGCGGCGGCGGGGGCGCAACTGGTCGTCGCCTTCGTGCGCGTCGGGCTTGTTCCCGACGCCGGGAGTCTCTTTTTCCTGACCAGGATGCTCGGGCTGAGCAAGGCGACCGAGCTCTGCATGACGGGTGAACCGGTGTCGGCCGACGATGCGCTGCGCCTTGGCCTGGTCGCGGCGGTGGTACCGCCCGATCAGCTGATGCCCGTGGCGCTCGACCGCGCGCGCCGATTGGCGGAAGGTCCGCGTCAAACGATCGCCTTGATCAAGCGCGGCATCGAGCGATCGCTCGAGCTGGACCTGGAGCAGACCCTGGAGCTGGAAGCGCATCTGCAATCGCTGGCGGGAAAAAGTCAGGACGCGCAAGAAGGCATCCGCGCCTTTGTCGACAAGCGGAAACCCTCGTTCAGCCAGCAGAAATAAGAAGAGCGGCGGGGTTACCCGCCGCTCTCACTTAAGTCAATTAATGCCATGGGCACCACCTCCCAGACCTTAGGCGACGATTGTATCAGTTAGCGGCCCGGGTCCGGTCTTCGATCAGGTCGCGCGAGACCAGGATCTGGCGGGCGCCCTCGATGCTGTGGAGGTGGCGGAGCAGCTCCGACGTGGTGCGGCTGGCCGGCAGGCTGATGTCCATCTCGACCCGGTCCTCGTCGTCCGGCAATTCGAGGATCCGGACCGACTCAGCGAAGCCGCCGATGGCGCTGAGCGTGGCCCTCACCTTCTCCAGCTCGTTCTCGGACCGAGGCACGACCAGGCTGACCTGTGCCTCGGCGGGTCGTTTGAAGAACCGGCGCTCAACGGGCTTCAACACCATCAGCACGGCGAGGACCAGCAGCGTGGTGAAGACGGCTTCGAAGTAGCGCGCGGTCCCAGCCGCCATGCCGATGGCGGCCGTTGCCCAGATCGTCGCCGCCGTGGTAAGTCCCCGAACCAGGTCCTTCCGCAGGAAGATCGTGCCGGCCCCCAGGAAGCCGATCCCGGTGACGATCTGCGCGGCGACGCGCGACGGGTCAGTCTGAGCGAAACCGTAAGCGCCCACGATGGTGAAGAGACACGAACCCAGCGACACCATCGTCACCGTGCGTAAGCCGGCTGCCCGTTCTTGCCGCTCGCGCTCGAGTCCGATGATCGCCCCCAGGATCAGCGCTGCGAACAGGCGCACCATCAGATCCAACGCGTTCGGCACGGCGTTATGGTACTGCCGCGCTGGCGTCGCGGCGACTACCGGTTAGGCTGCTGTAAAGAAGGGACTGTCGTAGGTGTCGGCTTCGGGATCCACTGATGGTCCACGACGCTCGGTGAAGAGCGCCTCCTCGACCGCAAACAGTGCATCCATCAACTTCGAAATCCCAACCTTGACCTTGATGTTGGCCAGCTGCTCGGCCATCGACGGCATCGGACCAACGAGCACCAGGATCTCCTCGAGTCGTGGCTCGTAGGAGACCGGAACTCGCTTCATGCCCTTGAGATTCATCTCCTCCAGCTCCTGGAGCAACCGGTCGATCAGCTGAATGGGCCGCCGAACCACGTCCTGCCGCGCTTTCTGGTCGCGGTGGCGCGCCTCGGCTTCGCGGATATGCGCATTAGTCTGGGCAAGTAAACCCGTCATCATCGAACCCTCATTACGTGCCGCCGAAAATGCTTCTACACGCTGCCAAACCACATCGCCTCCCGGTTTATTCCCGATCAGCCCAACTGGAAACCCCACGTAGACTTTCGATGAGATGCCGCTCCTTCGTGCCGATCGACTGACCCTGATGTACGGCGCCGACATCGTGCTCCGCGACCTGAGCTTCCAGCTCGAGACGCGCCAACGGCTGGGAATGGTTGGGGCGAATGGGACCGGCAAGTCCAGCCTGCTCAAGGCGATCTCCGGTGAGGTCCCGGTCTCCGGCGGCTCGCTGACCCTGGCCCCCCGGACCCGCCTGGGCTACCTGCCGCAGGAACTCGAGGCCGGTCCCCATGAAAGCGTCTACGCCGACGCGCTACACAGCCGGCCCGACATCATGACGCTCCGCACCCGGCTGGAAAGACTGGAGGCCACCCTCTCGGCGGCCTCCGGCGATGAGCTGGCAGGCCTGGTCGAAGAGTATGGCGACGTTCAGCACGAGTACGAACGCCTGGACGGCTACGCCTACGATAGCCGGGTCGCCGAGGTCCTCCACGGGGTCGGTCTGACCGAGGCGGATCAGCGACTCGCTCCCGGCGCGCTGAGCGGCGGCCAGCGACGGCGGCTCGCCCTGGCCAGGCTCTTGCTCCAGGATGCTGACCTGTTGCTGCTGGATGAGCCGACCAACCACCTCGACCTGGAGGCGATCGAGTGGCTGGAGGGTTTTCTGCGGCTGTCGCGCTCGGGCATGCTGATCGTCTCGCACGACCGGCGTTTCCTGGAGCACACCGCCGACGACATCCTCGAGCTCCAGGCCGGCAATGGCGAATGGTATCCGGGCAACTACCGTCAGTACGTTCGCCTCCGCCAGGAGCGTCGAGCCTTACGCCAGAAGGAGTACGACGCGCAGCAGGAATACATCGCGCGAACCGAAGAGTTCATCCGGCGCTACAAAGCGGGCCAGCGCGCACGTGAGGCGCGCGGGCGCCAGACCAAGCTCGACCGCCTCGAGCGCGTGGCTCCCCCGGCTGAAGATCAGCAGATTCGCATCCGTTTGCAGGCATCGGTGACCAGCGACCTCATCTTCCAGAGCGAAGGACTGCGGGTGGGTTACGGTAAGCGAGAAGTCGTGAGCATTGCCGCGTTCACCGTGAGCGCGGGTGACCGCATCGCGATCGTTGGTCCGAACGGTTCGGGCAAGACCAGCCTGTTGAAAGCGCTGCTCGGGGAACTCCGTCCGCTGCAGGGCCGGGTCAAGACCGGGCCGCGTGTCACCATGCGCTACTACGACCAGCATCTGGCCGACCTCGATCCAAACAAAACCGTGCTGGCCGAGTTGCAGGACGCCTTCGGTCTTCCGGAGCAGACGCTGCGTACCTTCCTGGGACGCCTGCTCTTCAGCGGTGACGACGCCTTCAAGACGATTCGATCGCTGAGTGGTGGCGAAAAAAGTCGCGTCGCCCTCGCGAAGCTCATGCTCGACGACGCCGGCCTCCTGCTGCTCGACGAGCCGACCAACCACCTCGATATCCCAGCCCAGGAGATGCTCGAGGACGCGCTGAACGACTACGAGGGCACCATCATGTTCGTGTCCCACGACCGATACTTCATCGATGCCGTCGCCACCCGACTCTGGGTGCTCGAGAACGGCACGGTCAGCCAGCACCTCGGCAATTACAGCGACCTCGAACGCCAGCGCCGCCGCGTGATGCGCCCCGTGCCCGATGTCCAGCGTCGCCCGGCCGCGTCGACCCACTCGCCAGAAACGGCCGACCTGGTAGCGCCGTCGGATACGGTTGAGGAGCAGATCGAAACGCTGGAGCACGAGGTAAGCCGGATCGAGGCTGAGCTCGCTGATGGTCAGACCTACGATGACCCGAATCGGGTGACCGAGCTCAGCCGCGCCCACGAGGAGGCATCCCGCCGCTTGCGCGCGCTCTACCAGGAATGGGAGCAAGCCGCCGGCGGATAGACCGGCGCCTGAGCAGGCTGCCGGCGGCCGTTCCCGTCCTCGCCTCGGATCGCCATCCGCTCCTGACACCGGCGATTTCGCTCGCCTACGCCGGGGCGATCGCCGGCGCCCTGCTGTCAGTGGACCAGTTGGCGCAATACCTGCCGGGGCCCTGGTTCGAAGTGCTGGATGCCACGGTCCTGGTGTTTTCGCTGCTGACCGTGATTCTTCTGCTGCGGCACGCCTGGCGGCGCCACCGTGAGGGCCTCGACCGTCGCGGCATTCTCTGGCTGAGCGGCGCGACCGGCGCCGTCCTGCTCGCCGTGGTCGCGGTCTACGCGCTGGTGCAGAGCGCGGAGATCTATTCGGTCATCAGCGGCGCCGACGTCCACCTGACCAGGCCGATGATCGACGCCCTTCCCCAGCCTCCCGGGGTCAGGGTGCTGGACGAAAAACCCGGATTGGCGGACACCGAGACCATCTCGGAGGATGTCCACGCCGGCAACCTGGCCACGATCGTCCCCTTCTACGAGCGGGAGCTGCCGAAGCAGGGCTGGGTGGAGGACAAAGCCTCGGCCACCACCTCGATCGTCCGATTCAGCAAGGATGACTACCTGCTGTCGGTCGAGCTCGATCCGCCCTCGAGCGGCTACACGCTGATGATCGACCGCCAGCCGGCGGTGGTGGTCTCGAGCTCGGCCAGTCCAACGCCCTAGCCGCCCTTGGGCGCGGCGCACAAAAAGCGCTCCCGGAAGTCGTTGCTCCGGCCCGATGACGCCCGCCGACGAGCCCCCTAGCATCGGAAGAGTCGGACCACCTCATGCATTGGAGGGTAATCACCTATGGCGATTGACCAGGGCGTGCGCTCGAAAAAGGAAACCAGGGCGGACGCTCAGTCCGTCATCGACCTGGCTCACAAGCAGGGGCTGAAGATCGTCGACCTCAAGTTCGTCGATCTGATCGGCACCTGGCAGCACTTCTCCATTCCGGTCCAGGAGTTGGGCAAGGGCCTGTTCGAGGACGGCATCGGCTTCGATGGCTCCAGCATCCGCGGCTTCCAGCACATCCACGAAAGCGACATGCTGCTGATGCCCGATCCGGCCAGCGCGATCGTGGATCCGGTGCTCCGCGTGCCCACCCTGAACCTGATCTGCGACGTCATCGATCCCATCACCCGCGAGCCCTATTCTCGCGATCCCCGGTACGTCGGCAAGAAGGCCGAGGCCTACCTGCTGTCGACTGGACTCGCCGACACCAGCTACTTCGGGCCGGAGTGCGAGTTCTACATCTTCAACAGCATCAGGTTCGACCAGAACCAGTTCTCCGGCATGTACGAGATCGATTCCATCGAAGGCGTGTGGAACTCCGGCAAGAACACGGAGCCGAACCAGGCCTATCGACCGCGGTACAAGGAAGGCTACTTCCCGGTGCCACCGACGGACAAGCTGCAGGATCTTCGTTCCCAAATCGTGCTCAAGTTGATCGAGGCCGGCGTTGACGTCGAGGTTCACCACCACGAGGTTGGCACCGCCGGTCAGACCGAGATCGACATGCGGTTTGACACGCTGGTCAACATGGCCGACAAGGTGATGATCTACAAGTACGTCGTCAAGAACGTCTGCGCCCAGAACGGCTTCGTCGCGACCTTCATGCCCAAGCCGCTCTTCATGGACAACGGTTCGGGCATGCACACCCATCAGAGCCTGTGGAAGAACGGCGTTCCCCTCTTCTATGACAAGGCCGGCTATGCCGGCATCAGCGATCTGTGCCGCTGGTACATCGGCGGCCTGCTGAAGCACGCGCCCTCGCTGCTCGCCTTCGCCGCCCCGACCACCAATTCCTATCGCCGCCTGGTGCCGGGCTACGAGGCGCCGATCAACCTGATCTATTCCAAGCGCAATCGCAGCGCGTGTGTGCGTATCCCGATGTACTTCAATGATCCGAAGGCGAAGCGGCTTGAGTTCCGCACGCCGGACCCATCCTGCAATCCCTACCTTTCGTTTGCCGCCTGCTTGATGGCCGGCCTCGACGGCGTCATCAACAAGATCGAACCACCCAAGCCCATCGACGAAGACCTCTACGAGCTCGAGCCGGAGCTGAAGCGCCAGGTCAAGAGCACGCCGGGCTCACTGCTCGAGGTCCTCGACGCGCTCGAGATCGACAACGAGTACCTGACGCGTGGCGGCGTCTTCACCACAGACCTGATCGAAACCTGGATCGACTACAAGCGCGTCAAGGAGTACGACCAGGTCGCGCTTCGTCCGCACCCGTGGGAGTTCTACCTGTACCACGACATTTAACACGCGGGAAATCCCGCGACCCCGACAACTAAATAGGCGGGAAATCCCGCCACCCTGACA
>DASTJZ010000134.1:0-5412 GCA_035716185.1 Candidatus Dormiibacterota bacterium
GCCTCGGTCGACCTTGCTCTCGGACGGAACCTCAGTCAAACTTTGGGCGCTCCCTCGTAATTGTGGCGTGACAAACCCGCGAGCAGGGTCACGAAGGGAGTTCGATCTTGTCAAGAAGGTCGTCTACATGAGTCATGGCCGATGGCGAGGCGCTGGCGAAAAGAGGACTGGAAGCGCTGGGAGCGAGGCGGGCCCGCGCCTAGGGTAGCGGTCTGCCGGGGTAAGTCCGTGCATTGAGCCGATCAGCAGGGGCATTAACATGACGATGGGGTCCGATTGACAGTGGGCGCTTACCGGGAGGGAAAGAAGATGAGCAGCAATGAGTTTCCCGAGCCACCCGAAGGGTTCAGAAAGTATCCAGCGGAGAACGTGATCGCGCTACTGACCGATGGCGATGCTGTCGCTGCCGCTCTGGAGGATCTTACAAAGGCTGGCTTCGCCCGAGACAGGATATATGTGTTGGCTGGTCCAGCAGGTGCCGAACGTCTCGATGTCACGGGCCAGCACCATGGCTTGCTGGGGCGTGTCTACCGCATTACAGGCCAACTCGGCGACAGTCACGAGGAACTCATCCGAACCGCCGACCACCTACGGGCGGGCGGACTGGCTCTGAGAGTCCCGGCCACCGAAGGCGACAAGACGGTTGCTGCGCGCATCCTCCGGCAACACGGCGCGGTGCACATCGTCTATATGGGCAAATGGGCTTCCGAAACTCTTGCGCCGTGACATCTGGGTTGTCGGTTCGCGTCGCGGACAACATGCCCTAATCCCTACGCGCGACGAAGCAATCAGTGATGGTTCGTACCACCTAAATACCACCAGACGGTTCGTCACCGTTGCCGACGTTTACCCCTTAGGCCGCTACTCCCTGCGGGATGATGCCCGAGAGACCCAATGGACTCGCCTTACTTGAGGAACGCTATCGAAAACTGCGCCCTCAACCCGTCGGCCGATGGACTCCGCCTGGGCGAGAGACAAGTCGGCCGACAGCCTTCCCTCGATTTCGATTAGCAATGATCGGCCCATCCACCTGCCGCGCACGGCGACTTCCCTCACGCCGTCGACTCGGAGGGCCGCCGCACGAGCCGCCTCGAGGTCAGCCGGGTCGACACCATCCATGAGGTGGTGAACGATCTCGCGGGTAACGGTGAAGCCGACCTGAATGATGAAGAGGGTAACCACGAAGCCGGCGATTGGATCTCCCCAACGCCTGCCGGTCGCGACGACGACCAGACCGATGAGCGCCCCAAGGGACGACAGGGCGTCGAGCCAGGAGTGGGTCGCGTCCGCCTGGAGTGTGGCGGACTGGATCCGCCGGCCTACGCGTCCTTTGTAGTACGCGACCAGCTGGTTTCCCAGGATGCCGAGGGCCGCGCCTGCGATGCCGGCCGCGATGTGCCCGGTTCCCGCATTCCGGACGAACTTGAGATAGCTCTGGTACCCGGCAAAGACGGCGCTCAGCCAGATGACTAAGGCGACGCCCAGCCCGGCCAGGTCCTCGGCCCGCTCATAACCGTACGGATAAGCGGGGCTGGGTGGCCGCTTCGAGATGCGAAAACCGAGAAAGACCACGGCGGACGTCGAGACGTCCGACAGGTTGTGCAGGGCGTCGCCCAGCAGAGCTACCGAGCCGGTGAACAATGACAGGAGCAGCTCGACGCCACCCGTCAGGGCAAGTCCGACCGCCGACACGATGACGGCGCGATTCGCCGCCCGGCGATGCCCTGCCTCGTCGTGGCGGTTGGCACTTTTGTGACCCGACAGTTCGGGGACTATGTCTGGATCCATCAAGAGTCAGTGCCGGAAATAGGGATGATCCGGCCAGCGTAAACAGTACGCGCCACGCACCCCGGTCCTTAGGATCGAAGCCCCAAACGCTCAGGTCGGCGACATAGAAAATGACAGGAGTCCTTCCAGCGGAGGATCCCTCGGCACACCCGACAGCTTCCATTCGGCCAAATCAATCTGGCCGATGAAGCTGAGGCCCTCGTCATACGAAGGCCACGGCGTTCCAGGCGGAAGGTCCGGGGAGCCACCCAGCCTGGAGGCTCCGATTCGAGTCTCATCAGCCGGCTCCATTGCCTCCAGGCGGATGCTCGGTTGAGCGAGCCCCATGATCCGATCGGCTACCGCACTAAGACCAGCTTCGCGTAGCCGCACCATAAGGTGCTCCGGAGTCGGCATGCCCAGGAGATTACTGGGCGGCAGCGCGCCTTCGCCTCTTCGCCCGTACTAGACGATCGAACGTTGGCGGAGCGCAGAGTCGTACCTGTTGCTGGATTCCGACATATCCGTCTTTCAATCCGGTGGCTCGAAAGGCGCGATCGCTAGCAGCCGAGCTGGTGCCGTCTTTGGGATCGGCAGCGGAACCGGGCCAAATGGTGTCATGAGCGGCCGATTTAGATCGAGGTAGAAGATAAAGAATGTAAGCCGCGCCGGTGCTCCGGCTTCGCGCGGTGGCTCGCCGGATGACAGCACCTGGGTTCCATCCAAGCTGAGATATCGCTCGGTGGACGTCTTCGTGGCTCTGCACCGGATGTAGACCGACGATCTCGACACGACTGCGGAGTTGCCGGGCCATAGGGACAAAGTCAGCCTATCCCGCCCATGCGCTTCAGGATCGCCGGTCAATTTGCCTCGAAGGACAGAGCCAGGTTTGATCGAACCACGTTGGACATCCAGGGCGGCCTCTTTCGGTTCCGACCTAGGCGCTGACGAGCGCATCGATCGCCGCCGCGCCCGTCAATGAATCCTTATCCCAAGTCTGCCGCCTGACGGCGACTCCCAGCGGAACCGGTGCGAAGCTGGGATGGCAGCCGCATCGAAGTTGCGCGATGGTCGCGTTGATCCGGTTCGAGAGCTCGAAGATCACCCAGGCAAACGCAGCAGGATCCGCACCATCGAACGTGATGGGGTCGAAGCCATGCGCCCGCAGGTGATCAAGCGACGGCACGTTATCGATGACGATCATTACGCGCCCGGCGTGGGTCCGCGGAGTCCAGCCTGCCAGACCAAGGTCTTTGTCAAACGCCTCGGGGCCCAACAGGCTGACGACGGTTCCATCCCCGATAAGGCTGTCAATAACGGCACTGCCGGCTTGTGCCGCGACCAACTTGGAGCGCCAGGCCGCCGAAGTCACGTCCTCCCTACGAACGGTACGGCCCTCGATGTAGAGGTGTTCGGCCCGAAGGTCGACTTGTCGTTGCCCCGCGGCATCGAGCAGAACGTCGGCGCCCCGAAGCGCGGCGAATACAGCAACGCGGTCGGTCCCTCGGGCGGCCAGTTGCTCGACCATCCGAAAGACACGCTCTTGGGTTTCAACAGTGTGCTCGATGTTCCAATTCCCTTCGGCCCACCAATCAGCTTCAGCGTGATCTCGCCGATAGTCGGTGACCCAGGCTCCGCGCACATCATCGAGGCGCTCGTCGGCCAGCTGCTCCGGCGTCGCATCCCGCAACATGCTCGGATACGTCACCATCGCTGAGCCTCCTTAAGCATCGCCTTCACCATGAGCAAGAGCGATTCCGGACCCGGGTTTGGCCGCAGAATCGCAACCTGTTCAGGCCGGAAGCTGCGGTCCTTGCGATAGTGGTCGGCAATCACCACCACTGGCTTGCCCTGCGCGAGGTAATAGCGGAGCAGCCGCCAAGCTGGCAAACCCTTCTTCGAAATGCCTGGCAGGCCGCAGGTATCAAGGACGGCCACGTCCGCCACGTCCGCCAGCGGACAGGGCCGGTTGCATGTGCCGAGGCAGACAAACCCGGGCAGCCGCGGACCCGGACAATTGATTGGCGTCATCCCCGCCTCTTCGAGCCAGGCTCCGTAGAGTTGGCGATTGGTTTGATCGGGTTCCACCAAGAGAACGACGGGACTACCCGGATCGCGGGTGGCGGTGTTCATCATAGGTTGATGCTCCCGCACAGGGGAGGCGAACGACAGGGACTAAGGTCCCGGGGATGTGCCGACCTCCGCCTCTAAGTCTGTTTAGGCAGAGCCGGGAGGGCTGGTGTGACGGGTTAGGTAGGCTGCAGCTTCGGCTCGACGGGCAACCTCGAGCTTGGACAGAATGCTCGAGACGTAGTTCTTCACGGTTTTCTCGGCGAGATGGAGTTCGTCGCCGATCTGCCTGTTGGTCCTGCCCTCAGCGATCATGCCGAGAATCCGCTCTTCCTGCCCAGAGAGGCGCGCCAATCGCTCATCCTTCAGCAGATGTTTCCCCTTCCGGAGACGATCAAGCAGTCCCTTGGTGACTGCCGGATCGAGGAGGTTCTCACCCGCGCCAACCGACCGAATCGCTCGGATGAGGTCGCCCCCTTTGATCTGCTTCAGGACATAGCCGGCCGCCCCCGCCATGATGGATGCGAACAACGCTTCGTCGTCGGCAAAGGTCGTCAGCATCAGGACCTGCGTCCTGGGGAGCCGGGCGCGAATCTCCCGCGTCGCCTCGATGCCGCTCCCATCGGCCAGGCGGACATCCATCACCACCACGTCCGGGCGCGCCCACTCGGCACGCTCGATCGCCTCCTTGACTGTCGATGCCTCTCCGGCCACGGACATGCCACCCGCTTCCTCGAGCAGCGCCTTCACGCCATTACGGACGACTTCGTGATCGTCGACGATCATCACCCGCAGCGGCAAGGTGCTCACGAGCGCCATGTTCTCACTCCGGCCACCGGCTCCTCAACACGCCGGCTAGAGCGGAAGCTGGACGCGCACGGTCGTGCCGTCGGCTGGCGATGACTCGACGGAGAACCTCCCGCCGATCGCTTCGACGCGTTCTCGCATGTTGCGCAGGCCCTGACCGCGACTACTGCCACGCTTTGGGCTGAAGCCATGGCCGTCGTCATCGATCTCCAGAACCGCGGCCCCGTCCTGCCGTCGCAGGGTCACCCGGCAGGTGGTTGCCTTTGCGTGGCGCGCCACGTTGGAGAGGGCCTCGCGGGTGACCTGCACCAGGGGCGCCGACACGTTTCCAAGTTGTGCGGCTACGCGCTCGTCGATGTCGGCGACCGTCACGGTTCCGCTCTTCTCCTGGAACTCCTCGACCAGTTGCCGGAGGGCCTGATCCAGCTGCCGGTCGGCCAGAATGCCGGGCCGCAACCCAAAGATGTAATTGCGGAGATCCCGGATCGCCACATCGATACTGTCCACGGCTGCGCCCAGACGGGCGCGCACCGCGTCAGGGTCGTTGGCCTTGGCCTCAGTGGCCTGTAGATTCATCCCCACCGCGAACAGCGCCTGGATCACGCCGTCGTGCAGTTCCTTGGCGATCCGCTCCCGATCCTCGAGGACAGCAAGCCTATGCAACCGGGCCTGCGCCTCTTTCCGCTCGGTCGCATCCCGGAGAGCCGCGACCACAACCATCCCCGAGGTCGTGTGCAGCGGGCTGAGCGCGATGTCGGCCGGAAACTC
>DASTJZ010000135.1:0-2473 GCA_035716185.1 Candidatus Dormiibacterota bacterium
AGGGTGACGACCACGTCGGTGATGCCGTGGTTCTTGAGCAGGCGCAGGATGTGTTCCATCACCGGCTTACCCACCACCGGCACCAGCGGCTTCGGGATGCCGCTGGTCAGCGGCCGCAGCCGCGAGCCCTCGCCACCCGCCATCACGACGGCCTTCACGCCGCTGCCACTGCCTTCGCGATGCGTTCGCGCAGGAACGCCGCCGAATCTTCCGGTTTCACGACGTTGATCCACATCCCGGTTCCCAGCTCGAATCCGGCCGCAGTGCTGAGCTTCGGAATCAGCTCGAGATGCCAGTGAAAGGCATCGTCGACCGTGGCCTTCAGCGGCGCACTGTGGATGAAGTAGTTGAAGGGTGGGTCGTTCAGCCCGTCGTACAGCGCCTTGAGTGTCAGCTGCAGCGCCTCGGCAAAGGCCGGCTTCTCACGGGCTGCATCGAGCTCGGCGAACGACGCCGCGTGCCGCCGCGGCATGATCCAGGTCTCGAATGGCGTCCGCGCCGCGTAGGGCGCGAACACGACGAAGCCGTCGTTCTCGAAGACCACCCGATCACGGGCCTCCAGTTCGGCCTCGAGGGTCCGGCAAAAGACACAACCGCCATTCGACTCGGCGAACGTGGTCGCGCCGGCAAGCTCCTCGTGGAAGCTCGGCGGCACCAGGCTGATCGCATAGAGCTGCGAGTGCGGATGCTCCAGCGACGCGCCCGCCGGCCGGCCATGGTTGTAGAGGATCAGCACGTGCTCCAGCGCCGGGTTGGCCGCGTGGTGGCGGTAGCGGTCGAGGTACGACTGCACGATTTCCCCGACCTGCCGCCTCGGCAGCAGCGGCGTCGGTGCACGATGATCGGGACTGGAGATCAGCACCTCGCAGGCGCCGATCGCATCCCGCTGCCAGAAGCGGCCGTCACGATGGTCCTGTCCATCCGGCTCGAGCCGGAACGCGGCATAAAGGTTCGGTACCACGCGGATCCACCAGCCCTCGCTGTTGGGAGGAGCGCCGGCCGCCCGATAGGCGAGCACCTCCGGGGGCGTCATGGCCTCATGCCCGGGGCAGAAGGGGCACACATCGCGGGCTGCGACCACGTCCTTCACCGCCTGGGTAAACGAATCTGGCCGCCGCGCCCGCTCGGTGGCGACCGCCACCCAGCGGCCGGTGATTAGATCCTGACGAAGCTGGGGCAGGGGCAGACTCCTGGGAAATGCCGCGAAAAGGGAAGCCTCATTATGCCGTAAGGTTACCGGCGTTGATTCCTTGCAGGACGTTCAGCATCGTGGGGGCCGACCCGGCGGCGGGCGAATGTGGGGTGGCCGTGGCTTCGAAGTTTCTTTCGGCCGGCGCCGTCGTGCCGTGGGCCGCCGCCGGTGTCGGCGCCATCGCCACTCAGTCGCACGCCAACACGAGCTATGGGCCGGCGGGGCTCCGCCTGCTGGAGCAGGGTGAGCCGCCCGATGCCGTGATCGAGCGCCTGACGAAGACGGACCCGGAGGCCGGCAAACGGCAGGTGGGCATTGTCGACATGCAGGGCCGAGCCGCAACCTTCAGCGGTGGCGAATGCTTTCCCTGGTTTGGCGGTCTCACCGCCGCAAATGTCGCCGTGCAGGGCAATATTCTGGTGGGCGAGCAAACCGTGACCGCCATGTTGAAGGCATTCCAGCAGTCGCAAGGCGCCCTGGCCTGGCGGCTGCTGGCTGCGTTGAAAGCCGGTGATCGCGCCGGCGGCGATCGCCGCGGAAAGCAATCGGCGGCCCTGCTGGTGGTGAAGCCGCAGGGGGGCTACGCCGGCTTCAATGATCGCTACCTCGATTTGCGGGTCGACGATCACCCCCAGCCGGTCGATGAGCTGGAACGCGTTGCCGGAATGTGGCGGCTCTATTTCGAGAAGCCGTCAGCCGAAGACCTGGTCCCGATCGACGAGCGGCTGGGCGCCGAGCTTCGCGACGGCCTACGTCGCCTGGGTTACGATCCTGGACCCGATCGCGATCCGTGGAGCGAGCAGGCTGCCCGCGCCTTTACGGCCTTCTCCGAAATGGAAAATCTGGAGGACCGGCTTCGAACCGACGGCCGCACCGACCGCCAGGTGCTGGCCTACCTCCGCGAGAAGTTGTCGAAATCCCCTCCCTCTCCGACGAAGGATCAGGGTAGGGGCTCGGCGTAGGTGAGCCGGGATCCGATCCGATAAAAACCAAGCCGCTGGTAGAGGCGCTCCGCTCCAGCATTCTCGGCGTCGAGGAAGACCAGCGTGCCGCCATCGTCGAAGTGTCGCTGGATCAGCCCGCTGCATAGACTGGTCGCCACGCCCCGACGCCGAAAGCGCGGCTCGGTGACGACGGCGTAGAGCTCGGCAACGCCGTTAATCGAACCGAGAGAGGCGCGGCCGGCGATCACACCGTCGAGCTCGCCAACCGCCCGCCGCGTCGACGGGTGCCGCAGATCGATCTCGAGAAAATGAACCGTCACTGAGGCAACCACCTGGG
>DASTJZ010000136.1:0-5570 GCA_035716185.1 Candidatus Dormiibacterota bacterium
GCGTTGCCACCCAGGCCTTGCGCCGGAATGGACACGCACCCACCGAAGAGGCGCTCCGCCGGATCCGCGATATCTTGCGGCTGGCCGTGACACAGGGTGGGGAGGCGTGGGACCGATTGACGAAGGGAGCGCTAACGTCAGAGCCGGAGCCTGCCGACGACCTCGCAGCGATGTTCCGAGCGGGCTCAGCCGGACCGGCCCCTAAGCCGAGCAAGGCCGATGGGCGCGCTGAAGCGCAGCGGGCCCAGGAAGCCGCAGAACGAGCGGCGCAGGCTGACCTCGAGCGGGCTCAGCAATTGGAGGCGACGGCCAAACGGATGCGCAACGAGGCGAAGGAAGCCGTGGCCGCCGCGGAACGGGCGGAACAGCGCGCCAGGGCCGCCGAGGAGGAAGCCGCGGCGGCGAAGGCGCAGGCCGGAAAATCGCAGCGGGCTATCGCTCGGCGACGAGGCTGATCAGAATTGGATAGTCGTCATCACCCGGTTCTTCAACCCGCCGGAGCCGAAGACCGCTATCGATGATGGCCTGGAGGAAGTCGCCAAGGGTCGAGTGATTCACCCCGACACGGGGTCGAATGCCATGACCGAAGCCGGGACCAGACTTGGTCCATCCGCGACATCGGTAGCCGGGGTGGAGGCGATGGGGTCCATCGCGGCGGCGTTCGACATATGGCGTCACGTAGCACGGATGCGTGCCTACGTACACAAAGCGCCGACCTGGTCGGAGAACGCGACACACCTCCGCCAGTACTCGAGCGTAGTCATCGAAATCCGTGTGGGTGAACATCGATACGACCGCGTCATACGTCCCATCCGGGAACGGCAGGTTGGCGGCATCAGCGTTGATGAATTCGACTGACGGGCCGGCGGTGTTCGCGCGGGCCACGCGAAGTTGATCCTCTGAGATATCGACCCCGACCACCGTCCAACCACTCTTGATGAGATCCGGGACCGCGATCCCGGTACCGCAACCAAGATCCAGACATCTTCCGGAGCCTGGCCCAAGGAGGCGTGCCAGGGTGTTCAGGGCCGTCGACGTGATGTCCAGGCGACGAATTTCTTCGTCGTACCAGGTCGCAAGACCGTCGAAGCGCGGTCGCTCCACAGGGCGACTCTAGCTCAGACCGATGCGACCTTCGGCGCTGGGATGTACTGAATGTTCTGCACGCGCTCGCCGTCGATGATCAACTCGAGCATTCCGGCCTTCTCGACCGGCTTTCGATAAATCTCGCGCTCGGTCCGTGGGCGGCCCTCGAACAGCACCCAGGCGGCCTGGATGGGATCGGCATGACTCACGCAGATCGACGTCTCGCCAGGGTGATCGCGGGCGAGCCGAAATACCACGTCGCGCACGCGACCACCGAGCTGCTCGATCGATTCATCACCGCGGATCGAGCCGCGCCGCATTTTGTGCAGCAACCATTTGGGCCGGCGCAGGGGAATCTGCCAGTAGGGCACACCCTGCAGGTAGCGACCGATGTCAGCCTCCCGCAGCTCCGGCTCCGGGATGAGGGGCACGGGACTGGGCAGCTGCGCGTTCACGATCTCCGCGGTTTCCCGGGCGCGATCCAGTGGGCTGTGCACGATGCGGCGGATACCGCGGTCGCGCAGCGATTGGCCGACCGCGGCTGCCTGTGCCCGGCCGAGGGCGCTGAGGTTGAAGCCGGGCAGGTGACCGTATAAAACGCGGTTCGGGTTCTCGACATCCGCATGACGCATCAAGAGCAGGTGCGTGGCCGGTTGGGAAAGGCTCAGTCCATCGAGTCTACAATCGGTCCCGCGTGAACCGCGTGCGGATCCTCGGGATTGGTGTCGATGCCCTGACCCAGGCCGACGCCGTTGAGTGGGTGTCGTCCGAGATCGCCGGCGAAACACCGCGACAGGTTGCCACCGTGAACCCGGAGTTCGTGATGCGCGCGCAGCGGGACCGCGCCTTTCGCGACGTGCTGAACCACGCCGACCTCTGCTTGCCCGACGGCTACGGCGTCATATGGGCGGCGCGGCGACTGGGTCATCCCCTGCCGGAGCGCATCGCGGGCGTGGACTTCGTCCAGGCGCTGGCCCGCCGGGGCGCGCGGTCTGGCTGGCGGTTTTTCTTGTTGGGGGCCGCCCCCGGGGTTGCTGAGGCCGCTGCAGCCCAGCTGATCGACGCTGCTCCCGGACTTGTCGTGGTCGGCTGTCTTGCCGGTTCGCCCGAGGCGTCGGCAGACGCCGAGGTCACCGCGGCGGTCCGCGCGGTCAGACCCGACATCGTCCTGGTTGCGTACGGCGCACCGAACCAGGATCTCTGGATCGCCCGCAATCTGCACGCGACGGGTGCACGGGTCGCGATTGGGGTCGGGGGTGCGTTCGATTTTTTGTCGGGGCGCAGCCGGCGCGCTCCGCGCTGGATGCGCGAGCGCGGGCTTGAATGGCTGCACCGCCTGGCACGGGAACCATGGCGATGGCGACGGATGCTGGCCTTACCGCGATTCGCGTTGGCTGTCGTCAGACAGCGTGCCGGCCCTGACGAAAATCTGACCGGTGGTTAGACGGCGAATCGCGCGAGGGTAACGGCGAGCCCGGCCCAGCGGGCCCAAATCCGCAGACCAATGCCGTGGCCGAGGTCGAGTGCTTTCATGCCCTTCGAATCGTGAACGGCCTGGCGTCCGCTCCGGTTACGGTCGGCAGCCGGCGAAGGGGGCCTACCCTATGGATGGAGATGACGGCGAACTGGTTGGAAATCGCAGGCGGCCTGGTGATCCTGCTGCTGATCTTTCGGGAGCTGTTCGAGGGGATCATCCTGCCTCGACCGGCAGTGCGAAAGTTCGGGTTTGGGCGCTACGTGATCCGATCGCTCTGGGTGGTGTGGCGCTCGATTGGAAACCGGATCGACTCGGTTCCGCGCCGGGAAGCCTGGCTGGCGGTGATGGGCCCGCTTGGCGTGCTTGTCCTTTTTACCGCCTATGGGCTGGGGCTCGTCCTCGGCTTTGCCTTGCTGATCGATGGGGTGCGTTCGGAGATGCATCCGGCGCCACAGGACTTTGGGACGTCGCTGTACTTTTCGGGCACCACCCTGGTGCCGCTCAGCTACGGCGATATCATCCCGGTCGGTGTGCCCGCGCGGTTGATCACCATCGCCGAGAGCGTGAGCGGCATCTTTCTCGCCGCGCTCGCCATCACGTTGCTCTTTTCGCTGTATGAATCGTTTCAGCGTCGAGAGGAAATGGTGGTCCAGCTGGATGCCATGGCCGGGGCGCCCCCCTCCGGCACGCAGATCCTCGAGACCGCCATCGAGCGCGGAATGCACGAGCAGCTGGTCCGGACGTTCGAGGAATGGCGGAACTGGTCCGCCCAGGTGCTGGAGAGCCATCTGGCGTACCCGCTACTGTTCTTTTTTCGATCGAGCCACGACAACGAGGCCTGGCTCAATTCCTTCGGTGCCGTAATGGATGCAGCGACGTTGCTCATCAGCACGCTCGACGACGACGCCGAAGGGCCGGCGAGGCTGATGCTCACCGTCGGGAATCACCTGGTGGAGGATATGGCCTGGTTTTTCCAGTATCCGCAGCGGAAGGACCCGATCGTCGAGCGGATGGAATTCGATCAGGCCTGGGAGCGACTGCGAAAGTCGGGCTACAAGTGCAACGATCCCGAGCATGGCTGGACGAAGTTCGCCCACATGCGCTCGAATTATGCCTCGCCGCTGAACCAGATGGCCCGTTACCTTGCCATCATTCCGGCGCAGTGGATCGGTGATCGCTCATATCTGCCGCATCGCGGACGACCGGCGCGGCGGCTGCGCTAACCGCTGGCTAAACGGAGGGCAGGGCTCTAGCGGGGCGGCGCGTTACTGACGACGCGGTTCGTGCGGAGCCAGCGGACCAATTCGGCGACGACCTCGTAGCGGCCGAAGGAGGGCATCAGGTAGACGCCCTGCACCATGTCCTTCGTCTCCTGCAGCAGCTCGCGAGATTGCTGCAGGCCCTCCGCGATGCCGTTTTCGCCGGCGTTTCGCATCCGATCGCGTAGCGGCTGCGGGACGACGATGCCGGGCACCTCGTTGTGCATGAACTCGGCATGTCGTGACGACTGCAGGGGAAGCACCCCGAGGAGGAATGGAATCGGCAGCGGTCCGGTCCGTTCGAAGAAGCGCTCCAGCGTTTCGCGATCGTAGAGCGGCTGGGACATGGCGACGTTCGCGCCGGCATCGATCTTCTGTCGGAAGCGATCGATCTCGCGGTCGAGGTCTTCGGCGGAGGGATTGATGGCGCAGGCGATGGTGAAGCTTGCCGGCCGACCGATGGATGTGCCGAGCCAGTCATAGCCCTCATTGAGGCGGGCCAGGATCTTGATCAGCCCGATGGAGTCGACGTCCCACACGCCGGTTGCCGACGGGTAGTCGCCGATGCGAGGCGGATCACCGGTCAGCGCGATGATGTTGCGGATGCCGAGCGCGTGGGCGCCGATCAGCTCGGCCTGCAGCGCCATCAGGTTCTTGTCGCGCGAGGTGAAGTGGATCAGCGTGTCGATGCCGACCTGGTGCTGGATCATCAGCGCCAGCGACAGCGCGCTCATCCGCACGCGCGCCATCGGGCTGTCGCCGATGTTGACGGCATCGGCGCCGGCAGCTTTGACGAGTTCCGCGCCAGCGATGCACTTGGATGGGTTGAGGCCCCGCGGAGGGTCGATCTCGACGCTGACCACAAATGCCCTGTCGGACAGCCGCTGGGCGAAGGGCGTCGGCGGCAGCTGCTCGGCGACATTGAGGTCGATGGCGATCGCGGTCGACGGAGCGGGTCGGCTTATGGGCGTTGGGCTAGCAAAGGGTTTGAGCGCCGCCCGCATGGCGGCGATGTGCGCCGGTGTGGTCCCGCAGCATCCGCCGATGTACGCCACGCCGAGATCGGCGGCCTGCCGGGCATACGTCGCAAAGTAGTCGGGCGTGGCGAAGTAGAAGAAGCGTCCTTCGACCCGGGCGGGGAGTCCGGCGTTGGGCTGGCCCGACAGAGGGAGCTTCGTGTGCCGGCGCATCGCCTCCAGCACCTGGAGCGCAACCTGGGGACCGACCCCACAGTTGACGCCGATGACGTCGACGCCGGCGCGCTCGAGCGCCTGGACCACCTGGCTGGGCTCTTCCGCGCTCAGGGTGAGGCCGTCTTCCGCGAACGTCATCTGGGCCACGACCGGGAGGTCGGCCGTCTTCTTCGCCGCGGCGACCGCGGCCAGCAGCTCCGGCAGATTGGTGAAGGTTTCGAGGACCAGGAGATCAGCGCCGCCTTCGAGCAGGGCGGCGATCTGTTCCTCGAAGGCCGCCGTCGCCTGGGGCAGGCTGATCCGACCGATCGGCTCGAGCTGCTGGCCGATCGGGCCGACGGCGCCGGCGATAAAGACGGGCTCGCCGGAGATCTCGCGGGCCTCGCGGGCCAGCTTGACGGCTCGGAAGTTGATCTCGCGGACCCGATTTTCGAGGCCGTGGCGGCCCAGCTTGATCCGGCTAGCCCCGAAGGTGTTGGTCTCGATCAGCTCGGCGCCGGCTGAAATGTACGCTCGGTGAATTTCCTCGACGATTTTGGGCTCGGTGAGGTTGAG
>DASTJZ010000137.1:0-12447 GCA_035716185.1 Candidatus Dormiibacterota bacterium
GCGATGGCCGGTTACGCGCTGCTCGCCGGCGCGTCGGCGGCGGCGCTGCGGGCGTCGGCAATGGGCATGCTGGTGGTGCTCGCCGGCCGGTTGCGGCGCGACAGCCAGGTGTTCGTCTCGCTGGCGCTGACCGCGGCCGTCATGCTCGGGCTCAAGCCGTCGCTGGCCCAGGATGTCAGCTTTCAGCTCTCGTTCGCCGGGACGATCGGGATCGCGTCGATGACCGACAAAATTGGCGGTCATCTCAGCTGGATGCCGGGACCGGTTCGCGACGCGTTCGCAGCTACCGTCGCCGCGGAGGCCGCCACCTGGCCACTGATGCTGGCGAATTTCCACCAGGTGTCCATCGTCGGACCCGCCGCAAACGCCCTCGTACTGCCGCTCCTACCGCTGATCATGGTGATCGGCGGAGGCGCCGCACTGCTGGCCATCGTCGCGGGCGGCCTCGCCTGGCCAGCGATCCAGCTCGCTGGAATGATCGCCAGCTGGTTCCGGATAGTGATCGAAACCCTCGGCAGCCTGCCGATGGCCGCGATCGTGACGCCGTATTTTCCGGCGCGCTGGCTGGCGGCCGGCGCGATCATCAATGGCGGCCTGCTGGCCGGGATCAAGCTCCGGCAGTTCTTCTGGCAGCGCCGTGTGTGGGCGCTGCTCGGGGTTGTGGCGGTGATCGCCGTTGCGCTGCTTCTCATCCGGCCCGATGGTCGCGTCCATGTTTACGCGCTGGACGTGGGGACCGGGTCGGCCGTCTTGATCCGAACGGCGGATGGCCATCAGATCCTGATCGACGCCGGTCCGGATGCCGACCGATTGGCGCAGGCCCTCGGTCGGGCCCTGCCGCCGACGGCGCGGACGATCGATATCTGGTTGATAACCGGCGGCCGCCGACAACAGATCGGCGCCGGCGCAGCCGTGCTCAATCGATTTCAGATCGGCCAGATGGTCATTGCGGATCCCGACGCCTGGAGCGTGAGCCTGCGGTCGCTGGTGCAACAGGCGCAGCAAGCCGGCGTCATGGTCGCGTCTACCAACGGCCCGCCCATGCTCGACGGGGTCGAGCTGCGCCCAGCCGGTGACGGGCGAAGCTGGTTGGTTCAAGCTAGCGGCGGCCGGCTGGCGGTCGTTGCGCCGGAGACGAGCTGGCAATTCCTCCCGACGGATATCGATGGCGCCATCTTCACGAGCGGCGGTCCGGCCCAATGGCAGGGACCGGGTCACGGCTTCTCTATCATTCAGGTTGCGGCCAACAGCCGTCAGGGGTTGCCGATGCGATCGGTCCTCCAGGCCCTGAGCGGTTCGCCGGTCTATCGCACCGATCGGCTTGGCACCCTTGAGCTCGTTCTGGTCGACGGCGCTTTCAGCGGGCCACCGACTAGCGCTCACGCAGACCGACCCTACGGCCAATCCCTAGCGTTCCGGCGCTCCGAAGCGCCTCGACAAAGTCGAACAGCTCCCGCGGGTCCCTGGCCGCGGACTCCATCGCCGACCCTTCGAATTAGCATTGCGGGAAGCACATGGGCGTGTCCAGGGAGACGGCCAGCTCGGGACGGCAAGCGGCCTCGAGCGAGCGCCGCCCCATCACGGTGCTCTTCGCCGACATCGCCGGTTCGACCGCCATCGCCGAGCGCATGGATCCGGAGGACTGGACCGTACTGGTCGGACAGGTGTTCCGGCATATGAATCTCACGATCGAGCACTACGGGGGGACCATCGCACGATTGATGGGCGACGGCGTGCTGGCCTTCTTCGGAGCTCCCGCCGCTCACGAGGACGACCCGGAACGAGCGGTGCGTTGCGCGCTGGCGATGGTCCGCGTCATCGAGGGCCTCGGAGCGGAGCAGCATGTGCCTGCCGGTGATGGCCTGCGCATTCGGGTCGGGGTGAATACCGGTCCGGTAGTAGTTGGCATCGTCGGTACCGACGCTGCCTACGAGTACACGGCGATGGGTGACACGGTCAATGTGGCAGCCAGGCTGCAGGCCGCAGCCCGACCTGGGACGGTGCTCGTCACCGCGGCGACACATCGCTTCGTCGCCTCGCTTATTGAAGCCGCCGACCGCGGGCTCCTGGAGCTCAAGGGAAAGTCGGACACGGTGCATGCCTACGAGATCACTGGACTGAAGGCCGGCGCGGTCCGGGCACGGGGGCTGGGTGGCGTCCATTCGCCAATGGTTGGCCGCGACCTCGAGCTGAGCCGGCTCGAGGAGGCGGTTCGCGTCGTGGCGGCGGGCCAGGGTCGCGTCGCGTGCGTGCTGGGCGAACCGGGCATCGGCAAAAGCCGCCTCTTGGCGGAATTGCGCGCAGTCGCCGAGGCATCCGCCCCTGCGACGCGCTGGATCGAGGGAAGGTGTCTCTCCTACGGCGAGACCCTGCCGTATCACCTTGTAGTGGATCTCGTCCGATCGATGATCGGCGTCACGGCCACGACCGACGAGCCGCAGGTTGAGGAGATGCTCGAGAGAGCCACTCGCGACCTGATTGGCGACGACTGGCAGGAGACCTATGCCTATCTCGCCCACCTCCTTTCGTTGCGCCTGGCGCCTGAGCTGCGAGCCAGGATATCGCTCATCGAGAGCGAGACCGTCAAGCGCTACGTCGCATCGCTCGCCCTGCTCGTCCGAGCTGCCAGCCAGCGTGGACCGGCAGTCCTCGTGTGCGACGACGTGCATTGGGCGGACACGGCTTCCGTTGACACGCTCCTGCAACTCCTACCGTCGGTTGCCGGCCTCAGGCTCTTTCTGATCCTAAGCTCGAGAGTTGAGCGGGGAGCGGCGGGCTGGCGGCTGATCGCGGGCACGCGCGATATGTTCGGGGACGCGCTGACGGAGATCCGGCTCGACCCACTCTCGGTCGATGACAGCCGCAAGCTGGTCGCCAACCTGCTCACGGTCGAATCGTTGCCTGCCGAAACGCGGGAGCTCATTTTGCGAAGGGCGGAGGGCAACCCGTTCTTTGTCGAAGAGGTGATCAGGATGCTGATCGACCGCGGCGCAATCGTCCGCGAAGGCGAGCGGTGGATCGCGACCAACCGCGTGGCCGAAATCGAGATTCCAGATACGCTGCATGGCTTGCTGCTGGCCAGAATTGACAGGTTGCCGCCTGACAGCAAACGCACCCTGCGGGTTGCGTCGGTGATCGGTCGGCAGTTCGGCGTCACCATTCTGGAACGATTGTTGGAGGCATCACCGTGAACGCTCGCACGGAACTGAGCACGCTCGAAGCCAGCGGCCTCATCCAGATCGCGGCGCTGCAGCCGGAACTGGAGTATCTGTTTCGGCATGCCCTCGTCCAGGAAGCCGCCTACGCGACCTTGTTGAAACAGGACCGCCGCAGCTTGCATCGCGCCGCGGCCGAAGCGATCCTCGCGTTGCACCGCGACCACCAGCATGAGCTGGCCGGCGTGATCGGGATGCATTTCGAGCTGGCAGGCGATACAGCCAGGGCAGCCGAGTACCTGGTGATGGCGGGCGAGCATGCGCTCGAACGCTTCGCGAACAAAGAGGCGACCGCATTTTTCACTCGCGCCGAAGAGTTGAGTGACGACGCACAGGCTGACGTGCGTTTGCGCGCTGCATTAGGCGGGGCAAAGGCTGGCTGGACCCATAACCAACCTGGGGCCGACATCGATCGGCTCGAACGGGCAGTCGCGGCGGCCGGCGCCACTGACCAGCATCTGGTGGCCGAAGCCTACTTTTGGACGGCCTTCCTGCGCCGTCAGCGTGGGGAGGCGCCGGAGTCCAGCCCGGCGCTGAAAGCTGCCCTGGACCGCACGGCGGAGATCGGGGCCGCGCTGAGCGATCCGTACACGGCTGCCTTGCCCAGGGCCTTGATCGGCGCCTTCGATGCGTTCACCGGCAATATTCGGCAAGGCGCACGGGAGATGCAGGACGCGCTGGACCTGCTTGTGCCTCCGGGCGACCCGGTATCAACGACTGGCGATCCGGTGGCGAGGGCGATGCTCTCGAATTTTCTCGTCATGGCTTACGCCAGGCTTGGCGAGTTTGGCGCTGCCGAGCGGGCCCTAGCGCGAGCAAAGACGTTCGCCGGCTCCGCCGATGTCATCTCGCGCCTGGACGTTGACATCGCGAGGTCGGCGATCGATCTCGAGCGAGGCGACATGGTCGGTGCCTCCACACGGAGCCTGTCATGCGCCAGTCGTGCGGAGGATCTCGGTGCCTATGCCTGCGCCGTGGCAGCCACCGTGATGTTTGGCGCGGCCAGCCTCGCCCTCGACCGGCCGGGCGCGGCGAAGGAGCCGCTCGAGCGAGGTCGTGAGCTGTCCCTGGCAACCAACATGGCGCCGATGCGAACGCTGATTCATGGCTACCTCGGAACGGCCAGGGCGGACCTTGGTGATCTGCCGGGAGGCGTGGCCGAGTGGGACGCGGCGCTCAACAACGCGCGCGCGATGCGTGACCGGTATGGGGAGGCGCACACGCTCTGGGCTCGCGCCCGCGCTTACGGGCGACAGGCGAGTCCAGATTGGAGCGCCGCGCTTGCCGATGTCGACCACGCGCTCGAGATCTTTGAGGCCATGGACACCAAACCGTCGCTGGCGCGCGCGCTGCATGATCGCGCAAAGGCGCTCCGTTCACTGCGACGTGCAGAAGAAGCGGACGCCGCGGAGCAGAGATCGAGTGAGCTGGGTCAGCAACTGGGTCTGGCAGACATGCCTCTCGCCTAACGGCGCCAGACAGGACTGGGGATCACTCACCAACGACGGATTGGGGCTGCCTGCGGTCAGCGCAGCCGCCAGCGTTCGACGTCGATCGTGATGAGGTCAGGAAAGGGCAGAGTGAGTAGTTCGCCCGTCTATCGAACCGACCGGCTGGGCAGCATCGAACTGGTGGACAGCGGCACCGGATTCGTCCGTCCCCTGGGCGGCAGCTGAACCAAATCCGGCCATACTTTAAGGTCAGGGCGACGGATCGAGTCGATCACAGGAGGGTAAGCATGGCCGACAGCGTGTATCGCGTGACAGACGTCATCGGAACCAGTACCGAATCGTGGGAGGCCGCCGCGCGAGCCGCGGTCCAAACCGCGGCCGGGAGCCTGCGCGATCTGCGGGTGGCTGAAGTGGTCAAGCTGGACGTCGCGATCGAAGACGGCAAGATCAGCCGCTACCGCGCGCGGCTCAACCTCTCGTTCAAGTACGACAAGGAGTAGACCGGAGTTCCTGCTGGCGGCGTGCGGCCAGCTGTGATAGCGTTCCGCACGATTGGCTCAGCGTCCGATCGGTATCCGTACTCAGGCTAGAGCGGGCGCTCCCAGGTCCACCTTCAGGCTGACGGCGCCGGATCCCTCATACCGATTCCCGGCTTTCCTCGGGAACGGCGTCTTCAGCCTGGTGTCCAACCCGCTGGCTACCGCTCCCGCGCTTTCGTTCGCGGCCGGCGTCTACGACCACAGTCCGGGCGACGTCCCGCGGCTGGCGGCGCTTCCGGCGTGGAACACGTTCGACGTTTCGCAGGGTGACGGCTGGCTCAATTCCACGGATCTGAGCTCCGGCTCCTTGCAGTCGTATCGCCAGCTGCTCGACATGTACGGCGGCAGCCTGCGCACCACCTACGAGTGGGTCGAGGGAGGCCGGCGAACAACGGTCGACGTCCTGGCTTTCGTCTCGCGGGCCGATCCCGGCCTGGCCGTGATTCGGCTGCGGCTCACGCCGCACCAGCCGGGCCGGATGACCGTGAGGTTTCCGCTGCACGAGTGGCCGCCAGTGGAGCGGCTCGCGCTCGCTCGGCTGGAAACGCTCCCGGCGGGTCTGCCGGCGGGGAACATGTGGTACCCGGGACAGCTGACGGTGATCGACCGCGAGCCGGACGCCGTCACATTGAAGGCCGAGGGCGACTCGACGCGGGTGGCCCTCGTGCAATCCGTGGTCCCGACGGTCCGACTCCACAATCCTCGGCACGGTGTGGCTGAGATCTCGTTCGACGCCGTTCCCGAGGAAGCCGTCTCGCTGGTCAAGCTCGTCGGGGTGGCGACGTCCAGGGACGGCTCCGATCCGCTGCCATCGGCGCGCGCCACCATCGCACGAGCCGCTGCCCGACGGTACCGCACCGTGCTCGCCGATCATGCCGCCGCCTGGAAGCAGCTCTGGGCCACCGACGTTGTCGTGGAGGGCGATCTGGCCCTGCAACGCGTGATTCACGCGATGGAGTTCTATTTGCTGTCGAGCGTCCGCGATGATTCGGAGGACAGCATCCCGCCCATGGGACTCTCGAGCGCCGGCTTCTACGGCCATGTGTTCTGGGACGCCGACACCTGGATGCTGCCCGTGCTGGCGGTGATGCATCCTCAGATGGCCCGCTCCATCGTGGCCTTCCGCTCGCGAACGCTCGACGCCGCCCGGCGCAACGCCCGCACGCATGGATTCGAGGGCGCCAAGTATCCATGGGAGGCCGACGACCGCGGTGAGGAGACAACGCCCCGATTCGCCTGGCAGAACGCCCGCGCCGAAGTCCACATCAGCGGTGATGTCGCGCTGGCGCAGTGGCAGTACTACCTGGCCACCGGCGACCTCGCCTGGCTGTCGACGCACGGCTATCCGGTGATCAAAGAGACCGCCGATTTCTGGGCCAGCCGGGTGACTCATGACGCGGGGGCGGATCGCTACGAGGTCCGCGACGTGGTCTCGGTCGACGAAAGCCTGATCGGGATCGACAACGATACCTATACCAATGCGGTGGCGCGTACCAATCTCGAGATCGCCATTGCGGCCAGTCGCATCCTCGGGCAGCATCCCGACCCGCGCTGGTCGCGAATCGCGCAGCGGCTCTTCATTCCCACCGACGCGGGCCGCGAAATCCATCCTCCATACGAGAACGCGACGACGGAGGTGCGAGCCTCAGCGGTTCCGCTGCTGGCTTACCCGCTCGCCTTGCCGATGGGCGAGACGGTCAAGCGGAATGACCTCCGGCACGCCCTCCACCGCCGCAAGCCGAACGGAGCCATGATGACCCAGGTGCTCTATCCGGTCGTCGCGGCAGAGCTCGGTGACCGCGATCTGGTCAACAGCCTCCTCGTTGACACCTACCAGGGGCATCTGCGGCCGCCGTTCCACGTCCTTGCCGAGCGGCCGACGAATGATGCGATCAACTTCATCACCGGCGCCGGCGCGTTTCTCCAGCAGGTCATCTTCGGCTACACCGGCCTGCGCCTGGGTGACGATGGGCTACGCGCAGCGTTCAGGCCGTTGCTCCCCGCGGGAATCCGTCGAATTATTCTGCGTAACTTCTCCGTGCGCGGTACAACCCACGACATCATCGTGGACAGCGAGGCGGCGCGCTTCGTCGTACGTTGACGCCGGCCGTCCTGTCAGCGAACGGCAGGCAGGGAGCCCAGGGCTCGACGGACCCGCTCGCCCAGCTGGCGCAATCGGTCGACCGGCTCGTTGCTGAAGACGAATCGGACGTGCCGGTCGGCAACCGTGTCACCCCAGCCGCGCATCGGCGTCACCGCCACCTTTTGCTCGAGCAGCCGCTGGGACACGTCCATGCAATCGAGTCCCAACGCCGCCACATCGAGAAGGAGTGACCAGCTGCCGGCCGGTCGGACGGCGGGAAGCCCCTCGAGCTGGCGTAGGGTTTCGTCGCGGCGCCGCTGCCATTCCGCATTCGCCGCGGCCATACCATCGTCTGGCAGGCTCAGCGCGACGCGAGTTCCGATCTGGTTGAAGCCACTGGGCACCAGGCCGTTGTAGATGTGGACCCGGGAGACGTCATTCACCAGGTCGCCCGGCGCCACCACCCAGCCGACGCGCCAGGCGATCATCCGCTGCTCCAGCGTGGGGGAGCCGACGATGACCGTGCGGTTGCGCATGCCCGGCAGCGCGGCCGGCTGCCGGATCGGCCGGCCATCGTACAGCACGCCTTCAAACCCGCCCCAATAGAGGAGCCGCAGGTCGCGATCGCGGCATAGGGATGCGATCGCCTCCCACTCGCCGTCGCTGGCAACCCAGCCCGACGGGAAGGACGCATTGTTGATGAAGATGACTCGAGTCCGGTCGGTCACGGCGGCTCGGAGCGACTCGAGGTCGAGCCGCCATTCCCCATCGACGACACGCAGGGCGGCAAATCTCGGAACCGCGCCGACCAGTCGGACGCGGTTGACCATGCCGGCATAGGTCGGGTCGGTGAGGATGACCTCGTCTCCGGGATCGGTGATACAGAACAGGGCGTCGAGCATCGCGTCCCCTTCGCCGCAGGTGATCACGATCTCGCGACGTCCGTCATAGCGCGGTCCACCGCGACGCTGGATGCACGCAGCGACCGCGTCCTTCAGGTCGTCGCGGCCGGTAAACGGCAGCCAGCTGTTGGCCTCGTCCTGGCCGATGGCCGCCCGGGTCGCCTCCATCGCCGCTTCGGGCGGCGGAATATCGGTGTCGAGATTCTCCATCCGAAGGATTTCGGGATCGTCGCCGGCCGCCGCGGCCACGCGATCGATGTTGAAGCCGGGGATCTGCGCCAGTCGCCGGACACTCATGGTGGTCCCTCCTGCCTGAAGGCTGTCCTGGCAGGATTATGCCGCTGGGCTGTCCTCGCTCTTCAGGGAGCTGCCCGGGAAACTTCGCGTAGGGTGAATCTCGTAGGTCAGGACGTCGGCCCTGACCGCGGGATCGCCCGACATGATCCGGTCGGCCTCCTCGGGGGTGGTGTCGAAAATGCTGATGCCGGCCACGCCGCTGCCATCGGCGATGGGGCAGACGATCCGCAGCAAGCCTGCCAGGCGCAACGCATAGTTGCGCTTGCCATGTTCCATGATGATCTTCGCCACCGGCGTCGATCGATCCGGACCGAGGGGCTCGAATTTGGGCCCAGCTTTCAGGATCACGGCCGTATAGGGCCGCGTCCTGGTCAGCGCCTCCCGCAAGGTGTCGTCGGACACCTGCGGGAGGTCGCTGTCATTCGTGTACGTCACTGAACTGCGCCCTTCGAGAGCCCGATCAGGTGACCCTGGGGATCGGTGAAGTAGGCGAAGGTCAGATGGTAAGTCGGGATCTCCATCGGAGGCACAACCGTCTTGCCGCCCAGCTTCTCGGCCTTCTCGAGATAGGCCGCCGGGTTGTCGACCTCGATGAAGAAGGTGACATGACCGCTGCTGCCATCCTGACTCTCGCCGACGCCGCCCCCGATTCCGCCGTTGGCTGCCGCGACCAGCCCGTAGTCCATGTCGCCCTGCGCGGCGTCGATCCTCCAGCCAAACAAATCCGAGTAGAAGCGCCGCAGTTTCGGCCCGTCCTTGCCCACGACCTCGAACCACACCACGGGATTTGCCATCGCTGTTCCTCCTCGAGTTTCATGTGACCAAACGGTCACGCATGATAATATGTGACCGATTCGCCACATGTCAAGGCCACCCCCGAAGATGCCGTCGCGGAGTGGCCGCAACAACGACGACCTGGTGTTCCGCGCCCTGGCCGATCCGACGCGGCGCCAGCTGCTCGATGCGCTCTTTGATTACGAGGGACGGACGTTGACCGCCCTCGACGCCCAGGTCAAGGGAATGACGCGCTTCGGCGTCATGAAGCACCTGCGCATCCTGGAGGCGGCCGGCCTGGTGGCAACGCGCAAAGAGGGCCGCGAGAAATTTCACTATCTGAATCCCGTCCCGGTGCAGTTGATTCACGATCGCTGGGTCAGCAAGTACACCCGACCACGAGCCGAGGCGCTCGCCGATCTCAAAGACGAACTGGAAAGGAGGAACAGAATGGCCGGCGCTCCGCGACAGGTTTTCGAGATCTTCATTCGGGCGACACCGGAGGAGATCTGGGATGCGATCACGAAACCGGAATTCACGGCGAAGTACTTTTTCGGATCGCGCGTCCAGACCAACGGCAAAGCCGGATCGCCGGTCCGCCATTACGCGCCCGATGGCACGACGCTGTGGGGTGACGACAATGTCCTGGAATCTGTTCCGCCGCGACGGTTCGTGCACACCTGGCGGTCCCTCTACGACGCGGAGCTGGCCGCCGAGCCCGCCAGCCGGGTGACCTGGGAAATCGAGCCACAGCCAGGCGGGGTTACCAAGCTGACCGTCGTCCACGACGAGTTGGAGAATTCGCCGAAGACGGCCGCCAGCGTATCCGGCGGCTGGATGTTCGTGATCAGCGGACTGAAGACGTTACTGGAGACCGGCCGGCCCCTGGCGGAACGGAGCACCGGCGCCCAATAGGCGGCCACGAGTTGCGCCAGCTCCGCTCCGAACTTTCCTGAGTGCGTTCACGTACCTGCTGGCGATTCGATAAGGAAATCGCCAGGGTCTCGAACCGTCAGCCGGTGGTAGGCTCGACCAATGGATTCGCAGGAAGGCGCGGCGTCACCGCAACCAACACCAGCTGTCGAGAAACGTCCGAGGGTTCCTGAACATCGAGAACTCAAGCCGCCCGAATGGTTCGAAGAGCGGCTCGAGGCCTGGGTGCAGCGCATGGGGCTGGGCGCGTGGACCATCCGAACCTCATACAAGCCGAAGCTTCGTGGCGCTGAAGGATATGCAAAGGTCACCCCCAGCTTTCTGGAAGCCGAACTCGAGTTCCGGCAGGACGTGCTCGTCGAGCGCGGCGACGTCGTCATCGTGCACGAGCTGACCCACATCCTCACCGATGACTGGGCCAACACGATGCAACAGGTGATCCGGGACATGGTGCCGAAGCGACTCCAGCGCGAGGCGCGCGATCTTCTGCGGCCTCACGAGGAGTCCGCCGTCGAGGCCATCGCCCACGCCCTGGTTCGAACGGCGGAACAGGCGACGAAGGCTGCCACGAAGGAGGCCGTGGCAGCAACCAAGTAGGAACGATGCCGCCCTCCCTGCCCTCCCCCGGAGGGGGAGGGATATGAGTGCCCAGGTCATCACACCGGAACGCAAGGTTTGGAGGCGGGCCGAGCTCGCCCGCGTGATCGACCACACGCTGCTCGATCCGGCGGCGACCAATCACGAGGTGTTGATGGCCTGCGAGATCGCCCGCCGGAATCAGACGGCGACCGTTTGCCTCAATTCCAATCGAGTGGCGCTGGCCGCACAGAGCCTCGAGGGCTCCGACGTCGGAATCGCCGCCGTCGTCGGCTTTCCCTTTGGCGCCGCGCACGTGACCGCCAAATCCCACGAAGCCCGGCTTGCCATCGACGACGGAGCCACCGAGATCGACATGGTGATCGATATCGGGCGGTTGAAGGACGGCGAGCACGACGCCGTCAGGAGCGACATCGCCAGCGTGGTCGATGCGGCGGCCGGCCACACCGTGAAAGTCATCATCGAGTGCTCGCGCTTGACCGAGGATGAGAAACGAACCGCTTGCCGGCTGGCGGTGGAGGCCGGCGCGAGCTTCATCAAAACGTCGACCGGCTACCTGGGACACGGGGCCACCATCCACGACGTGACCTTGATCCGGGCTGTGGTCGGACCGCGGATCGGGATCAAGGCGTCCGGCGCGATCCTCTACTACGAAGACGCCGTCGCCATGTTGACCGCGGGCGCCACGCGACTGGGCATGAGCCATACCCAGCAGGTGCTCGATTCGATCCCGGTCAGCTAAGCCGCGGGTCGTTCGGATTCCCGGGCGGCAATCCAGGCGCCGTCGCGCAGCCAATCCGCGAATTGGCTGGCGGGTAGCGGCCGGCTGATCAGATAACCCTGGCCGGTATCGCATCCGCTTTTGAGCAGCAGGTCGTAGGTCTTGTCATCCTCGATGCCTTCCGCGACCACGTCGAGGCCCAAGCGATGGCCCAGTTCGACGGTCGCCTGCACGATCGAGGCGCTGCCAGCGTTGCCGGCCATCTTGCCGACGAACGAGCGGTCGATCTTGATCTCGCGGACGGGCAGCCGCTGCAGGTACGCCAGCGACGAATAGCCGGTCCCGAAATCGTCGATCGCGAATTGAATCCCGGCCTGCTGCAGGGGAGCGATAGTTTGGATCACGCGCTCCGGCTCGGACATAGCGGTCGACTCGGTGATCTCAAACTGCAAGAGGTGGTGGCCGACGCCCGCGGAGGCGAGCTGGTCTTTCACGAGCTGGCCGAAGCGCGGATCGAGCAGGTCGCGCATGGACAGGTTGACCGCCACCGGCACGGCCCACCCCTCGATCTGCCAGGCGGCCAGCTGCTTGAGAACGATGTCGAGCACCGACGCGGTCAGTCTCTTGATCAGCCCGGTTCGCTCGGCTAGCGGGAGAAATTCTGAGGGTGGTAGCCAGCCACGGCGCGGATGCTGCCATCGAACCAGCGCCTCGAAGCCGACCAGCCGGCGGGTCGCGATCTGCACCTTGGGCTGATAGAAGACCGAAAGCTCGCCGCGATCGACCGCCTGACGCAGCTCGCCCTGGACCACCACGCGGTTCACGTCGTAGGGATCCTGGTCCGAGGAGTAGACGGCGTAGCCGTCCCCCGAGCGTTTGGCCAGGTACATGGCGACGTCCGCCCGTTGCATCAGGATGTTGGCTTCCGCTCCGTG
>DASTJZ010000138.1:0-4437 GCA_035716185.1 Candidatus Dormiibacterota bacterium
AAATGTGGTCTGAGCCTACGCTTGAACGCCCAGGCTGGCAAGGCCGTTACGGCCGGTTGAAAGCCAGGAGGCCATCAGGTATCATTAGCACTCGGACTGCCTGAGTGCTAAGCACAGCCAGCAAGGAGGACTTTATGAAGCTACGCCCACTAGGAGATCGGGTTGTCATCAAGCCTGTCGAGCGGGAGGAGCGGACGAAAAGCGGCATCGTCCTGCCCGACACGGCCAAGGAAAAGCCGCAGGAAGGGATGGTGGAGGCCGTCGGGAATGGCCGCTACATCGAGGCGACCGGCAAGCGCGAGCCTCTCGACGTCAAGGTCGGCGACCGGGTCGTTTACGCGAAGTACGCCGGAAGCGAGATCAAGCTCGACGAGACCGAGTATTTGATCCTGTCCGAGAAGGACATCCTGGCCGTCGTCGCGAACGGCAAGGCCTAACCCGGCTAAACGGAAGAACAAAAAGCCAGCTTCGGCTGGCTTTTTCTTTTAGACCTTGGCTCGGGGGATCATCGGCAGAGCCAGCATCGCTTCGACCAGCTGCGAATACTGTTCTTCGCTGCGCCAGTCGTAGCGCGGGTTCTGCCAGCGGACCCGACCCAGGTAATCGATCAGCAGCAACGAGCGCCGCGCCGCCCCACGCTCTTCGTCGAGCACCCCGTACCGCCGGCAGACCGACTTGTCCCAGTCGGCGAGCAGTGGAAACGGCAGGTCGCCGAGGCTCTTCGCGTACGCCTTGTGCGCCCAGAGATGATCGACGCTGATGGCGAGGACCTGCGTCTCAGCCTTGACAAATTGCTCGTGATCACCTCGCAAGGAGGTGAGCTCATTCGTTCAACCCGGGCTGAAGTCGAAGACGTAGAAACAGATCAGGACGTGCTTCTTCCCTCGGAATGAGGACAATGTCACCGGGTCTCCGTCGGGAGTTCCTGGCAGTGTGAAATCGGGCGCCTCGTCGCCGATTCCTGGCATGCTGGCAGTGGCGGTTGACATCGACCTATTGTAAGGCGGTGATTTTTCGCGATCGCCTCGATGCGGGCCAGCGTCTTGCTGCTGCACTGCATCGCTACCGCGACGCATCCGATGGCATCGTGCTCGGCATTCCACGCGGTGGGGTGGTCATCGCGCGGGCGATCGCCAGCGAGCTCAGCCTTCCACTCGGGATCTGTCCGGTCCGCAAGGTTGGCGCGCCAAACAATGCCGAGCTCGCCATCGGGGCGGTCGATGACGCAGACGTGCTCGTCTTCGACCGAAAGCTGACCCGACATCTCGGGATCGACGAGAACGACCTGGCTGAGGCCGCTGACCGCCAGCGCGAGGAACTGCGCGGGTGGCTGTCGCGAATGGGCGCCATGGCCGTCCCGCCGGTAGACGGGCGGACCGTGATTCTGACCGACGATGGAGTGGCCACCGGATACACAGCGCAGGCCGGGGTACAGAGCGTTCGTCGCCGCCGTGCCAAACGCGTCGTCCTCGCGGTGCCGGTCGCGCCGCCGGATACCGCCCAGTGGCTGGCCGCGCAGGTCGATGACTTCGTCTGTCTGGCCACTCCGGAGCCCTTCTATGCGGTTGGCAACTTCTTCGAAGAATGGCCACAAGTCACCGACGACGAAGTTCGATCGCTGCTCCTGGCCGGTAACACGTTGTAGAAGGCTGCGTCACACGGCAAGGTCGGCGTCCCCTTGCCGGTTACTAGGATGTGAAGCTCTTCGCAAAGGGCAAAGGGCAAGGTGAGCCTGCGGCCCAGGCTCCGGCCTACCGGTCGATCGATCGGATGGGTCTCCTCGGGCTCCTGGATCAAGTCGTCAACGGCGGCCAGGCCGGCGTGCTCGAGCTCCGGGAACCGCGCGGTAGCTGGGTCTACGCCTTCCAGGGCGGCGCGCTGACGCATGCCAGCGGTGGCCGGGTTCGCGGCGCCCGCCAGGCCTTCGATCTGCTCTGGGAGTTCCAGAGCGGCGAATTCATGTTCACGCCCGGCGTCAATCCGAGCCTGGCCGGCAACCTATATATCGATAAGAGCCGCCTGCTCGACCTCCTCCGGCGCAGCCAGG
The DNA here is from genome assembly GCA_035716185.1 of Candidatus Dormiibacterota bacterium. GTDB lineage: Bacteria > Chloroflexota > Dormibacteria > CF-121 > CF-121 > CF-13. The sequence goes on from DASTJZ010000138.1 coordinate 2,048, forward strand.
CGGTCTTGCAGGGTCCATCAGCGCCATACATCCCGCCGGGACAGCAGCGGCCGATCGCGCCGGTGCCCCGGCCGTATTCCCCGCCTTCGCCCGCCCAGATGCCGCCGGCCTGGCAACCAGGTCAGCAGGCACAGCCCGGATGGCCGCCGGCCGGGCAGCCGGTGCCACCCGCGCCCGGCTGGGGCGCCGGATACCCGCCGCAACCGGCCGCTCCAGGATATCCCGCGTCGACCTACCCGGGGCAGCAAGGCCAGCCATACGCCCCGCAGCCCGGCCAGCCGCATCCACCGCAACAAGGCCAGCCGTATCCGCCCCAGCAGGGACAGCCGTATCCAACGCAGGCGTACCCGCCCGCTGCGGCTCCGATGCCTCAGCCCGCTCCGCCCATGCCCCAGCAGGCGCCGGCCTATCCGGGATACCCGGGGCAACCGCAGATGCCGCCTCAGCCCATGCCGCAGCGGCCGGTGCCCCAGGCACCGCCGATGATGCCGCAGCCGCCAGCCCCCACACCGGCGCCGATCCGTCCGGTCGCGCCCCCGAGCTTCTCGGTGCCGCCCATGGCCATCCCGAGGAAGCAGGCCGCGGTGCCCTCCTACCAGCCGCCTGCCCCAGTCCCAGCTCCACCCGCGTCCGAGCCGCCCAAAGCGGCGCCCCCGAAGGACGATCTCGCGGCGCTGCGCGCCAGCCTGGTCGCACAGGCGCCGCAGGTCCGGCCGGCTCCGACTGGCCCGGCGTGGAACGTCCGGACAGCCGAGGGCGCCGTTGCCCCGCCACCGGCAGCCGGAGGGGCCAAGGGAAAGGGCAAGGACAAAGGCAAGGACAAAGGCAAGGACAAAGGCAAGGCGAAAGGCAAGAAGGGCGACTCGAAGCTGATGGCCCTCATCAAGGTGCAGCTCATCAAGTTCTTGCTCTGGGCCTGCGAGCGCCGTTATTCGCCGGATGATCACTGGACGCTCAAAGACGCCTTCGAGGTCTCGACCATGGAGCTGCGCGATCAATTCTTCGGCGCCTTTGCCCAGATGCTCGAGTCCAACAAGAAGAACAAGCCTTCTGCGGACGACGACATGGATGACATGGCCGCGGGCCGGATGCGCGGTCGCGGGCGGAGACACTAACCCGCTCCGCACGCTCCCCACAAGGGAGAGACATCACAGGGGCTAAAGACCGCCTCTCGATGGGTAGACTTGCCTTTGACTTTGGCTTCTACTCCGGCCGCGGCTGAGCGCGGCGTCGATCTTTTAGCCGGCCTGAATCCGCCTCAGCGCGCTGCCGTCACGGCTGGCGATGGTCCGCTGCTCATCTTCGCGGGAGCGGGCAGCGGCAAGACGAGGGTGCTGACCCATCGGATCGCCTGGTTGATCCAGCAGGGCCGGGCTGAGCCAGGAGAAATCCTGGCGGTCACCTTCACCAACAAGGCCGCCCGCGAGATGCGCGGTCGGGTCGAGCAGCTCTTGAACCTGGCCGCCGGCGGCATCTGGATGGGCACGTTCCATGCCATCGCCGTCCGCATTCTGCGCCGCGACGGCAGCGCCGACGGCATCGACCGGCATTTCGTGATCTACGACGAGGCCGACCGGCTGGCGGTGGTCAAGCGCGTGATGCAGGAACTGCGCCTGGATGAGAAGCGCTATCCACCGGGTGGCATGGTGGCGCTGATCTCTCGCGCCAAGGACGAGGTGATGGCCGTCGAGGAGCAGGCCCGGGCGGCGGGCACGCACAACGAAGAGCTCGCGGCCCAGATCCGCGTGCGCTATGACGCGTTCCTGGAACAGAACAACGCACTGGATTTTGACGATCTCCTGCTCCGAGCCGTCTGGCTCTTCGACCGCCATCCCGAGGTGCTCGAGAAGTATCAGAAACGATTCAAGTACATCATGGTGGACGAGTACCAGGACACCAACCGCGCCCAGTACCTGATGGTGCGCCAGCTCGCCGGCCAGCACCGCAACCTCTGTGTCGTCGGTGACGACGACCAGTCGATCTATAAGTTCCGCGGGGCCGACGTGCGAAACATCCTGTCCTTCGAGCACGACTACCCGGACGCGCAGATCGTCAAGCTGGAGCAGAACTATCGATCGACCCAGGTCATCCTCGATGCGGCCTACCACGTCATCAAGGCCAACCCGAACCGGGCGGATAAGCGGCTCTGGACCGAGCGACCCGGCGGGCCCAAGCTCGTCGTGGCACAGACCTATGACGAGGAAGAGGAGGCACAGGCCGTGGCCCGCGAGGCGCTGCGGCTGGTTGCCGAGGGCGACCACCGGCTGGCGGACATCGCGGTCCTCTACCGCACCAATGCCCAGTCGCGAGCACTGGAAGAAGTCCTGCTCCGCCGTGGCGTTCCGTACCGGCTGATCGGCGGCCTGCGGTTCTACGAGCGCCGCGAGGTC
>DASTJZ010000139.1:0-3400 GCA_035716185.1 Candidatus Dormiibacterota bacterium
TTGGGCCACTGTTGCTGATTAATCTTTTTGAGCAACCGGGCGCTGCGACCCGGCGCTATCGGCGAGCCGGACGCGGCTCAGAGGAGCGAACCCGAATGACGACAGCCAGCGTGAGTTGCACCATTGTTTCCGCGCCGCCCATCGGCGCCTCAGCGGCCGAATGCGATGACCTCTCGGAGTTGCTCAACAATGCCTGCGCAACCTTGACCGCGATGGATATGCGGCAGTCGCTGCAAGTGATTGTCAGCGCGCATGATGTTCTCGCCCGGCGTCTTCGGGGGGATATGGAGCAGACACAACTTGCTCTGATCAAAGGCGCCGTGCTCCAACTGGCCCGCGGTGTCGACGAGCTAGTCGAAGTCTTGCGGCATCAAGAGGCTTCCGACGCTGCCGGGGCATTGTCGTGCCGGCAGAAGACCGCGAGATTTAGGTCCCCTGGGAAATCGAAAATACCGCCGACCGCCAGGACGTGACCCATTTCAGGCGGCGCATGAAGAGCCGCTCCTGGGGTGAAGCCTGAGTGACCGAGAAGGGTCGAAAGCCGGCGTTCGGCCCGAGCCGGCTTGGTCCCGCGGAATGCAGCCGTGGGCCTGAGGTGAGGTCGCGCGCCGGAGATAAGGGCGCGGGGACTTTTTATCTCGCCCGGCGCACGGAACAGCGGCCCGGCGGGCCGACGCCGCCCAAGCATCGGTATTTGCTTTTTATAAACTCCTCGATGCCCTAATTTCCAGCCGTCGTGGAGGATGCCGCTTTCCTTCACCCGCGGCACCGGAAATTCGCCGTAACCGTGTTGCATCGAGTTGGTTTACGACCACTCTGGCAAGGCTTATTTGAATAATAATTTGATAAAATGCTACTCATCCTTCATCTGACGCTTTCCTCTATTCAGATACCGGGATGCCGAGTAGATGGGGGCGTTGCCGTCCCCATCCCTCACAGACCCGGACGTGCAGATTTCCCGCATCCGGTTCTTCACGAGAGAGATTCGCTCGCGGCGGCGTAGCCGTGGAGGATCTTGACTGAAGGCAGTGGGTGCCGTGCCAGGAGTTCGTTGAAGCGGGTCCACCGGACCACGCCTTGACGATCACGCCGAGACAACCACTTGCGCCAGACTCGCGCTACTTGATTGGCGAACCAGCGCAGGCGCCGACTGTTACCTCCAACGCCGTAGTAGGCGAAGTGGCCCCGCATCATAGAGGACAGATGGCGATGCTGGTCGCGGAGGGACCAGTGGCGGTTTTTCCGACACCAGTCGTTGACTGCGGCCACTGCGCGGGCAAACCGGCTTTTGGCCGTTACTTGCCGAACCATGTCCTTACCGTTCCGAGACCGTCCCCAGACATGGGTTAGGCCAAGGAAGTCGAAGGTGGTCCCGTCCGTTTCCGGATGGCGCGCGCCCTGTGATCTCTTTGGGCGGAAGTCAACGAGGCGCGTCTTGTCGGGGTGGAGGGTGAGTCCATACCGTGCGAGACGCTTGCCCAGGACCGACAGCACGCGTTTGGCGTCGACGATGTTGTCGAATGCCATCAGCGCGTCATCGGCGAACCGGACAAGGGTGCACCCCCCTCTGAGACGCGGTTTCACCTCGGTCTCGAACCATTCGTCCAACACATGGTGCAGGAAGACGTTCGATAGGCAGGGCGAGATTACACCCCCTTGCGGGGAGCCCTCGGCCGTGTGGCGTAAGAAACCGTCTTCAACGGCTCCTGCTTTCAGCCATTTATCAATCATCCTTCGGATGACGCCGTCCGTGACTCGTTGGTCAAGGAACGCTCGAAGGTGGGAGTGTGAAATCGAATCGAAGTACTTGCGTATGTCGATATCGAGCACCCAATAAAGACGCTTGGCCCAGAGCACGTTCTGCAGCGTGCGGAGCGCCTGGTGAGCCGACCGTCCCGGCCGGAAGCCGTATGAACAGGACAGAAAGTCTTGCTCATAGATTTCTTCCAGCACCATTGTCACGGCGCGTTGCGCCACCTTGTCTTCGAAGGTTGGAATGCCGAGCATCCTTTGCGAGCCATCCGCTTTGGGGATGTATGCTCGGCGGACTGGCGGCGCGCGATAACGGCCGGACTTGATGCGATCCAGAAGATCCAGAAGATTGGCCTCCAGGTTCACTTTGTAGTCTGCCGCCGTGACGCCGTCGATGCCGGGAGCACCGTCCTTGCGGGTCAGCCGATAGGCCTCCATCATCCAGTCCAGATCGATGACGTGGTGGAGCGAGTACAGCGCCGTCCCCCGTTTCGTCCTCGCCAAACTGGCTATCCGTTGTCGGTTCGTAGACAGGTTTGTGGGGTCCAGAGTCCCCTCCCGTGTGTCAGGTCAACGGTTCTCTACCCATGACGCCTTCCTTCCCTCCGTCGGGTCCCGGCGAGCCCGGTTCCCCGTCTTCATCGGTACTATGAAGGCGCTACGACTTCCCGCTCGCGCGAACCTGGTCCCTTATGGATTCGGTTGCAGGCCCCACGCGCCCCTCCTGTGTTCGTGTTCGCCGAAGCGCTCCTAGCGAGCGCGGGGGAAGCTCGGTAGGCCTGGAACACTTGATCAGCCGGCGTTCCTTGCCCGGCATGCTGCACCCGTGGGCGCGTGCGGGATCTCGCAGGTTTCCTGGCGACCCATCCTACGCCTTTGCCCTGCTCCAAGACCCCGGCCGAGCCGACAAGACCTCGCCTGTGGCGGTCTTGCCGACACCGCCCCCGGCCTACCCAAACCGAAGGCCTCAGCGGGTACATAATCTCGAGGCTAACACAGAGCTTCAGCATCCGCTGTCTACGCTTCACGAGCGACGTCGCCGCCTCCCATGCAAGACTCACTTCCGGCTGGCGGGCTGCGCCTCTACCGGGAGGGGGTCGAACCCTCTGGATCGCTTCGAAAGGTTTCAGGTTACATTACCGTTCTCCTTTCCAGGACTTGTCCTGTCGCAAGGGTGGTCTACACCAAGGAGCCGTTCGCGGGGCCGGAGCAGGTCCTGCGCTATCTCTCGCGCTACACCCATCGCGTCGCCATCTCCAACCGCCGATTGGTCGCCGCCGACGCCAATGCCATCGCCTTCCGGTGGAAGGACTACCGCATCGACCGGCCCGACCGCTGGAAGACGATGACGCTCTCCCCGCATGAGTTCATCCGCCGCTTCCTGATGCACGTGCTGCCCAAGGGCTTCCACCGGATCCGCCACTATGGCCTCTTCGCCAACGGCAATCGTGCCGCCAACGTCGCCCGCTCCCGCGAGCTGCTCGGTTCTATGCCCCGCGTCGTTGAGCCTGAGGAGGAGCAGGCCGCCATACCGGACGAGCCACGCGTGCAGCCTTGCACCTGCCCGCGCTGCGGCGCTCGCATGATCATCATCGAGGTCTTCGCGCGCGGCTGCGAGCCGCGATTTCGGCCAGCGCCGGCACCGACG
>DASTJZ010000140.1:0-5153 GCA_035716185.1 Candidatus Dormiibacterota bacterium
CCGTCGCAACCAGGCCAGGGCTTCATTCCAGACCCGGGTCCCCACGGCAATCAAGATCGCATCACCGGCGAGGTTGGCGAGCCGGCGGGCCGGACCCGGTCGCGTTCCCTCGACATCGGTGAGCAGATTTGGCCGATAGATCGCGGCGAGGGCCAAGCCGACCCAGGTGCCGACGCACAGGTGGCAGCGCACGAACTGCTCGGCCTTCGGATGCAGGCTCCCCAGGCGGTCGCGGGCGCCCTCGAAGACCTGGCCTCGCACCAGCGTGTCGGTGATCTGATTGGCGATGGCGGCAAGAAAGGCGAAGCGCGCCAGGGTTCGGGGCAGGCTCATGATGCCGAGCTTACGCTCGTCGATCGGTCACGGGCTACCCCCTCGAGCGCTGCGGCCAGGTTGCTCATCTGGCCCGACGAGATCCGCCGGGCGAAGTAGTCGCGGACCCCCCGGAGATGGATGGGCGTGACCCGGTCGATTCGTTCCCTGCCGGCGGCGGTCAGGATCGCCCAGGTACCTCGCCGGTCGGAGGCGCAGCGGAGCCGCTTGATGAGGCCCTCGCGAGCGAGGCGGTCGACGAGGCGAGTCACTCCGCTCGGACTCAGCCGGACTCGCTCGGACAGGTCGGTCATTCGCAGCCGACGATCGGCGGCCAGCCGGAGCTGGATCAGCACGTCGAACTCGGCCAGCGTCATCCCATCGGCGGCGACCAGGTCGGCCTCCAGGCGGCGCAGCACCGTGGCCTGGGCGTCCAGGAACGCCTGCCAGGCCCTGAACTCGGTTGGTTTCAACTCGCGTGCCATGGGAATATTCTGCTCTATCAAATGGTTGCTATAGCAAAGATTGCACAAGCAAATAAATCACGAATGGAGGAGATGGGTAAATGAAGTGGGCAATTGATCCGAGTCACAGCAGCGTGACGTTCACCGTCCGGCACCTGATGTCGCGGGTGCGGGGCGAGATCAAAGTGAAGGAAGGGTGGATCGAGGGTGACGGCGACGATCTGCGGAAGGGCAAAGTGGAGGTCGTTCTTGATCCGGCGACCATCAACACCGGGATCGAGATGCGCGACAACCACCTGCGCAGCGCCGACGGTCACTTCGACGTCGCGAACTATCCGACGATCACGTTCAGGAGCAAGCGGGTCGAAGGTAAGGATCCATCGAGCTTCACCGTGGTCGGCGATCTGACCATTCATGGGGTGACCCGAGAAATCACCCTGAACGCCAGCTTCAGCGGCCAGGGCAAGGACGCCTACGGGAAGGATCGCGTCGGCTTTGCCGCCGACACCCGGGTCAGCCGCAAGGACTTCAACCTGACCTGGAACCAGACGGTCGAGACCGGTGGTTTTGTCCTCGGCGATGAGGTGCGGATCGACATCGACGTCGAGGCGGTTGCGGCCCAGGCCCCGGTCGAAGCCCAGCGGGAGATCGAAGCCGAAGCAGCGCTGGAGGCCGCCAGCTAAACCCCGACCCCTTCATGCCGGCCCGCCAGGACCCTCCTGGCGGGTCGTTTGTTTCTGTTACCCCGGCGCGACCGTCCGCCACGAAGGGGATCCGATGAGGCGCGTTGATGCCCTGAGGGACATTGGTGGGCAAGGCGGTTTGTCAAAGCTGCTGGACCTGGTACGCAAACGGCGAGACCGTTTGCAAGACCTGCCGCACTCCCCTGATGCCCGCGGACGCGGGCGCCCCGGCCTTCAGCGCGGGCAGCGCGGCCGCCGCGTCTCCGGCTGGACCTGCCATGCCCGAGGCACCCGGAGGGTCGGCCGCGGCAACGCCCCTCGCGCCGGCTGGATTCAACTGGATCCGTATCCTCCCCGTCGGCGGCGTCGTGGCGATCGCCGTCATCGCGTTTGCCGTGATCGCCAGCCTCAACCTTGGTGGACCCGCAACGGCGTCGGACGGCAGCTTCTCGGTGCAGGCGCCCTCGGGCTGGCACCCCACGACCTGGAGCCTGGTCAACGGGACGCGGGTCGTGCTATCGCTCGAAAAGCTGCACAACGGTGTCAAATCCAATTTTGCTGCGGCCGACTTCGGTCGGCAAGTTCCTCTTAGCCGGCTCCCCTCGGTCTGGGGTCAGATGCAGGTCCAGGTCGCCAATGGACAGTTCAACGGAATGTCGCACCTCGGCGCCTTGAACACCGCGTCGGTCGCGGGTGCTCCAGCGGCCTACGCCGACGTCGACGGTTCGGATGGCAGCGGTCAGCTCTGGTTCGTCAACTACGGCAACACGTCGTACATCGTGGTTTTCATATCGGCGACAGGCCATTTTTCGGAGCTGCGTGACACCGACTTCGCCCAGATGCTCTCGACCTGGAAGTGGCTCAAGTAGCCAGTCGCTGCTCCAGCGCTCCATAGACTTACCGCGTGGGCGACGAGTCCTGGGCCTTCAGATCGGCGCTCGACCAGGCCCAGGCAATAGCCGCAAAACAAGTCAGCCCGCGGGAGCTCGTGGCGATGTACTACGAGCGCATTTCGCGGATCGATCCGCAGTTGAATGCGTACGTCCTGTTGACGCGCGACCTGGCAGAAAGCCAGGCGACCGCGTCGGAGAAGCGGGTTTCACGCCGTGAACGCCTGGGTCTGCTGGACGGCGTGGCGGTTTCAATCAAAGAGACGGCTGGGCTGGCAGGCTACCGGAACAGCGAGGCATCGCGAGCGTTCGAGAAGGCGACCGCACCGGTCGATGGCTTCCCGGTCGGCCGGCTCAAGGACGAGGGTGCAGTCATCCTGGGAAAGACCAATGCGTCTGAGTTTGGGACGCGTCCCGTCACTGAGGGTCCACTGTTTCCACCAGCGCGAAACCCGGTCGACCCGTCTCGCACGGCCGGTGGATCCAGTGGGGGCGCGGCCGCGGCCGTCGCCGCAGGACTCTGCGCGCTCAGCCATGGCGGCGACGGCGGTGGATCGATCCGCATCCCCGCCTCCTGTTGCGGCGTCGTCGGGTTGAAGCCCTCTCGCGGGCGAATCTCGAGCGGGCCAATCCTGGGCGAGGATTGGGCAGGACTGGCGACCGCGGGCGTGATCGCGCGGACGGTGGCCGATGCGGCGCTGGCTCTCGATGCCATGGCCGGACATCTTCCGGGTGACCCGTACTGGGCTGAAACAACCGAGCCCTTCCTGCCTGCGGCGCAGCGAAAGCCATCGACCTTGACCATTGGCTGGACCATCGAAGGGGCCGCTCCGGTGGATGACGATGTGGCCACGGCCGTCGAATCGATCGCGGGACGGCTAAGCCGGATCGGCCATCGAGTGACCAGGGTGGAGCCCGATTTGACCAGGTTTCGGCCGCTGATCCAGGTCCTGGCGGTCACCTCGGTGGGCGTGAAACGTATCGAGCGGCCCGAGCTGCTCGACCCCCTGAACCGGCTGATGTTCGAGGTGGCCCCGGCGACGACAGCCGTTGAGTATCTGAAGACGCTCATGCAACTCCACCAGGAGGCGAGAAAGCTGGTTGCCCTCTGGGACGACATCGACATCCTGTTGACGCCAACCCTCACCTATCCAGCACCAAAGATCGGCACGCTCGGCCAGAATCTCGAGACGGCTTCGGACGAGTTTCTCGACTGGCTGAGCTTCACCCACCCGTTCAACTGCACCGGGCAACCGGCGATCAGCCTGCCGCTGGCCAAAGCCAGCAATGGTCTGCCGATCGGGATCCAGCTCGTCGGCCGGCCCAGGGACGAGTACACCATCCTGTCGCTGGGCGCCCAACTCGAAGCGCTATAAATCTCGCTAGGGGAGGGGGTGACCGGAGGTACGATCCTTGCGATGCCCGCCGATTGGATGCTGGTCGATGGATCGAGCTTGATGTTCAGGGCCTTCTTCGGACTGCCGGCGACGGCGTTCAAGGCACCCAATGGTCAGCCCGTCAACGCGATCCGTGGCTTCGTCGACATGCTCGCCAGGCTGGTGGTCGATCGAAAACCGCGCGCCATCGTGGTCGCCACCGACAAAGATTGGCGGCCGGCGTTCCGGGTCGACGTGATCCCGAGCTACAAAACCGCCCGCCTTGAACGCGGCGCGATGCCCCCAGAGCTCGCGCCGCAGGAACCGATTCTGTGGGAGGTGATGCGCGCCATCGGCATCGAGGTCATCGGCGCCGAGGGATTCGAGGCGGAAGACGTGATTGCGTCGTTGCTCCCGAAGATCACGGGAAAAGTCGAGATCGTTACCGGGGACCGCGACCTGTTCTCGCTGGTGCGCGATCCGGACGTTTGCGTGCTTTATACGCAACAAGGCATCGGTCGGCTGCAGGTCGTCGACGAAGCGGAGATCGAGCGGCGTTACGGCGTTCCTGGTCGTTCCTACGGGGACTATGCCGTCTTGCGCGGCGACCCCTCGGATGGACTCCCCGGGGTTCCGGGGGTGGGGGAGAAGACTGCCGCGCAGCTGGTGCGCCGCTATAAAAACCTCGACGGCATCGTCGCCAGCGGCCGAATGGGTGAGGCGGCGAACGCCTACATTCAGCAGGCGCGCCGCGTCGGCGTGCCGGTCAGCATTGCCCAGGTCCCCACGCCGAAGGGCACCCGTCCACGAGAGGCGCGCGATCCGCAGACCCTCACAAGGCTGAACGAGACCTACGGCATCGGCGCCTCAACCGAACGCCTGGTGCGCGCGCTCGCCGGCCCGCCGGCCGCCGTCCAGACCTGCTGATTCAGCAGACGCTGGGGGCGAACTTTTTGACACGCCGGCCGTCTTATCTGTATGCGCGCCAGAAGGTCCGCACCGCGTGTGGCGGATCCATGGTGCTTCGCGCTCTGCTGCCTGGTCCTGCCGCTGCTGGCTGCCTGCCTGCCGCCGCCGCCGCTACGCCCGGTGCGGCCGACGCCGTCGCCGTCGGTGGCCCAGGATCTGTATGTTGGCGGTCATCACTACGACCACGCGCAGCCTGGCCACTGTGGCCCGGAACCGTCAGGCAGTCCAAACATCTACGTCGTCGAGCTCTACTTCACCGATCAGGCGAACGTGCGGATCGATGTTCGGCCGTACACGGGTCCCGGCTCATACGGACCGACGCCTCCGGCTGCGATCACCGATCCGACGTCAACTGCCTGGATCCACTATTACCGGCCACCCACGATCGGCGTGGATACCGAATCGCAGAGCCGGTGGGACGGTCCTGCCATCGTCCGGATCGATCAAAGCCAGCGGTCG
>DASTJZ010000141.1:0-6293 GCA_035716185.1 Candidatus Dormiibacterota bacterium
CAGTCCCGAATACAGATGTAGGCTGACGTTCTTGCCCAGGTAGGGCATCAGCTGATACGGGCTGTCGTAATGCGCTCGCAATCCCTGCATGGTCTGATAGGCGATCGGAATGGTCAGCAATGAAATCAGCGTCGGCCATGGCAGCACGCCGATGATCACCCCAATGACCACCACCAGGTACGCAACGGCGGCCGAGGCCACGTACCCACGAATCACCGTGGCCGGCTGCATGCGCACGACGAGCGTTCGCTTGCCCGCCTTCGCGTCGGCGAAACGGTCTGGGATCTCGTTCGCGTAAAGGATCAGCATCACGAAGATCGCGACCGGAATCGACAGGATCAGTGGACGCCAGGCGTAATGACTCGTCTGCACGAAGTAGGCGCCCAGCACCATGATCGGGCCGAAGCCCAACGCCACGGCGAGCTCGCCAAGGCCTCGATGCACCAGCCGCAGCGGTGGCGCCGTATAAAAGTAGCTGATCAAAACGCCGGCGATGCCGAGCCAGAGTAACCCCAGCCCGCTGATCGCCACCAGCGCCAGTCCAATGATGATGGCCACCGCGTAAAAGACTCCGGCCAGGGTCATCATCTGCCGCAGGGTGACCAGGCCATACTGCAGCACGCGCGAGCCGCCGCTGAATTTCGTCGGCGTAAAGTTGATGTCGTCGACGCCGCTCATCGTGTCGAAGACGTCGTTGGCGACGTTCAAGCCCAGGTGGACGGCCATCGCTCCCAGCAGGGTTAACAGCGCGAGGCCCAGCGAGAACTGGCGGTCGTACGCCGCGGCCGCGATCCCGAGGAATACCGGAACGATCGTGGCGGTCAGGAATGGCAGTCGCGTGGCCAGGAAGAAGCGCCAGCCGAGGCCCATCTGCGGCTTGACCTCGCGGCCACGCTCGGCACTCAGCACGGCCAGGTAGCGGCGGCCCTGGGGGAGCGCGCGCTGTACCAGCTCGGGGAACGACAGTTCTTGCTCATCCCATCCACGTGCGCCCGACGGGGTAAACCGCCAGGTCGGCTGGCCGACCGACAGCGCGCCGCTCAGCTCGATGTACCGACGCTGGTCGTAGCCGACGCCGGGATACGGACGGATGTGGCTGAAGACCAGGCGGGCTTCGGTGGTATCGCGAATCACGCTCGCCCCGGTCGACACCGGCGTGACGTCCACGGAGCCATCGACCACCTTGAACGAGGTGGCCACGCTCAACGGGTACCCATCGTCGGGGACCACGAGGACGGTATGCGAGTAGTTTTCGAGTCTCGAAAGCGCATCGTCAACTCTCACCGCCGGCCCTCCGAAAGGTCCGTGACCTGCGGCTCCCGGGTGGTATCCCCCTCGGGCCACCAGAAGACTCGCCGCGGCGTGATCTCGATGACGGCCCGTTCCCAGAAAAGCGGCAAGCCGAGCTTCTGCATCGGCTTGAGAAAGGTCTTGATGATGGGCTCCTTCGCCTCCCACAACGGCAGGACCTGGTACCAGCCCTGGTGCAGGTCATTGTCGATCACCCGCGCATCGCCCTGGATCGTGGCTCGCGAAAATGGCTGCGCCGGGACGCCGACCGGATCGGACAGGCTTACCGACACCTTTGGATTTCGCTTGATGTCCTGCAGCTTGCGGGAGAACAGCATGCTCGAAGTCATCAAAATGTGCCGCCCGTCCCAGAGCGGAATCAAAGGATCTGAGCAGAAACCACCTTGTGCGTCGATTACGGTCAGCTCCGCAACGAGCGCCTTGTTCAGCAGCTCGACGACCGGCGCGGGCATGGCCTGAACTTGCAGGACGCTGGCCACAGGCCTATCCTACCGATCGCTGTCCTTTTCGAGTATCAGGTCTTCGCTGGAGCTTCTCCAGTCGCTTCATCTACTTTCAAAGGCGAGTCGGACCCCAAGGCCCACCAGGATCGCTCCGGTCACCCGCTCGATGGCTCGCCGGAATCGAGCGGTCATGCGCGCCTGGCCGGCCCGGCTGATGACGAATCCATAGAGGTTCAACCACACGACCAGCATCACCTCATAGGCAGCCATCATCCAGATCAGGCGGACGGGCGAATCCGTGGGGCTGATGAACTGCGGAAACACCGTCGCAAAGATCGCCCCCGCTTTCGGATTGAGCAGGTTGTTGAGCAGCCCTTGCAGCACGAAGGCTGGTGCATTGCGGCTGCCTTCTACCTCCCTCCCCCTTGTGGGGAGCACCGGGGAGGGGGTCTTACTGGATCGCATGCTCCCTACGATGGAACGCAGCCCGAGAAACACCAGGTAGCCGGCGCCGGCGATCTTGAAGATCGTGAAGGCAACGACCGATCGCTCCAGCAGCACCGCAATGCCAAGAACGGCAGCGATGCCCCAGGCGAGGCTCCCGAGCGCGATCCCGAACGTGCTCATCGACGCTGCCCGCCTCCCGAAGCGCAAGGCATTGCGGATGGTCAGCGCCGTATCGGGCCCCGGCGTGATGATCAGCAGCGTGGCAACCGCCAGGTAGGCGCCGAATCGGGCGTCGATCACAGCTCGTACCTCTCGTATGCCGCGGCGTAGCGCGGTTCGTCTCTGCGAAACGAGTCGGCATTGACCCCGAGCGAGTCGGCGACGTAGTACGCCAGCCACTGCAATGGCACGACATTCACCAGCGGCGCAATCACTTCGGGCAAGAGTGGCGCGACCATCCGCAGGTCGGCGGCCGCCTGGTTCGCAGCCGATCCGACGGCGACGACGCTCACCCCGATCTCTTTCAAGCCGGCCGCCACCTCGACCATCCGTTCCAGGCTCGGACCGGCCTCGACAATCAGCACCGCCGCGTCACGCTCTTGCATGCTGGTCATCGGTCCGTGCAGCACCTCTTCAACCTCATAGGCGATCGTCGGAACGTAGGCCGCCTCCCGGATCTTCAGCGCGCCCTCCAGCGCCGTGGCCCAGCCCGGACCGCCACCCACGAGGCAGATGAGTCGCCGGCCGCTGATTCGCTCGGCGGCGTGAGCGCTTTGCGCACCGAGGGCGACGGCTTTGCCGATGGCGGCCGCCAGCTCCATGACGCCCTGGGCCCACTGCGTCTGCGGCCCGCCCAGGTGCCGGGCGATCTGCACCAGGCGGACCATCGCAGCGAGATGACTGACCGTGTGGACGGGAGAAATCTCCTGGGGGACCGTACGAACGACTCCCTCACCCTCCAGCGGTGCGCCGTCACCGGTGATGGCAATCCAGCGTTGGTTGTCCCGCATCGCGTCCAGGCTGGCGCGGCTGAAACGCTTGTTGCCCCGATGGCTGAGCAGGATGAGGCCGTCGGTGGCTTTCAATCGCGGCGGATAGTGAGTGAACTCGAAGGCAGGGACGGCGAACGCGTCGAGACCGATCGATCGCAAGAGAAACTGGCCAATGAGGCAGCCGTGAAAACTCGTCCCGGTTCCCACGAGAAAGATCCGCGAGCATTCGGACAGACGCTCGGCCGCTGTGGTGGCTGGCTGGTCCTCCGCCAGCAGGCGGCTGACGACATCTGGTTGCTGGAGGATGCTCGTCTTGAGGTGTTGCCCCGGCCGCTCACCAGCCATTGGGCCTTATGCTAAGGCCCGATTGTGACCAGCGAGACATACTTCAACGAGGTCGCGGCGCAGTGGGAGCAGATACGCGCGAGCTTCTTTTCCGAGGCCGTGCGCGACCAGGCTATCGCCGTGGCGGGCGTGCAACCGGGGAAACTGGCGGCGGATATCGGCGCCGGTACCGGCTTCATCACCGAGGGTCTCGTCAAGCTCGGAGTGCGGGTCGTGGCGGTCGACCAGTCCGAAGCGATGCTGGCGGAGCTTCAACGGAAGTTTGCCGCTGGCAGCGGCATCGATGTACGCGTGGGAAACGGTGAGGCGATCCCGATCCCGGACGATAGCGTCGACTACGTCTTCGCCAACATGTATCTCCACCACGTCGAGGAGCCCCAGCAGGCGATCGGTGAGATGGTTCGCATCCTGAAGCCCAACGGGAGACTTGTCATCACCGATCTCGACGAGCACCAGGTCGAATTCCTTCAAACCGAGCATCACGATCGCTGGCTGGGTTTCCAGCGGAGCGACCTGGACAGCTGGCTCCGCAACGCCGGCCTTCAAGCGGTTGCCGTCGTGTCGACCGACCAACAGTGCACCTCGACGTCGTCTCAGGGGCCAGCGTCGGCCACGATCGGCATCTTCCTGGCCTCGGGACGAAAGCGCTAGCGGACCGGGCGCCGGATTAGCTCTTAGCGAACTCGCCTATCATCCCTTTGTAGCGCGCAGGACGCGCCAGGGAGGTTTGGTCGGATGATCTACAAGGGCCCGGCGCTCGAGGTTCCGGACGTCGCCTTGACCGCGTTCGTGCTCGAGCATGCCGCCGAGCGGGGCGAGAAACCGGCGCTGATTGATGGGTTGACCGGCCGGCAGCTGACCTTTCGCGCCCTGACCGATGGCGTGAACCGCGTGGCGACGGCACTCAAACGGCGCGGCCTGAAGAAGGGCGATGTCTTCGCCATCTTCAGTCCCAATCTGCTGGAGTATCCGATCGCCTTCCACGCCGCGGCGTCGCTGGGCGGCGTCATCACGACCATCAACTCGCTGTACACGGCCCGCGAGGTGCGCGACCAGCTGCGCGATTCGGGGGCGCGCTTCTTGCTCACCGTGCCCGCGTTCATGGATCGCGCCAGAGAAGCCATCAAGGACTTGCCAATCGAGGCGGTTTTCGTCTTCGGTGAGGCCGCGGGAGCGACGCCGTTTGCGGACCTCCTGGCCGTCACACCGGAACCGATATCGGTGGAGATCAACCCCAGCGAGGACGTGGTCGCCCTCCCCTACTCCAGCGGCACCACCGGAGTCGCCAAAGGCGTGATGCTCACGCACCGCAACCTGGTCGCTAACGTGCTGCAGGCGGAGCGCTGCATCCACCTCCACGAGGGTGAGCGGGTCCTCGGCGTCATGCCCTTCTATCACATCTACGGCATGACGGTCGTGATGAACATCGCGCTCCACAAGGGGGCGACGGTTGTCACGATGCCGAAGTTCGAGCTCGAGCCGTTCCTTCGCGTGCTGCAGGACTATCGCGTCGAGCGCGCCTATGTCGCGCCACCGATTGTGGTCGCCCTGGCGAAGCACCCCATCGTCGACAAGTACGACCTCTCCTCGATTGCCCTGGTTTTTTCTGGCGCCGCCCCACTGGATGAGAACCTCGCCAACGCCTGCGCCCAGCGGCTGAACTGCAAGGTCAACCAGGGTTACGGCATGACCGAAGCCAGTCCGGCCACCCATCTCGTCAGCGACGACGTCCCCTGGACGAAGGTCGGCTCGATCGGGCAGGTGGTCGCCGGCACCGAATGCAAGGTGGTCGACGTTGTCAGTGGCGACGAGCTCGGACCGGGACAGGATGGGGAGATCCTGATCCGCGGCCCGCAGGTCATGAAGGGCTACCTGAACAATCCGACCGCGACCGCCCAGATCCTGGATAACGATGGATGGCTCCACACGGGCGACGTCGGCCACGCCGATCCCGACGGCGACTTCTATGTGGTGGATCGCGTGAAGGAACTGATCAAGTACAAGGCATACCAGGTGCCGCCGGCCGAGCTCGAGGCGATCCTGCTGACCCATCCGGCGGTCGCCGATGCGGCGGTCATTCCCAGCCCGGACGTCGAGGCCGGCGAGGTGCCAAAGGCATTCGTCGTGCTGAAATCGCCGGTCGAGCCGGAGGAGCTGATGCGGTTTGTCGCCGACCGAGTCGCGCCCCACAAGAAGGTCCGGCTGGTCGAGACGATCGAAGAAATTCCAAAGTCGGCTTCCGGGAAGATCCTCAGGCGCAAGCTTGTTGAGCGGGAACGCGCAAGGATGGCTGCTCCCGCCACCCCTTCCCCGGGCTAAGCGAGCCCGTGCTCGATGGCGTAGCGCGTGGCCGCACTGCGGGTCCTGACGCCGAGCTTGGAATAGATGGATCGCAGGTGGGCCTCGACTGTCCGGCTGCTAACGCCCAGTCCATCGGCCACCTCCCGATTGGCGAGGCCGCGGCCCAGTAGTTTCAAAACCTCGAGCTCACGGGCCGTCAACTGGTCGACGTTCCTCTCGTCCGGCATCTATGAATCACGATACCCATTAGCTATCATTACAATCAATTCTGATCGTAATGACTGAAAAGATGCTAAACACCGAGGCGGCGGCCCAGTATCTGCAAGTCAGCCAGGCCTCAGTTCGTCGCTGGGCGGACGCGGGCCTGTTACCGGCTACCCGGGTGGGCGTCCGCAAGGCGCGCCGATTCCACGAAGCGGATCTCGCCCGATTCCTTGGTGCGGTCGATCGCGCC
>DASTJZ010000142.1:0-39596 GCA_035716185.1 Candidatus Dormiibacterota bacterium
GCAGGAGGTGCTGGCAGTGCGCATGGCCGTTAGCACATTCGTCGGGTTCCATCGGCCCGGTGCGGCGCTTGAGGTCGTTGTGGGCGTACAGGCCGCTCGTGGCGGACAGCCGATCGAGCATGGCGCTCATGTCCTGCAACAGCAGCGGTTCGTTCTCGTTCAACACGACGGTCGCTGTCGTGTGCTTGGAAAAGACCGAAACCCAGCCCTGACTGACGGACGACCGACGAACCACCGCCGCGACCTGGTCGGTGACATCGATGAATTCCCGGGCGCCGCTGGTGCGATAAGTCAGCGTTTCGGCCCAGAGCGTGACCCCGCCGACCCGTCGGATTCGGGCACCCGGCTGGTCTTCCCCGTCATCGAGCAGGCGGAAGGCCGGGTTCGACGCTTTCGCCATTCCAGCTCAGCTCCTTTGGGTATGGCACAGCAGTGCCAAGGGCGTTCCTCGAATTCAATGCTGCGCCGGAAACCTTACCGCGCTCCTTACAGCGGCAGGCCCGCGCATTCCCCCTCCCCATCTGGGGACGGGCAGGGTTGCGCTTACCGCCGAGTGGCCCGCACCTTGTCGAAGCAATCGCTGCAGTAGACCGGCCGTCCCATCGTGGGCGTAAACGGCACCTGGGCCGGCTTGCCACACTCGGCGCAGATCACTTCATGAAGCTCGCGGGCGCGCAGCGTTCCCCGGACATTCCGGTTGATCGATCGGCAGTCAGGACAGCGTGAAGGCTCGTGCTGAAACCCCTTGGCCCCATAGAACTGCTGCTCACCGACGGTGAAGATGAAGTTCAAACCACAGTCACGGCAGGTCAAAGTCTTGTCGCTCAAGGTCACGGCGAATCTCCTTTTTCATGTCTTTGGATCTCAGAGTCTTCGCCGGACCGAGCCGCTCAGCCTTCGACCCAACTTTCCCGCGCGCGATTATAGCAACGCCAAGTGGTCTTTGGCGATAGCCTAAAGGGACACTCGTTCCGATCAAACGGCTATTCGGGGTAGGCTGGTGGCCCGTGGCCCGACGGCTCTATGTGATCGAGGACGACCTGATGTTTGCCCAGCGTGTCCGGGCAGCCGCTCGACGCCTGGGGACGGACCTATCAGGCCTCAGTCCGGCCGAGGCCCGCGGGCGTACCTGGACGGTCGACGATGTCGTCGTCGTGCAGGCCACCCTCAAGCCAGAGCAGCAGCAAGCGCTGATCGAGGATCTGACCCACCGGAATCCTGCGCCCATGGTCGTGGCCGTCACCGGTCATCTCGAGACGGCGCTGCGCGAACGGCTGAGGGCGGCGGGCGCGAGGCTGGCGGCGCACTCCGCGATGGACCGCGCTCTGGCTCGGGCGCTCGAACTCAGTGCCCCTGATGATCATGGTGTTCGTGGTGCTGATCCCGCGCCGCCGCGTTCGCCGAGCTGACCGCCGGCATCTCCATCATCCGCAGCATCTCGAGCCCGCCCGATCGCACGAATCGCCAGCCAAGCAACGCCATGACCACCAGGAAAATGACATTCAAAACCGCGGTGTAGTTCAGCGACGGACCCTCCAGGAGAGCCTGAACGTGATGATGCGCAGGGACAATGCCGAGCAGCTGGAAGAGCAGACCGATGACGAAGCCGGCTAAGACCATGGCGATGTACGACACGACCAGCAGGTAGATTGCCACGCGCAGGCCGTAGTACTTCCGGTAGATGTCGAGAATCGGAATGATGATCAGGTCGGCGAAGATGAACGCGATCACGCCGCCGAAACTGATGCCGCCGTTCCACAACACGGCGGCGAGCGGAACGTTGCCGACCGAGCAGACGAAGCTCAACAACGAGATCACTGGGCCGATCAGCGGACCCCACACTTGCGACAGCACGGGATGACTGGTCAGGAAGAGCGACTGCCAGAATGACGCCGGCACCCATGCGGCCAGCGCCCCGGCGATCAACAATCCCAGGCCGATGTCCGTCCACACCGCGGTGACATCCATCCAGAAGTATTGACTTACGGCCGTCAGGCCGCGCGTCGAGAAGAGGCGCCGGAGGAACGGTCCCTCGGTGATCGACATGTCCATGTCGCCGTGGCCTTCCATCCGGCCCCGACGGCCGAGCTGAGCGTGCCGCTGCGCCT
The DNA here is from genome assembly GCA_035716185.1 of Candidatus Dormiibacterota bacterium. Classification (GTDB taxonomy): domain Bacteria; phylum Chloroflexota; class Dormibacteria; order CF-121; family CF-121; genus CF-13. The sequence continues at coordinate 2,109 of DASTJZ010000142.1, forward strand.
CATCGACCAGTTCGGGTCGTAACGTCAGGCGAAGCAGCAGCGCAAGGATGACGATCATCAAGATCCCGCCGGCAAATTCGGCGCCGATGAAGGGCCAGCCGAGCAGGATCAGGAGGATCAGCCCCAGCTCGAACACGAGGTTGGTCGAGGCAAACTGGAAGACGATTGCCGCCGGAAAGCTCGCCCCCTTGCGAAAGAGCGAGCGCGCGATCGCGACGGCGGCGTAAGAACATGACGAGGATGCCGCACCCAGGAGCGTGGCCATCGCGAGACTCCGCGGCGAGTCCGAACCGAGGGTGCGAGCCACGGCCTGACGGGAGACGAGCGTCTGCACGATGGCCGACAGGATGAAGCCGAGCGCTAGCGGCCACAGCACCTCCCAGAACATGTCGAATGCCTCGACCAGCGCCTGCACAATGGCCTGAACGATCACCATGTCTGGCTAGTCTGACAAAGTCGCCGCCGCTCGAGGCGTGAAGCTCTGGCTAACTCGAGCCTGGCGGTTGGTACTCGATGATGACTTTGGTGATCACCCGCGGGTTGAAGGGCGCGTGATCGACAGCTACGAACTCGCCCTGGACGACGTGCGGGCCGGCGGCAAACGGCTGCATCGAGACGTCCTCCGATAGTTGATAGTTCATCGAGATCAGGCGGCCGTCGATCGAAAGGTGGATATGCCCGGTGTCCGGCGTCAGGTTCTTCGACGTGATCGAGACGATGCGCGCTCCCTTCAGCTGAAAATCGACGTGCAACATCGTGGTCGTGACGATGGTGTTGGGTGGCGGCTGCACGATGGCCAGCGTCGCGGTCGAACGTGGACGCGCCGCTGCGGACGGACTGGGCGAGGGCGATGAGCCGATCAGTGGAAAGCTGCACCCAGCGAGAACCGCCGCCAGCGCCACGAGCAAGACCAGCCTGGTTCTCATTTGATGGTTTCCTCGAAGCTGGCCTGATAGGTCTTGCCGTCGGTGGACGAGGCGCTGATGTCAAAGCGCCAGCGCCCGGCGGTGAGCGATCCCTGCGCGATGAAGTGGCCAATGCGGTCGTCGGCGAAGCGGGCCGCCTGCAAATCAACCGTGGGACCCGTTTCGGGCGTGCCGCTGATCGCGGCGCCATCCGCCATCGGCAGCTCGTCATTCCCCTGGAAGAACGTGGCGTGGACGGCATTGTTCCCCACCTTTGCGGGATCGAGGTACAGCTGCAGCGAGCGATTGTTCCCCAGATCGACGGTGTAGATATCGGGATTGCCATGCTGGACCGTGATCCGTTGCGCCGGAACCGCCGTCGTCACGGTCAGGGGCACTTCCGCAGAGTTGAGGCCCGCCTCGACCAGGACGGTTACGCTCCACCGGCCCGCGAGCGAAAGGTTCGTCCCCGTTGCGGCGTAGACGTTCCCGCCCGTTGGCTTCAACTCCAGAGTCGATTCTCCAACGCTGGGCCGGCCAGGAAAATCGAAGCGGAGCGCCACCCGGTTGGCATTCACGGGATGGCCATTGTTGTAGTCGCGCACGCTTACTCGAAAGCGATTCGACCCAGGATAGCCGGGCGCGATCACCAGATCGGCGTTGAAGACGTCCCCGAGGTCGTGCCCGCTGGCCGCGACCTGCTGCGGAGACCGGGTCGGTGGCTCGAGCGAGTAGCTGGGCGGAGCCAGGGCGGTGAGCATCGCCGCCACGCCGATCACAATCGCGGCGACGGCAACCTCGATCCGGCCAACCCGTCGCAGCCCGCCCAGGCTCCACTCGGCGCGGGGCACGTTCCGGTATCGATTGATCGCTCCCAGCGTGAGGAGAATCGCGAAGAGCCCGACCTTGACGATGATGAGCCCCCCAAAGAGGGTCGAGAAGAGTCGGCTGATGGCGCCAACTTCGTCGACGGCACGCAGAAATCCCGTGACGCCGATGGCGCCCAGCGCAATGCCCGCGACGAACGAGAAGCGTCGCACCGCACGGGCGGCCAGGTTGGCCGGCAGGCCGCGCAGACCGACGAGCAGGGCGCTCAGTCCGCCGATCCACACGGCAAACGCGGTCAGATGCAGGGCTTGCGCCGGCACCATCAGCCAGGCGACGTTGCTGGCACCCGCATGGGTGGTCAGGGCATGCGTGAAGATCCCGACCAAGCCCAGAGCACCCGCGACTCCAAGGGAGATTCGCTGCCGCTGGGCGTCCTGTGCCCAGGCCAGCACCAAGGCCGGACCCGAGAGGACGATCGGGATGGCCTGCTTGATCAAATTGCCGCCCAATGAGGTGCCAAAGAAGTCCCCCACTCCAACCCCGGCGGTTTCACGCTGCACCTCTGCCTGGACGGCCAATCCGATGACAGCGGTGAAAAACCCAACAGCCGCCATCGTGAGCAATCGCCGAGACGGAGCCGGGAACGCGAAGAGCGCGATCCAGCTGCCGCCCAGCAACAGGGCCAGACCGATGTAGTAGATCCAGCGGCCGGCGATGGCGAACGGTGATGGAGGCGGCGTGGACGGCGCGGTCGTTCCACTCGGGGCGGACGCCCCGACCGGTGATGTCCCAACCCCAAACGCGAATGATCCCGCCGCGTTGTGCCCATCAACGGCGGAGACGGTTCGCCAGGACACGGTATAGACGCCGGTCTGGAGCGGCGGCAGGGCGACCGTCAAGGTGTAGCGGTCCGCAGAAACCGTCATGCCACTCCGCTCCAGCTGCTGTCCACCGGCGTTGTAGACATGGATGATGGACAGCCGCGGATCCGGCACCTCGGTGAACGTGATGCTCACCTCCGGCGGCGCATGGTCGAGCGTCGCTCCGTCAGCCGGCGACGACAAACGCAACAGGGCGTGAGCCTCGGCGAGAACGCTGAAGCTCACCACCCCGAACGAGGCGACGAGTAGCGCCAGAAGGATGCGCCGCATTTAGCGCATCGATGTCCTCCGGCGGCTTACCGACACCACGACCACGCCAACAATGGCGAGCGCGCCCAGCACGATGCCGGCGATGGCCAGGTTCCGAGCCAGGTCGGCATCATTCTTGGCAGTTGTCTGAGTGGTGGACAGTCTGCTGTCGAGCCGCTGCGCCATCTGGCCTCGCGTCGGATCCTGTGCCGGGAACTCAACGCCGGTCGGCTCTTTCACCTCATCGAAGGTGTTCGGTCCGGAGGTAAACGATTGGTCCACGGTCTGGCCCTTCACGGACCCGGTGAAATGGAACGTGTACTTTCCAGGACGGGTCGGGATCAGGCTGGCGAGATACTCGCCTTGCTTGCCAAGGCCGGTGTCCGGGTCGTAGGTTGGATTGAGACTCTGCGCCGGCATTTTCTGGCTCCCGTAGATGACCTCGACCTTGAGGGTGTCTCCCAGGTCGGTCACAGGATTCCCGCTCTTGTCGGCGAGCAGGAACTGGACCGCGTTCTGCTCGTCGGTGTAGGCAGGTTCGTGCAGCCAACCAACGGTGAACTGGTAGTTACCAACGGTCCGAACCTCATGAGCGGATACCGGGACGACGGCCGTCAGTCCGAAAGCCGTCGCGATCGCGGCGGCGGCGAGCAGGTGAAACGGAATGAAGTGGCGAGGCAATTGATCTCCTTGACACGTGATTTTCGCGGCCGCGTGCGCGGCCCGACAGCTCAGGTCAGGAGAAGCGAGGTGGACCTCGGCGCCGGTACCATCGCCCGGCGGGAACTTGGGCAAGCCGCGAAGGGACCGGATAGGAACGAAGGACCCGTGCGGATACCGTGGGCGCGAGCCGAATCGCGAGCAAAACCCGGACCGCCTCGGGGGCGAGGGCCAGGTATCCGCGCATCCAGTGCACCACGCAGGCTGCCAGCCCGGCGAGTGGAAGCTGAACACACACCGCCAGGAGGCCGATACTGATCGCGTCCGGCGTGGCCTGAATAGCCAGCGCTTCCATCGTCTCTTTGCCGACGAACATCGCGCACTGGGTGAGCGCCAGCAGCACGAACGTTTCCCGCAAGCCGGCCGCCGGCATCGGGCGGTGTCCAAGGATCTGCCGCACCGAGATCACGGTCAGAATCGCCAGCACCGCGGCGACCAGCAGGGAGCCCACGCTCAGCGAAAAGATCCGTGGGAAATAGGCATGGCCGCCCTGGGATTGGATCTGCCAGGCCTGCGACGGTCCGTAACGAAGGACGTACGCCGCCGCATGGCCGAGCGGCTCGAGTAGGACGCCCAGCACGAGGGTCGCGAATAGCCGGCCGGTCGAAAACCGACTCATCGCCCGGAGTATAACCGCGCCTGGTTAGAGATACATAACACTGTCAGTGAGCTGATCCCGAATTCGGTTACGGCCAAATCCGGGCGCTCAGCCACCGCTGACATGGAGCAAGCGCCCGATCCCGTACCCGGCGGCGGCCGAGACCATGCCGATCACCAGCATCTGCAGCCCGCTGATCCGCCAGTCCCCAACCAGGGTCAGCGCCTTGTAGGCGCCGACGCCGAAGAGGACGGCGGCGCAGAGCGGCAGCGCCAGGATTGTGGCTACGGTCGCCGAGATTCCAAGGGGCGGCACGAACAGAAACGGAATCAACGGAATCAACGACCCGATCAGCGTGGCGAAGCCCGTCACAAACGCTCGGCGCACCACGCCCTTGCTCGGGACCGGCGCGAGATGGAGTTCGTCACGCATCATCACGTCGACCCAGACGTCCTTGTCAGACGTGATCTGATCCACGACTCGGTCGAGGACATCGGCACGCAACCCCTTATCGCGGAAGATCTCCCGCACCTCCTCGCGCTCGACGTCCGGGACCTCCTCGACTTCACGTCGCTCTTGCTCGAGCTGCGCCAGGTAGTAATCGCGCTCGGCCAGCGCCGAGGTATAGGCGACTCCGCCCATGGCGATCGACTCGGAGAATGTCGCTGCCAGCGCTGCGGCGATGATGATGCGGAGCTGGGCGGTCGCCGCCGCGACGCCCAGTACCAGGCCGAGGACATTGACCAGGCCGTCCTGGCCGCCGAGGATGATGTCGCGAAGGGAACGACCGATACCGGCGCGTTCGACGTCCGGCTCGTGGAGGGGTTTGAGGCGGCCCAGGGGGCTCGGTTCCGGCTCCGCCATCGCCCTATCTTCGCATGCCAACGGCAGTAGGCTCGCGCGTCAGCGCAACGCAGATTCCGGTCAATCTCCCTCCCGCTTGTGGGGAGGGTCGGAGAGGGGGTCCCTCAACGTCGAAGGGTCGCGGTCGATTCGATGCCCAGAGCCGGTTGCTCTCCGGCGGTCGCGTGCTTGTCGTCGAGGCTGAAGAAGATGATCCAGATCGTGACGAAATAGATCAGGTTGCCCAGCCCGAACATGATCAGGCCGGCAATCAGCTGATCGTCGAGCGGCGATAGCGGCGTCACCCGCGGCGCGGCGGCATAGAACGGATAGATCACCGTTTGCGAAAGGATGAACGCCAGTCCCAGGATGGTGGGCGGGACCCCGGCAAAGCCGAGGTAGGCGATCTTGCCGACCACGGTCATCGCTCGCGGTCTCACCGAGGGCTCGACGATCGGCCACCAAAAGAGAATCCCGGCGGCGAGAAAGCTCAAATGCTCCAGGACGTGAACTGGCTCGTTGCGAAGCGTCGTCTCATACAGGAACGGCAAATGCCAGGCCGCCAGAACAAGATTGAAGGTTATATTCGCGGCGAGCGGCGAAACGTGCAGTCGGTCAAACACCCGCCATTGCCTGGGCAGGCCCAGCAGCAAAAGCGGCGGCACGATCATGGCGAGCAGCAGATGCTGCAGCATGTGCAGGCTGAAGAGGTAGCGATCGCCTCCGGTGTCGATCGGCGAAGACAGCGCCAGAAACAGTACCAGCAAGCCGCCGGCGAAATAGACGCGGGCCATCGGTGACCATGACGCCGGCTGCCGTCCGCTGCGCAGCAGCCAGATATACCCCGCCGCCAGGGCCAGCATGCCGGCAAGCACCGTCGGTTCCCAGGTCCACGAGGTCACGCCTAGGCTGGCATGAAGGGGCATCACCTCGATCACGATAACGAATGTCTTTTAGCGATTGCCCTTGGCCTTCGGCGGTCGACGCAGCCTGCGGCGGCGGATCTCTTGAACGACCGCAATCACCCCAAAGATGATGACGAGGGCCAGGATGCCGTAGAACTCTGCATACCGGCCGAGCATGCTGAAGACGTTGTCGCCGGATTGCGCCCCGCTCCTGGCCATCGCCGCATACTCGCCGAAACCGGGAGCATTCGCGCTGGCATACGGATCGCCCTGGGGCGCAAAGAGCGTCTGCAGCGTCTGCCAGGACTGGCCATCGTAGAAGCGGATGTCATTGGTCTTGCCTGCCGGCAGGCGCATGGTCAGGTGGAACGTCGAGGTCACGCTGACCGGGCCATTACCCGGCTCCCCGACGCAATTGATGCGATAGACGTTGCCCCGGATGTCCTCACCAGACGGCGGTGCCGGCGGGTTGGCATCCGGCTCGATACTGCACGTGACACTGGTGGCCCCGGGCGGCGCTTTGAAAAAGCCGGGACCGAAAAAGATGATGACCTGGTTGTCCCCGGTGGTGACACCGCCCCCCGGGACCTGACCGTTCTGCACCGGATACCTCACCTCTCCGCCCAGCGGCGGCTGATTCCCGGCGCGCAAATTCGGCGGTGGGGACTCGTATCGGTACGGGGCCGGCGGGACGTAGATCCCGTCGTAGATAGGCGGCGCAGCAAAACGCCCATGGATCAGGATTGCAACCGCCAGGCCGAGCACGAGTGCTGTCAGTCCGGCGCGCCGGCTGCGGATCACGCCCAGAACCAGGCGCCCCAGTCGGCGATCGTATGGGCGACGGCGCAGGGCAGGACCCGACCCGTCACTGCCCGCAAGCCGCTGAGGGCGAAGCCGACGGCGAGGTCGAGCGGCATCGCGGCGAAGCCATATCGCGGTAGATGAATCAGGGCAAACACGGCTGCGCCGGCGACGATCGCGGCGACGGGACCCGCCTCATCACGCCAGCTCCGGTACAGCACTGCGCGAATCGCAGTTTCCTCGAGCGTCGCAACGATCGCGGCGATCGCAGCCCATGACCAGAACGCCGCAAGCGGCCTTGAAGTTGGCGATCCAGAGATCCCTGGCAACAACAGGACTGCACCGACCGCCAGTCCGGCCAATATCGCGGCTCCCCTCCCCCATAGAACGTCTTCTGTCAGTCGGGCTGGCGTCTGGATCAGGCTGATTCCAAGCAGACAGGCAGCAAAGACGGCGGTGCTCAGCACGTCGCCCAGCGGCAGGAGCAGCGCCCGCAGTAGCGCCGCGCCCAGCACGAGGGCGGTGAGTTGAGCGGCCCGCCGCGGAGCGGCGAGTCGGACCTCGATCACCGTGGTAGCGGGATGAACCCCGGCGTCCCGGTCGCAAAGACCGGCGGATAAACCGTCACGCTGTGGCGCACGCCCTGCCACTGCCAGATGACGCTGGCCGCCCGGACATTCTGGCCTCTGGCATCAGCGCTCGTCGCGAACTTCACGCCCGCGCCATTCGCCAGCGTCCCGGCGGGAAGGTCGAGCGACCGCGCCGCCGACGCGATGGCGCTGGCACTCAGGTTGCCGGCCCGCGGCAGCACGTAATGGAACAGTGTCCATGCCGCGGCGAAACCGGACAGCGACTCTTCGGTTGGGTCGGTGCCGTATTCCCGCCGGTAGGCAGCGGCAAAGCGCGCATAGATCGCCTGGCCGGTCTGATTGAGCGCTGTTGGATTGAATCCGTGCGGTGGCCGGTCGGCGGCAAAGACGCCGATCGCGTCGGCGCCGAGCATCGCGCCGAAGTCGGGCACGCATTGCGCCATCGTCGATCCGATGAAGGCGTCAACGTGAAGGCCGTCCTTCAACATCGCCCGCCGAAAGTCGACGCCGTCGGCGATATAGGACGCGAGCACCAGGAGGTTCGGTCGGGAAGCCCGGACCTGGCTCAAGACCGAAGCCCAGTCCGGGACGTGCGCATCGTAGACGACATTGCCCGCGACCGTGATGCCGTTGCGTCGCGCTTCCTGCTCCACCGCCGTGGCCACCGACGTCGGATAACCGTCGACGTTGTGGACGATCACCATCCGCAGATCCGACGGGGCTGCGCTCAGCCGCGGCGCCAGGACCTGCGCCGCGAAATGGCTCGCCATCGTCCCCAGGTTCGAGCCGGTCGCCCCCACCCGGAAGACCAGCGGGTAGCCCCGGCCGGTCAGCTGGTCGGCCACCGCCCCCGCCTCCCAGTACAGGATGCCTCGCGATTGGCTGGCGGCGCTCACCGCCATCGAGATGCTGCTCGAGTAGGCGCCGAGGATGGTCCGTACGCCCTGGCCCTGCAGCTCCCGGACCCTGGTCCCCGCATCCGTCGGCTGGGTCAGATCTTTGGTGAGCAGGGTAACCGGCACCCCGTCCACGCCACCGTCGGCATTGATGAAGTCGCGCGCGATCTGGACGCCGGCGTATTGCTGCTTGGCCAGGGGCGCCTGCAGGCCAGTCAGCGGAAAGAGAGCACCAACCTTGATGGTGGCCTGGGCGCTGCCGGTCGGCGCCGTGGCGCAGGCAGCGAGAACGATCGCCGCCCCGAGAGCGGCAAGCTGCCGAAGTCGCACCGTACGGATTCTACGTCGCCGGAATTTCGAATTGGGTAAGAACCCGCGGCGGTCCCTACGCCTGTTCGATGCCCTTCATCAGGATGGTGATCAGCGCGCCCACCGCGGTGACGCCGACCAGACCGTAGAAGGCCGGCGCGATGGTGCCGAAGGGCAGATGCAGGGAGGTGGCGGCAGCGGCGCCGAAAACCGTCAGCGCGATCGCCGCCGATGACGCCCGGCCCCAGGGGGTGTGCCGGACTCGGAGGGTACGCCGGCGCACTACCAGGAACGCAAGCCCGCCAACGATCGGCAGCGCATAACGGAAGGTGACCAGCGCGGCCAGCCATTCGGGCAGGACGCCGATCACCGCCAGCGAGATCGCCGCCACGCTGAAGAAGATGCCGTCCATGAGCGGGTCGTAGAGCCGGCCCCAGCGAGTCGAGGCGTGCCGGCGGCGGGCGAGCCACCCATCCGCCAGATCGGTAAAGGCCGCCAGCCCGAACACCGCGACCAGCGGCAGGTAGGTGCCGCTGCTGGCCCAGTGTGCCGCCCACGCCACCCACACTGCCGAAAATCCACGAAGCTCGGTCAGCCGGTTCGGCCAACCCAGGCTTGGCTGCAGATCCCCGGATTCGAGATTGACCATGAGTCCGAGATGCAGGGCCAGGTCGAACATCAAGACCACCCACCAGATCAGGCTGGTCGTGAGAAAGCCGACCGCGTCAGCCAGGCCGAAGTAGCCGTAGACGCCCAAGCTCACCAGGATCATGGCCATCGCGCCGGCCACGGTGAAGCGGAACCACGATGCTCGGAGGTCGTCGTTCATCTGATAGATCTGGACCGATCGGATCCAGGAGGCGCGCCAGAAGGCGGCCCAGGCTCGCCGGCTGTACCCCCCGTTCTTGAGGTCGTGCAGCAGGCCGATGACGAAGATATTCGGCGGGAGATCGGGCTCGTCCTTTTCGCCCGTTCTCTCGGTTGGGCGGCGGACCACGCTTTGAGTAAAGTCCGTTTCGGCTGAAGCGTCAAGGACCGTCTGGCGATCGCCGCTGCCGCGCGGAACCCGGCTCGGGCGCTACGGCACGATCGGCGGGAGGGAGGGCAGGGTCGGAGGGTTGATCGGCAGGCCGGGCAGCCCAGGCAGTCCAAGGATCCCGCCGGACCCGGATCCGGATCCGCCGTCGCCGTTCGACGATCCGCAGGGCGCCCGCGGCGTCGACGGGTCGGGAGTGATGGCCAGGTCGGTGACCGCCAGATCGGGGGACACGTCCGCCGGCGCCGGCTGGCCGGTCAGCTTGCAGAGCGTCATCGATGAGACCTCCGCCGGGCGAGTCCAATCCGCCGGTTTCCTGGCGCTGTAGTACGCCTTCATGAACTGCCTCCAGCCGAAGGCAGGCCCCACCTCACCCCAGAGCCCGCCGTAGCGGCTGGTGTACATCGATTCGTTGTGCGGGGTTGGCTGGCTGACGGTCCGGCCCATCCACGAAGCAACGGCCAGGTCCGTCGTGTAGCCGACATACCAGGCGTCCTTGAAATCGGTGGTCGTGCCAGACTTGGCGGCCACCGCGAATCCCGATGACGGATGGACCGCCCCTTTGAGGATGTCCGTCAAGAGGTAGGTGGCGGACGCCGGCAGCACCCGGTCACCCGCATCAGCCTGGGGCGTGTGCGATTCGATCAGGCTTCCCGACGGGTCGCGGATTTCGAGGATGTCCATTGGCTGGACCTTGTGGCCGCCGTTGGCGAAGGCGCTGTAGGCCGAGAGGTGATCGATCATGCGGACTTCGCTCGCCCCGAGCGTGGTGGGCAATGTTGGGTCGAGTTTCGTCGTGATGCCAAGCGTTGTCGCCGTGGTCAGCACCTTCTGGACGCCGACGTCTTTGAAGAGGTGGACGGAGGAAATGTTCCGTGATTGCTGCAGCGACTGCCGCAGCGTGATGGTGCCGAGCTCTTTTCCGTCCCAGTCATGCACCGGGTAGCCGGGAAAGGCCTTGGCGCCGTTGCTGTCGTCCAGCGGTGAGGCCGGCGTCCAGCCGTTCAGCAGCGCGGTCAGGTAGGTGTAGGGCTTGAACGACGAGCCCGGTTGTCGCGGCGCAATCGTGTAGTTGATTTGGCCGCCGATGTCACTGTTCGAGTAATCGGCGCTGCCCACTTCAGCCAGCACTTCGCCGGTGTGCGGATTCATCACCAGCATGGCGCCGTTGTTGACACGATAGCTGGCCGCGTAGCGCGCGACCCCGTCATGCACGGCCTGCGTAGCCAGTGCCTGCGCCCTGGGATCGAGAGTGGTCATGATCCGCAAGCCGCCGCGAAGCAAGTAGCTCGGAGCGTAGCGCTGCCCCAGCTCGGCCCAAACCTGGTCGACGAAATGCGGCGCGATCGACGAGCGCTGGGCAGCAAGCGCGTTGTGCGCCGCCGTCAGCACCGGGCGAAGGTCCTCCGCATAGGCCTTGCTGGCGGCCGCCGCGGAGACGTAGCCATCCCGAACCATCGCGTCCAGCACATCGCGCTGCCGGCCGCGGGCATGGGTGTAGCCGTCGGTCAGGAATGGATCGAGATAACTCGGGCGTTGCGGCAACCCCGCCAGGAAACTGGCTTCGGCCAGGTCGAGCGAGCGGGCCGACTTCGCAAAGTAGGTCTGCGAGGCCGCTTCTACACCGAAGGACTGGTTGCCGTAGAAGATGGTGTTCAGGTACATCTCCAGGATTTGGTCCTTGGAATACTGCTGCTCGAGCTCGACCGAGAGGATGAGCTCGCGCGCTTTGCGGTCAAAGCTGCGGCTGCCGGCGCTGTCGCTCAGGAGATAGTTCTTGACCAGCTGCTGCGTGATCGTGCTGCCGCCCTGTGCTGCCTGTTGGTGCAGCACGTCGTAGAAGCCGGCGGCCAGCATACGCACCGGATTGACCGCGCCGTGGTTATAGAAGTCACGATCCTCGATCGAGATCGTCGCATGACGCAGGTCCCAGGAGATTTCATTCAGGGGCACGACGGTGCGCCGTTGCTGGTATCGCTCCTCCAGGAGGGTGACGCCGTCGCGGGCGTAGATCCTGGTTGTCTGCGGCAGGCTCTGGGCGCTGAGGTGGTTCAGGCTGGGCAGCTCGCCCGCATAGCTGTAAAGCAACGTGCCGGTTCCGACCGCGACGATGACGAGACCGGACGTCGCCATCAGGACGACCCGCCAGACCCATCTGGACAGTTTCGATCGCCGACGATCTTGCGGCGCTCTTTGCTCCCTTCCCCTCTGGGGGAGGGCAGGGAGGGGGCTCGGGGTACTGAAACGGCGGGAACCGCGTCGCCGGCGCCGGCCCGGAGCAGCTCCCATTGGTCGCCCGGTAAACGACGGCATCCCGCGGAAGGTTACCCGCGCGAACGCCGGCGCGCCGACCGTTCCGCTGGGCTAAAGCTTGATAGTGGTCCCCGCTGTCACGCTCAGTGAAGAAGAGCGTTCCGGCCGTAGCTGGCGGCGCGATAGAGCGGCTCCAGGAATAGCCCGATGAAGACCAGGCCGGCACAGGCAAGTCCGATCGCGGCCTGGATACCACGATCCAGCCGCGCCGGGATCACCTCGAAGATGGGTGGGTCGATGAAGACCGTCCGGATCACCCGCAGCGAGCCGAGCGCGGCGATCACGATGTTGGCGGCAGCGATCACGGCCAGCCAGGTGTAGCCGCCGTCGACGGCGGCCTGCAGGATGAGCAGCTTGCCCAGAAATCCCGCCAGCGGCGGCAGCCCGGCGAGGGATAGCAGCGTGAGCGCCAGCGCAAGCGCGAGCCCCGGTGTGGCGCGCGACATCCCCGCCAGGTCGGAAATCGCATCACTGTGGACCGACCGGCTGTAGGCGATCACCGTCGCAAAAGCGGCGACGCTGGTCAGGGCAAGCGCGACCAGGAAGACCAGGAGCGCGCTGAGCCCGGCACCGTTCAGGTCAGTGAATGCAGCAAGGCCAAACCCCGCCTGGGCGATCATCGAGTAGACGAGCAATCGACGGATGCTGGTCTGCATCAGGGCCATCAGCGTTCCCGCGGTCATGGCGATCGCCGCCACGCCGGCGAGCACAGCCGCGTAGGGAACCCGGGTACCGGCAAAGGTGGCGGCCAGCAGCCGGCCGAACACCGCCAGCCCGGTGACCACGCCCACAGATTCGACGAACAGCACCACCCGAAGCGGGACGCCGATCTCGAAGGTTCGGGTCCACCAGCGCACGGGGACCAGGCCCATCCGGACGGCGAAACCGCCGAGCAGCAGGCTCAGCGCCAGCAGAACGGCGGCCTGGGTCGGCTTGAGCTCGCTCATTGAGGCGCCGGCTGCCCGCAGCTCGGTCTGACCGGTCAGCCCAAAGACCAGGGCGAGCCCGTAGACGAGGAAGCCGGTGCCCACGGTACCGAGGAGCAGGTATCCAACGGACGTTGCCGCCGACCCCGGACCGCGCCGGGTCAGGCCGGTCAGGATATATAGGTTGACGGCCAGCAGTTCGAGGGCGAGGAACAACGCCACCATCTCGGCGGCGGAGACCGCCAGCATCGCGCCCAGGGTCGCCAGCAGGAAGAAGCCGGGAAGCGTGGGGGCCTCCCGTTCGCCAGGGAGAACGTCCGCCTTGGTCGTCAGCAGCGCCAGCGCCGCAGAGGCGAGGATGACGACATCGGCGACGATGGCAAAGCCGTCGAGCGCAAACGCGCCGCCCAGGACGGTGAGCGTCTGCTTGAACTGGGTGGCCAGCGCCAGGAATGCGAGCGCCAGCGTAACGACGGCCACCCACGTGGCAGTTCCGCCGGAGGTGAAACGCGCCAGCGCGAAGACCACGATCGCTCCGGCCACCAGCCAGAGCTCCGGCGAGAGGACCAGCAGGTTACCGAAGGTCCTCACGCGCCGCCTCTCGAGAGCAACGTGATCACCGAGAAGTTGATGGCGTCCATCAGGATCGCCGGAAGCACGCCCAGCAGGGCGATCAAGGCAAACAGGCCAACGCCAGTGCCGAGCTCCAGGGTCCCCAGGTCGCGAACGCGCGCTTCCCCCTCCGGCAGGGGGCCAAAGAAGATTCGCTGCACGGTCCACACCATCACGCCGGCGACGATGAGCACGCCCACCAGGGCCAGCGGTGTGGCCAGCCGATGGGTCGGATAGGCGCCGATCGCGATCATCAACGTTGCGAGAAAACCCAGCAGGCCCGGAAAGCCGGCCGCAGCCAGCGCCGTCAGCACGGCCAGGATGGCACCTCGCGTCATGCGCGCCGCCAGCCCGCCCATCGCCCGGATCGACGCCGTGCCGGTCCGTTCCACCACCGCGACCGCCACCAGCACCAGCAGGGCGGCGGAGAGCCCGTCTGCCAGCATCATCAGAACGGCTCCGTTGATCGCCACCGGCGCAGCCGACGCTGCCGCCAGCAGCACCAGCCCCATGTGGCTCATCACCACGTAACCGATCAGGCGGCGCAGATCATCCTGGGCGATCGCCGCCATCGCGCCCCATAGCACGGTGACGACCGCGATCACCACCACCACGCCGACGATCTTGTGGAAGGCGGTCTGAAACTCACCCACGTCGACGCGGATGATGCCGTAACCACCCAGCTTGACGACGACCCCAGTCAGGATCATCGCCACTGGCAGCGACGCCTGCGCCTGTCCGTCGATGAAGCCGAGATGCAGGGGCACGACGGGCATCCGCGCCGCAAAGGCGATGAAGAACAACCAGGTCAGCAGCAGCGCTGTGCCGGCCGGCAGGGTCACATCGTGCAGGGTGGCGATGTCAAACGTCCGGGTCGGCGATTTGAAGTAGAGGATCAGGATCGCCAGCAAGAGGGCGGCGCTGGCCAGCAGGTCAATCGCCAGCAACTTCCAGGCAGCCGCCATCCGCTGCACGCCGCCGAAGCGAGCGACGAGCAAGAACATCGGAACCGCCTGCAGTTGCCAGAAGAGGAAAAACAGCAGGTAATCGAGCGAGCACAGGGCGCCGTTCACGCCGGTTTCGAGCACCAGCAGCAAGATGAAAAAGGCCTTTGTCTGCTCGCGCACTCGAGTCGACGCCAGCGCGGCAAAGACAAAGAGGAAGGCGCTGAGCAGCAGGAGGGGCATGCTGACCCCGTCGACACCGAGGTGATACGTCGACCCCAGGCTGGAGAGCCACCCCCGAGTTTCCTCGTAGGCAAAGGTTCCGGTCTGGTCGCGAAAGCCGTACCACATCACTACGCCGAGCCCAAGCACCAGCGCGGTCATGGCCAGCACGAAGCTGCGGATGCGATCGCGATGGGCGTCGGTGCGCGAGGGGAAGAACAGCAGGCCGACGGCGCCCAGCGCGGGAACCCAGACCATGCCGCTGAGCAGCAGCGTCGGAATGTTGATCGTCGTCGGTTGGGTGGTGGTCGCCTCGAGAACGGCCAGCAGGGTCGTCATGTCGTCCCGATCAACCGCCCGGTCAGCACGATGCTGACCAGGGCGAGCGCCAGCACGGCGGCGACGACCCCGATCGCCAGCTGGCGGGTGTGCAGCTCACCGAGCCAGCGGCGTGGCCGGCTGGCAAACGCGAGGCTATCGGCCACCAGATCGAGAGCGCCGTCCACGACACGCCGATCAACCCATCCGAGACCGCGGCTCAACGGCAGCACGCCCAGCCGGACCCCCTGGCCATAGGCCTGATCGACGAAGAGTCCCTCTGTCAGGCTTGGACGCAGTGGCTGCAGCGCGGTCACCGGAACCAGCCGCGGCCCATAGATCAGCCAGCCGATGGCGACACCGGCCACCGCGGCTACGGCAGTAACGCCGGCCGCCAGCAGGTGCGAGTTCGCCAGCACCACACCCGGGAAGCTGACGAACGCGATCGGATCGATGTGGCCCCGAAATACTCGGATCGCGCCGCCGACGACGCTTCCGATTGCAAACAGCACCATCGCGAACGCCATCCGGCCGCTCGCATCGCGAATGCGCTCGGGCTCGAAGCGTCGCCGACGAGCCGTCTCGCCGGTCGACACCAGGCAGAAGATCCGGGCCAGGGCGATCGCGCCGATCAAGGTCACGGCCGTGCCCACTACGACCGCCGGGACGCTGGAAATCGCCAGCGCCTTGGACAGGATCGCGTCCTTGCTCCAGAACGTGCTCAATGGAGGAACGCCGGCAGCCGCCGCCACCGCAATCAGCAGCATCCAGCTGGCAAACGGCATGCGCCGCCACAAACCTCCCATCTCCCCCATCCGCTCGGTGCGCAGCTCGCGGATGATGACGCCAGCGGCCAGGAAGAGCAGGGCTTTCGGCCACGCCTGGGTGAAGGCCTCGAAGACCGCAGCGCCGTAGGCACTGATCCCCAGCCCCAGCACCATCAGGCCGAGCTCTGCCATCGTTGTGTAGGCGATGGCCCGCTTCAAATTGTCCTGGAAGAGCGCGAACAGTGCGCCGAGCAGGGCGGTCAGCCCGCCGACGACGGCGAGCAGCGCCAGGGCGCGCGGGCTGGCATGAAACAGCGCATACATCCTGGCAATCAGGTACACGCCGCAGAGCGCGGCACCGGCCGAATGGATCAACGCGGCGGCCGGCGCGGGCGCCTGCGCGCTGCGCGGTAGCCAGACATGCAACGGGAATAGGGCCGACTTGGCCGCGGCCGCGATCAACACCAGCAGGGCAATCAGGAAGAGCCCGTTGGCGCCCACTCGACCGTTGAGATACCCGTTGGCATACAGGTTGGCCAGCCCCTGGAAGTTCAGGTCGGTGAAGCGGAAGTAGAGATAGGCGGTCGCAACCAGCAGCGCCACGTCACCGAACGCCGAGATGCCGAAGGCGAGCAGCGAGGCCGATCCCGAGCCCTCCCGTTGCCACCAGTAGCCGATCAACAGATAGCTCGACAGCGTCACCAGGCCGAGGAAGATCAGCATCTCGAAGAGCGTGACGGAAAGGACGACGCCGGTCATCGCGAAGGTGGTGAACAGGACGAGGCCGAAAAAACGAATCGGGTCGTCCTCCCGGCGAATAAAGCTCAACGCGTAGAGCTGGACGAACAGACTCACGAGCGCAACCATCACCAGCACGACGGACGCCAGCGGGTCGGCGAGCACGCCCCATTGCAGGCTGAACTCCGAGGCGGCGCCCGACTGCCCGGTGAAGAACTGCAGGTAGGTACCGACTCGCTCGAGATGCTGGGGATGCGCGAGCTCGATCGCCAGCATCAGGAGGGCACAGAGCACCGCCCCAAGCGTGAAGAGGACGGCAATCGCCTGACTCAGCCGCCGCGAGTCGATGGTGAAGGCCAGGATGATGACCAGTCCGGTCAAGGGGAGCAGCAGAGCAAACAGCCCGAAGAGCGTCGGGCTCCAGGTATCGAGCGGCCCTTTGGCAGCGGCCGCGAGGAGCACCAGGCTCACGAACGAGCGGGCCTAGCCACGATCGACATCGACGGCAAAACTGCGCGTTTCTCGATAGACCAGCAGCGCCATTACCAGCCCAACGGCCAGCTGGGTGACCGCCGTGGCTCCGACGAACAGGGCCATCGCCCCGGCAGCCGTCTGGTTTTGGGCGCCCAATCCAAACCGCCCGAAGGCCACGAACGCGACGGCGCCGGCGAGCAGCATGAACTGCGTCCCCAGCAGGCTGATGATCGCGCTCCGCCGGGCAACCACGGCGAATGCCCCCACGGCGAAGAGCGCGGCCGAGGCAACCAGGACGAGATTGATCCCAGCCGTCATCGAGGTCGAGTCTCCCTTCCCCTACCAGAGGACGGCACTCGAGTTCTTCCTCCCCCTCGGGGGGAGGGCAGGGTGGGGGTCGCGGTCACCAGCAAGAGACCACATCCCAATGCCGCCGACCCGAGCAGGATCGCCATGGTCCAGACGCCCACGACGTAGGTTGTGCTGAGGGTCTCGGAGAGGCTTCCGGGTAGCGCGCAACAGACGTGGACCGGCCAGCTGGTGGCCGCCAGGACGACGCCGAGGATGGCAAACAGCACCCCTCCGGCTGCGGCGCCGATCATCCATTCGCGGCTCAGCGGACCGACTCGCGACTCCATCAGGCCGCTGCTTTGGCGCAGCACGCTGATCAACAGCGCCGCACTGATGGTGGTGAAGACCAGGAGCTGAAAGGCGAAGAGCAGTAGCGGCGCGATGGTCAGATAGAGGATGGCGACCAGCAGCATGGTCGCGGCATAAGCCCCAACCGCGTAGAGCAGGTCCCGGAAGACCACACTGGCCAGCGCGCAGCCGACCATCAGGATCAGGACAACATAAATAAGGATGACGATGGGTGCCGAAGTGATCGGTTGAGGTAGCGAGCCGATCAGGAGCACGGGGTCAGATTCTACTTAACGGGCAATTGCGAGGCCTGCAGGCTCAGTATTCGACCTCCCCCTCGCCGGGCGGCCAGTAGGTCTCCTCTTTGATCGAGGGTTGGTCGAATCCGCGGCGGCGCAGGATATCCCGTGCGTTGACGATCATTCCGGCATTTCCGCAGAGATAGGCCGTCGTTGTCTCTGGGGTGAGGCCGAGATTGTCGGCGTATTTCCGGATCAGATCGTCCACCCTCCCCCGCTCGCCTTTCCACTTGGGATCCTCCCATGGCCGGCTGATCGTCGGGATGTAGGTCAACCACGAGTGCTCGGCGGCCACCGCCTGCAGCTCGCGGTCGTATCCGAATTCGTCCGAGCGCGACACCCCCTGGAGCACGATCAGCCGGAACGGTTCCGCCAATCGACCTTCCCTGAGGTCCCGCACGATGGTGCGGACCATGCTGATGTACGGCGCGATTCCCGTCACCGTCGAAACCAGAAAGTGCTGCGTGTGCCCGGACTTGGCGTCGATGTTGAAGATGCCCTTGGCCTTTTTGCGCATGAACACGCAGTCACCAACCTTGAGCTCATATAGCTGGGGTGAGAGCGCCCCGTTCGGAACCTTCTCGATGAAGAACTCGAGCTCTGGCTCATAGGGGCTGGACACGATCGAGAACGCCCGCTCCAGCACCTTCTCGTGGTTCTCGACGCCGAAGGCGACGTACTGGCCGGCCTTGAATCCCAGCTCCTGGGGAGGCTTCATCCAGACCGACCACAGCGTGGGCGAATAGTCCTCGCGCCGGACGATCGCCGCCTGCATGTACTTGTCGGAGACGTCCATCAGCCCACCATGGTAGCCGGGTCGAGAGGCGACCCGACTCGCTTACGGAATCGGGCCCTGTACCCGCCTGACCAGCTTATTTCCTTGATCGGCGATGAAGAGATTTCCCTGGGCATCGACCGCCACCGAGCGAGGATCGTTGAGACTCGCCCGCACGGCGAGGCCACCGTCACCCGTGCGTCCAGCCTTGCCGTTGCCGGCCACGGTCGTGATCACGCCTTTTGAGTCGACGCGCCGGATCACGTTGGCCCCGGCATCGGCGATGAAGAGATCCCCCTGCTGGTCAAACGCCAGCCCCTCCGGCGTGGTCAGTTTGGCGGCGATTGCCTGACCTCCGTCACCGGAATCGCCCTCGGAGCCCGTACCCGCGACGACCCGCGACGTGCCATTGGCGAGGACTTCCAGGACCTGATGGTTCAGGCCGTCAGACATGAACACGTTTCCCTGGCGGTCGACCGCCACACCATTGACATCTCGAGGATGCACACCTGCCCAGGGGCTGCTGATGATGCCGGTCGAGTCAACCTTTCGGATGCCGGTCAGGTCGGCAATGTACACGTTGCCCTTGTCGTCGGCGGCGACATCCAGGACAAAGAGACTCACGGATGTCGCTGGAACTCCGTTACCCGCCGAGCCAGGCTGGAGGCCGGTCCCCGCGAAAGCCGCCAGATTGCCGACAGGATCGAGCTTGAGAACGATTTGCCCGTAGTCGGCGATGAAGAGATTTCCCTCAGGATCAAGCGAGAGGCCGGACGGCTGATTGAGGCCGGTGGGCGTACGTCCTCTTCCGGAGTCACAGCATGGACCAGCCGCCACGATTGTGTGAATGCTTCCGTCCGGAGTAATTTTGAGCACCCGTCCCGCCGCGAAGTCGCCGAGATACACATTTGCCTGCCCATCGGCGGCCACCCCCCAGGGATCGCCAAGCTGGCTGGCCGTCGCAGGTCCGCCCTCGCCGGAATAATCCATGTCGCCGTTCCCGGCGAAGACCGATAAATGACCACCGCGTGAGAGTTCGCGAACGTGGTAACCAACCCAGTCGGCTGTGTAGAGGTTGCCCTGGTCGTCAGTCGCGAGGCCCTGGATCAGGGGCGAATCCTTGTCGGCCTTCAGGACGGTGCGAATCATGCCGTGCTCGTCGACCTCGCGCACGATCGAAAAATCCGCAATGAACAGGTCCCCGAATGCATCGGTCGCCAGGGCGCCGGGTTGGTAGAAGGACGCGGCAGTCGCCGGGCCGCCGTCGCCCGAGAAACCCCGAGTGCCATTTCCCGCCACCGTCAGGATGGTCCCGCCGGCCGTCACCTTGCGGACCTGCAGGTGCTGATCCATGACGAAGAGATCGCCGGCGGGATTCGTGGCGATGGCCAGCGGTTCGAGGTCGGCGTCAGGCGCAACCGTACTGATCTCTCCCGATGGCGTGACCTTCCGCACGCGGCGATTAGCCTCATCGGCGATGTACAGGTTTCCGACTACATCAGTCGCAAGCCCGGCAGGCTGCTGGAGCTGCGCGGCAGTCGCCAGGCCCCCGTCGCCGCTGAAGCCGGCGCCTTTGCCACCGGCGACCGTCGATACCACGCCGCCGGTTGTGACCTTCCGAATCCGGTTGCCGTTGACTTCCGAAATGAACACGTCGCCGAACTGGTCGATGGCAATGCCGGCGGGGCCATCGAGCTGCGCGGCCGTCGCCGGGCCGCCGTCGCCCGAGAACCCCGCTACTCCGTTGCCGGCATAGATCGTCGACTCGCGGGTCGTTCGGTTAACGAGGCGAACGACGTTTCTGTCGCGTTCAGCGATCAAAACGCGGTTACCGGAGACCGCGATGCCGAAGGGTCGGATCGAGAGCGCCATCGCATTCCCAGCGCCGAGTGACCCGGCAAAGGTCGTGATGATGCCGCGAGGCCCGTGTCCAGGGGTCGCCATGGATTTGGCCGAGGCGTGACCCGGCGGGATGGCGCAACTGGCCAGCACAAGCGCCGCGAGCAGGCTGGTGGCTGTCTTCGACAGCCTCGGATCCATGCCAGAGTAACGGCCACGCGATGGCGTTCTTTGGGGCTAAGACTGGCTCGCCGGCGTTTGGCTCGAGTTGGTTTTCTCGAGTTGATCCGGGCCGGACTCCGGACCGAAGATCAGGTCGAGCGCGACTCCGAAGATGGCGGCGACGATGCCGCCGGTGACAAAGGCGAAGGTCGCGCCGCCGGTGAGGTAGCCGCGCCCCCAGAGCGCTCCCACCAGGAACAGGAACGCCCCGAACACGACCAGCCAGTAAGCGAGGTGACCGTGCCAGGCAAGCCGGACCGCCAGCACGCCGCCCAGGCAGCTGAGGTACACGAGGGCGATCAACGCGAACGTCGGGAGCAGCGGATGCTGCGAGGCTGCGTCGAGCGGGGTCAATCCTCGCTCACGGCAATCGGTCCGCCACCGACCACCCGATCGCCGTCATAGAACACCGCCGCCTGGCCTGGTGCGAGCGCTCGCTGCGCCGCATCGAACTCGAGGCGCGCCTGGTCGCCCAGCGGGCTGATCAGCGCGGCCGCCTCCGGTGCATGCGACCGGATTTTCACCGTCGCCCGGAATGGCGAGGCCGGCGTTTGACCCGAGATGTATCGAACGTCTTCGACCCGGCAGCTCGTGCGCAGCAAGTGCTCGGGACCTCCAATGGTCACAGTGTTCGTGGCAGCGTCGATCCTGCTGACATAACGCGCCGGCGACGCCGCTCCGGCGGAGTGCAGGCGCAGTCCGGACCGCTGGCCGACGGTGTACATCGCGATCCCGTCGTGCTCCCCGACGACGTCGCCACGCTCGTCGACCACGGGACCCGGGCTGACCCGTTCGCGGAAGCGATCTTTCAGCAGTGCTCGGTAACTGCCGTCGGCGACGAAGCAGATCTCCTGGCTTTCCGGCTTGAGGGCGGTTACGAGGCCGAGCGCGGCCGCCTTGCGCCGCACATCGCTCTTCGACCACTTTCCGAGCGGGAAACGAAGCACCGACAGTTGGTCCTGATCGAGCTGATAGAGCACGTAGGACTGATCCTTCCGCTCGTCGACGGCCTTGTGCAGGCTGTAGCCTACCGCGCCCTGCTCGATGCGGGCATAGTGGCCGGTCGCCAGGGCGTCGGCTCCCAATGCGAGCGCCTTGCGCAGCAATAAACCGAACTTGATCGTCTCATTGCAGCGGATGCACGGATTCGGGGTGCGCCCCTCGAGGTAGGCGCTGGTGAAGGGATCGATCACTGCTGAACGGAAATCGTCTTCGAAGTTCAGCACGTAGTACGGAATCCCGAGCCGGCTCGCCACCCGCCGCGCATCTTCCACCGCGTCGAGCGAGCAACAACCGTGATGCTTGTCGAAGTCCCTGGCCGCCATCTCCTTGGGCCAGAGCTGCAGGGTGACACCAAACACCTCATGGCCTTCCGCTCGCATCAGCGCGGCGGCCACCGACGAGTCGACCCCGCCACTCATGGCGACGGCGATTCTCATGCCGGCTCCAGCCGCTGCACCCCAATGCCCCGACCGCGACAGTAGTCGAGGGCGCGCTCCACCTCGGCCGGCTCGCCATCGATCTCGAGCTCGACCCAGCCACTGTCCGCAGTGACATCGGCGCGGCGGATGTTGGTCACCACTTTGTAGTCCTGTCCCAGACGATAGATGACGGGATCGTTGCGGGCGTCTCCCCGGAATGTCAGGCGCACCGCCGTCCGCGCCACGGAGGGACTAGCCTCCCGCGACCGCCGGGACGATCGAGAGGTCGTCGCTGTCCTTGAGGGGAGTCTTCAGCCCGGAGCCGAAGCGAATGTCTTCATCGTTCCGGTAGATATTGATGAACTGGCGAAGCTCGCCCTTGTCGTCGTAGAGCCGTTCCTTGAACCCGGGGTACTTCACATTCAGCTCATCGAGCGCCTGCGAGACATCATCGGCATTCACTTCGACGATCGCCGCCCCGCGGGTGAGCTGACGCAAGGCGCCGGGAACGCGAATTTTGACCGCCATGTGGTCGTCATTATAGGAAGGCTTGCTAGGGTCGAGCCCGCCGCCGGCGTTCGAGCGCCCAGGCATTCAGCAGGGCGAGCACGCTGAGGCACAAGGCCAGCACCGAACCCATCCAGGACCTGGTGGCAAGCTCTCGAATCCCCAGCGCGAGAAGGACCAGGCCCTCGATCAGAAGCAGGGTTACGGGTAGCCCGCTGACTCCCATCACGTTGGCTCCGCTCGCTGGCGAGCATCGCGTTCAGCAAGCGCGGCTTCATAGTCCTCGAGCGACTTGAACTCTTCGGCAGCCTGGAGGACCTGCTTGGTGGCGGTCTCCCAGTCACGGGGCAGCGATTTCACCAGGGGATATCCCTTCCGGCGCCGATAGGCAATGTAAATCACGACGGCGGCGACAATCCAGATCGGGCCGACGATCCGCGCGTAGTCGTGGGTTGCCACGACCATCACCAGGAAGACGAACACGCCCAAAAGGCCGATCAGGCCCAGGACGGGAAACCAGACCCGCTGGCCCCGAAAGGTGAGCGGGATATTCAGCGGCATGCGGTAGGGTCGCGGCGTGTAGGGATCGTTGAATCGCAGGGTGATCAGCGAGATGAACACCAGAAGGTAGCCAGTCGTTGCCCCGAAGGCGTAGAGGTCGGCCAGGACGTCGATCGCCGCCGTCTTGCCGGCCGGGCCTGGGGTAAAGAACGCGAAAAGCGTTTGCAGGATGGCGACGCCACTGAACACGAGGATGGCGCGCGCTGGCGTGGCGTATTTCGGGTTGATGCGGGCAAACCAGCTCGGCAACAGCTGAAACTGGCTCATCGAATAACTGAGCCGTGAGGAGCTCACCACACCGGAATTCGCCGAGATAAAGACGATCAGCGCCCCAATGGCGGCGGTGAGCGGAGCGGCAACGATGCCGATCGCCGGAATGTGTTGCGCCACGAGCGCCACGGGATCGCCCTCGTGGCCGCGAAAATCCGATGGGTTCACCATGCCCATGGCGAGGACGGAAAACGCCATCGCAAACAGGAGCACCGAGAGCACCAGCCCGATCGAGGTGCGCGGGATGATGGTGGCAGGCCGCCGCGTTTCCTGGGCAACCTGGGAAATCGTCTCCAGTCCGACGAAGGCGATGATGGCGAGCGACGAGCCGAAGGCAAATTGCGAGAGGCTCGGCCGGTTATAGAGGAACTGGTGGACGACCAGGTCCGGGTTCCATACCAGGATGAAGCCCGCGATGACGATCAATGCCTGGGCGATGATCGCGACGGTGCCGGCGATCTCGTTGAGTCCCGTCGACACCCTGATGCCACGAACGTTGAGCCACGTCAGCAGCAAAATGCCGAACAGGGTTTCGACCAGCCATAGCCAGGCCAGGTGGATAGGACCGAGGGTGACGGTGAAATCGAGCGCGTGATGTCCGAACGTGATCCACGGCAGGAAGTAGTTGAAGTACCCGAGGGCGACGACCGCGAAGAGTGAGATATCGATCGTGTAGTCGAGCACGAGCGCCGCGCCGGCGACCAACCCCCACAGGTCGCCCAGCCCGCGGAGGGTGAAGTACTGCCCGCCGCCCGCGAGCGGGTATGCGGAGGCGAGCTCGGCATAGCAAAGGCCGACGAGGGCAAAGACCAGGCCCGCCGCCAGAAACGCGATTGGGGCAAGGCCCAGGGCCGCCAGGGTGATAATGCCCAGGGCCGTATAGATGTCGGCGCCGACGGCGGCATAGCCCCACATATAGGAGCCCCAGACGCTCACGTCGCGCCGAAGCTCGCTGTGGATGATGCCATCGGTCTCCGCGCCGTGTTTGGGATCCACTGCTGAGAACCTGACGCGTCAGGGTCATACGTGTCATCCGTATTTGATACGGAGCGACATACGGACCGGGCGAAATTCCGTATCCTCTTGGATATGCGGTCGCCGGCTATTCAAGCGATCTGGCTGCGACCCTACGCCCTGTCCCACCAACCGTTGGAGGTGCCGATCGCGGCGATCTGCATCCTTGGGCTGAGCCTGGTGTTCATCGCCGATATTTCCACCCCGATCGAGGTTGCGGTCAGCGCCCTGGGCTTGCTTCCGCTGCTCTCCGCGATCTGGCTCTTGTCTCGACGCCTGGCCCTGCTGGTGAGCAGCGTGGCGGTCGGTCAGTTGCTCGTCAGCGGGTTCCTCGGTACTCTCAGCCCCATCACCGTTGCCTCTGAAACGACGGCGTACGTGGTCCTCGGCCTCGCCGCCTGGCTGATCGCCAATAGCCTGTCGCAGCTTCTGTCACGCTCGGCTGCGATGCTGTCGCCCACGCCGGGGGCCGTGCCGACCAGCCGGCCAAACGGATCCGGTCCGGCAGCAGCCAGACTTACCAACCGCGAGCAACAGGTGGCCCGGCTGGCGGCAGACGGATATACCGCGCGCGAGATCGGCGACCAGCTGCACATTGGCAAACGCACCGTGGAAACGCACCTGGCGAACGCCTACGAAAAGCTCGGCGTCCGCTCGAAACGCGAACTGGTGCATTCCCGGGGAGCCGGCGTCGTACGTCCAAGCCTCGACGCTTGACGGCTGGGTACGACGCGATCATCGTCGGCGGTGGGCACAACGGTCTCGCGACCGCGGCTTACCTGGGGCGGGCGGGTCTCAAGACACTGGTGCTCGAACGCCGAGCGGTGCTCGGCGGCGCTGCGGTCAGCGAGCACCCATGGCCGGGGTACACGGTCTCGACGCTGTCCTACGTCCTCTCGTTGATGCCGCCGGAGGTGATGGGCGAGCTCGAGCTGCGCCGCCATGGCCTGATCCTGTATCCGCTGGCCGCCGACTACTACGTCCCCTTTCCGGATGGCTCGCATCTTCTGCTGACCAAAGATCCGAACCAGGCCAGGGACCAGATCGCGAAGTTCTCCAGGAGAGATGCCGACGCCTGGCCGCTGTTCAGCGACTACCTCGCCAGGATCGCCCGGCTGGTCCGCCCACTCCTCTTGATGACGCCGCCGGCGGTAGGCGCGAAGTCACCGGCTGACCTGCTCGAACTGGCCCGCTTTGCCTGGAAGCTCAAGGGCCTCGATGTGAAGAGCACGGGCGACTTCGTCAAGGTGATGACGCTTTCGGTGGCCGAGTTGCTCGAGGAGTGGTTCGAGTCGACGCAGGTGAAGGCCGCCCGCTGCGTGTCCGGCGCGATTGGAACCTACGGCGGTCCGTATACCCCGGGGACGGCCTACGTTCTGCTTCATCACTACATCGGCGAGATCGACGGCCAGATGGCGGAGTGGGCCTTCGTCCGGGGCGGCACCGGTGCGGTGTCGCAGGCGATCGCCGACGACGCGACCGAGCACGGCGCCGAGATTCGAACGGTGGCCTCGGTGGAACGCATCCTGGTCGAGCGTGGGCGGGCAAGCGGCGTCGCGCTCGCCGATGGAACCGAGCTCCGCAGTCGCGTGGTCGTGTCGAACGCGCACCCAAAGATCACCTTCTGCCAGCTGGTCGAGGCCGAGCAGCTGCCATCGGACTTCGTGCGAGCGATCGATCGCTATAAAACACGGTCCGGCACCGTCAAGGTCAACCTCGCCCTCGCAGAGGCGCCGCGCTTTTACGGACTGAGTGACGGAGACTCGATGACGGCGGCCCGCTCCTTCATCCAGCTCTGCGATTCGATGGACTACCTCGAGCGGGCCTTCGACGATGCGAAGTACGGCCGTCCGTCCACTTCGCCGTATTCCGACGGCGTCATTCCTACCATGGTCGACGATTCGCTGGCGCCGCCCGGCAAGCAGTTGATGAGCTGCTTCACCCAGTACGTGCCCGCCAGCTGGTCACAGGCCCCGCATCGCGACGAGCTCGAAGCCTACGCCGACCGGGTCATCGACGGCTACGCGCGCTTTGCCCCAAATCTCAAGACGTCCATCGAGCACCGCCAGGTACTCGGTCCCTACGACATGGAACACGAGTACGGTCTGGTGGGCGGCAACATCATGCACGGTGACCTCACGCTCGATCAGCTCTTCTCCTGGCGTCCCGTCGCCGGCTACGCCGACTACCGCACGCCGATCAAGGGCCTCTACCTCTGCGGATCCGGCACCCATCCGGGCGGCGGGATCAGCGGAATCAACGGCCGGAATGCCTCGCGTGAGATCCTAAAAGACCTGAAGCACCGGCGGTTTGCCAGGGAGAGTACGTCATGAAATTCCTGTTCTTGATGCTGGGATTGCCCGGTGACCCCAACGCGGGTGATGCACAAACCCAGGCCTACAACCTCAAATGGCGTGAATACATGAGCTCGCTGGGGCGGCGTGGCGCACTCGAGGCTGGTGCGCCACTGGTTCCGACCGGAAAGACCGTGAGCCTGCGAGCGGCGGAAGACACAAAACTCGCCACCCCAGACGTCTACGGCTTCATGGTGGTCAACGCCGCCTCGCTCGACGGGGCCATCGCCATTGCCCGTGAGGCACCCCACATGGCACTCGGCGGACAAACGATCGTCCGGCCCTGCGTCGACGTCCCGCGATAGCTACAACACTTTCGAGAGAAACGATCGCGTTCGCTCGTGCTGCGGGTTGGTCAGAACGTCGCGCGGCTTGCCCTCTTCGACCACCACGCCGCCGTCCATGAAGACCAGGCTATCCCCCACCTCGCGGGCAAATCCCATCTCATGCGTCACCACGATCATCGTCATGCCGTCCTCCGCCAGGCCGCGCATGACATCGAGCACCTCGCCAACCAGCTCCGGGTCGAGCGCCGAGGTTGGCTCATCGAACAGCATCAGCTTGGGTTGCATCGCCAGTGCTCGGGCGATCGCCACCCGTTGTTGCTGCCCTCCGGAGAGCTGTCTTGGATAGGCGTCCATCTTTTCCGCCAGACCAACCCGCTCCAGCAGCTCGCGCCCCCGCTCGACCGCGGGGTCGCGACTCTCCCGTTTCACCCGGATCGGGGCTTCGACCACGTTTTGCAGGACGGTCAGGTGCGGGAAGAGATTGAAACTCTGGAAGACCATGCCGATCTCGGACCGCTTCTTCGACACCTCGTTGTCGCGGAGCTCGTAGAGCTTGTCACCCCGTTGCTGGTAGCCGACCAGCTCACCATCGACCGACAACCGGCCACCGTCGATCTTCTCCAGGTGATTGATGCAGCGCAGAAACGTGCTCTTGCCCGATCCCGAAGGACCGATGATGCACATCACTTCCTTCGGCCATACCTCGAGGTCGATACCACGAAGAACCTCGAGCCGGCCGTAATTCTTGACGACGGACTCGGCTTTGACCATCGGCGCGGCAGCCATCCTAGCGATGGTCGCTCGCCAGCCCCACCGGTGGCTCAACCGGCAGCGGCGGCGGCGCGTGGAAGGTGACGAGCATGCGCTTGAAACGCTGGAAGGGCGTCATGGGTAGCTGCCGATGAGACCCACGCGCGAAGTAGCGTTCGATGTAGTACTGGCCGACGGTCAGCACCGACGTCAGCATCAGATACCAGATGCTCGCGACGATCAGCATCTCGATCACGGCGTAGGTCGCCGTCGCAATCTGTTCCGTCCGGGTGAACAGCTCGTTCCCGGTAGCGATGTATGCCAGGGAGCTGGTCTTCAGCATCGAGATGGTCTCGTTACCGGTCGGTGGGATGATGACCCGCATCGCCTGCGGCAGGATGATCCGCCGCATCAAGAGAAGGCGATCCATGCCCAGCGCCAGCGCGGCTTCGGTTTGTCCATGTTCGACCGAGATGATTCCGGCGCGAACGATTTCGGCCATGTAGGCCCCCTCATTGAGGCCCAGCCCGAGCAGGACCGCAACGAAGGGCGTGATCAGGGAGTTGGTGTCGGCCTGAAGCCACAAAGATGTGAAGGGGATGCCGATCCCGATGTGAGAGATCAGGATGTTGAGGTTGAACCAGAAAAAGATCTGAACCAGCACTGGAGTGCCGCGGAAGAACCAGATGTAGAGCCAGCTCACCCACCCCACCACCCAGTTGGGCGAGAGCCGCATCACGGCCAGCACGACGCCCAGCACGATGCCGAGCACCATGGCCAGAACCGTGTACACCAGCGTAAGCCAGACCCCGCGGACGATGAGCGGATTGAGGAAATAGTGGGCCACGGTGTCCCAACCGTGGCCCTCCTTGGTCACGTCGTGAGCCACAGAGCTCACCACGGTCCCCACGACATAGGCGCCAACGACCAGCACGACGAGCGCCGCGACCCATCGACCCGGGTGTCGAACCGGGACAGCCTTGATCGCCGCGGGCGGACTCGCTACATCAGCCACCCCGGCCTTGGCTGACCTTTAGTAGCTCGGCACGCAGGTGTCGCCGATCGAGTTGTTGTCGTTGATCTTCACATCCGAGCTTTTGATCGCGCCCGCCTGGACGCCCCATTTCGACAGCAAGGTCGAGTAATAGCCGTTGTCGATCAGGTACTTCACCGCATCCTGCATCGGCTGCTCGAGCGGACTGCCCTTGGGAAGGGCGATGCCATACGGCGAGACGCTGCAGGGCTTGCCCGACAGCTTCATCTTCGATGGGTTCTGCTTGACCTGGTAGGCCGCGACCGGGTCGTCCAGCCACATTACGTCGCCGCGGTCTGACAACAAGGCGGTGTTGGCGTCGGTTTGCTTGTCGAAGCTGAGGACTTTGATGTCCTGCTTGCCGTTGGCCGTGCAGTTGTCCTTGTCGCCCGAGATTGCCGTGCCGCCGGGCTGCTTGCCAATGTAGCCCCAGGCGTCGCTCTCCTCGGTGGTGCCAGTCTCGACGACCACCGTCTTGCCGCACATATCGGCAGCCGACGAAATGCTGGGCCCTCCAGAGGCCTTGACCACCCAGGACTCTCCGGCCTTGTAGTAGCTGATGAAATCGATGCCCTTCGACTCCCGATCGGAGGTGGGCGTAAAGCTCGACAGGCTGAACTGGTAGCGAGGGGTGCTCGCCGTCAGCTGCGGGATGATGTCCTTGAAGGTCACGTTATTGAAGTTGCAGCTGAGACCCATGACGGTGCAGATGTTCTTCCCGAAATCGATATCCCAGCCCACCACGGCGCCAGAACTCGTGTCGATGTATTCGTTGGGCGGATATGTGGCGTCGCTCGCAATCTGAACCGGCGAGGTGACCGACGATGGCACCTTGCTGGCAATACTCGCCACCTTGCTCGGTCCCGAGCCCGACGATGTCCCGCCCGAGGTCCCCCCGCAGGCCGCGAGGCATGCGGCCAGCGCGATCACGACCAGCCGAAAACGCTTCATTCTATGTCCTCCCCATCCGCTTCTTTGGTCGATACCCCAATCGATGCCCAGATTTTAGGCGAATGCCCAACCCCCGACGCTAGGCGACCGGCACCCGGGTCAGGTAGTCGAAGATCAGCTGCGACCAGGACTCCATGTCCAGGTAGTAGCTGCGCATGGCATCGAGCTCGAAAAGCGCCCCGGCCAGCTTGTCCACCTCGCGGATCGAAATGTCGGGCCGGTCGCCTTCGACCAGGAAGATCAGGCCGACGTGGACCCGTCCCACGGGCGTCGTCTGGTCGTTGATCGCGCCCAGCAGGCGGGTGGAGAAGCGGCCCTGGTAGACGACCTCCTCCTCCCATTCGCGTCGCAGCCCGGCCTCGATCGGATCGGCTGAGCCTGCCAGATCCTCAGGATTGATGTGCCCGCCAACCCCGAGCGAATACAGGTGGCGCAGGCGCCGCTCGCTGGAACGGCGCAGCCGGTGGGTCAGGAAGTAGCGGTCCTCATGCCGGAAGACCACGTAGGGAATGATCTGTGGTTCGCTCGGGTCTTCCTCGACGTCCCGCCGCGGCCGAAACCGGTAGCTCGTCCGAATCCGGCTCAGCAGCTCCTCCAGGTCTCGGTCCCGAAACCCTCGCCATTCCTGTCCGCCAAACAGGACGTCCCGGGGGACGACCAGCACGTCTTCGCGCGCGCTCACGGGCTTGAGTCTAATCGCGGCTCAGGGCCCTGGCGCAGAAAGTTTCATCCGCGACGATGGTCGTCGTCGGATGGCTCAGGCGCCGGCGTCGGCTTGACCGGCTTGGGCTTCGGCTCCGCTGCCGGGGTGGGCGTTGCCTGGGTGCCGATCACCAGTGTTGGGGCGGGCGGCCCTGCTTCCGGGTTCTCGATGCGGTCGATCTCGTCTATGGAAGAGACGACCAGCACGCGGATGTCCGACGCGTCGTCATCGTTGCTGGCATTCTCACGCTCGACGGCATCGAGGCCGACCCGCAGCCGCTGCAGGTCCTTCTGCGCCGTGCGGGGGTCGGTCGATTCCTTCAGGCCAGCAGCCGAATCGTTGACGATCACCTGGAACAGCCGCAAGCTGTTCGCCGCCAGCTGCGGTTTGTGGTTGGCGGCCATCACCTGGGCCTCGCGCAGGCGCTCATTGGCCAGGTCCATCTGTACCGACAGGCGGGCCGGGGCCGGCGCGAAGTTCAGGCGAAGGTTCTCCTCCAGCTGCTTGACTGGGTAGAGCGGGTTGTCCGGCATCGCCGAGGGCGCGGCCAGCGCAGTCCCAGCGGCAGCCAGCAGGGCGACCGTTGCCATCGCCAGGGCGAACCCGGCGCGTCGATAGCTGGCGAAGAAATTGGGCAGGTGAAGCGTCCGGCGCTGCGGCAGGACCGCCTGAAGCTTGAGCCAGAACGGCGCGAACGCGACTGGCGGGGCCGCCGGCAGGCTGACCAGCAGGAGATTCAGCTCTCGAACGGCACCGAGCTCGGCGGCGCAGGACGCGCATCCGGCGATGTGGGCGTCGATCCGGCGGCGCTCGTCGCTGGCGAGCATGCCGTCGGCATACGGGATCAGCCAGTCGGTCGTGGTTGCATGACTCAACATCTCCGGGACACCCTCTGACTGATCAAACGGACGGAATTCAGGCTGTATTCGCTTCCTCCTCCTCGGCCGGGCGGACCAGGTCGCCGAGGCTTTCCCGAAGGAGTCGCTTCGCGCCGTTCAGGCGCGACATGACGGTGCCCAGAGGAATATCGAGGACCTTGGCGATCTCGGTGTAGTTCAGCTCGGCGAAGGCCTGCAGGGCGATCGTGTCGCGGTAATGTGGCGGCAGGTTCGCAATGGCGTGACGGACGGCGCGTTGCAGGTCGTGCCGCGCAGCAACGTCTTGCGGATCCGAGCCCGTCGCGGGGGGAGGCTGCTCGAGCCCGTCGAGCGACACGACCGGCCGGCGCCGCCGGAGGGCGTCGGTGACGGTGTTGGCAGCTACTCGGTGCAGCCAGTGCTTGAACGGCTTGTCGTGCCGGTAGGTGGGCAGGGCCTTGTAGACCTTGATGAAGACCTCCTGCGCCACGTCCTCGGCCAGGCTGAGTTCGCCCAACGCCCGGAAGGCCACGTTGATGACCATGCGGTGATAGCGGAGCACCAGCTGACGGAACGACTCCTGGTCCCCCGTGGCGCTCCGATCGATCAGCCGGCGTTCTTCGGCCTCCCCCTCGATCGAGGGGACCTCTTCGGCCTGGCCCATTCCCATCCAATGTGACGCCAGACCAGTCGATTTCCCTCTCTCTACGTCGCTCCCTCCCCGCTTGTGGGGGAGGGTCGGGGTGGGGGGTTTGTCAACCCGCTCAAGAACTCTCGAAGCTCCCGCTCGGCGTTCTGAGGCGCCTTGGAGATGGCGTCGATCAACGCGCTAGCGACGATCACGCCGTTCGCTTTTCCCTGCAGCGCCGTGAGGTGTTCTGGCCGCGAGATCCCGAAACCCACCACGATTGGCAGTGCCGTGCGCCGCCGCACCTTCTCGATCAACGGCAGCACAGCCGGATCGAGCTGGGACCGCGCTCCGGTCACACCCATCACGGCGATGCAATAGATGAAGCCGGTCGCCGCCTGGCAGGCGGCCTCGATGCCGGCGTCGCTGCTGGTTGGCGCAACGAAGAATACGAGGTCGACGTCGGAAGCCCTCGCCGCTTTGCGAAGACCATCGGCCTCGGCCGGCGGCAAATCCGGAACGATCAGCCCGTCGATTCCGACCTGGTGGGCGGTGCGACAGAATCGCTCGAGCCCATAGGCAAGGATCGGATTGACGTAGGTCATGAAGAGCAGTGGCACCGATGTCAGGGCTCGCGATTTCGCCGCCACCTCGAGCGCTCGGGCCACGCTGACGCCGTGTTCGAGCGCCGCCTGCGACGCGGCCTGGATGGTGGGTCCATCGGCCAGCGGATCCGAGAACGGGATGCCGAGCTCGATGGCATCGGCGCCGGATGCGGCAGCGGCCTCGACCAGGTGCGGTGTTTGCTCGATGCTCGGATAGCCGACGGTCAGGTAGGCGATCAATGCCAGCCGCTGCTCACTCCGCAGCCGCTGGAACACTTCGCCGAGCCGGCTCAAGCGTCGTCGCGTGTGGCGGGAGCTGCCTCCCTGACGATGTCGAGATCCTTGTCACCGCGGCCAGAGAGATTGATCAGGACGACGTCGTCCGCCGCGAGCTCGGACGCCAACGTCATCGCGTAGGCGATCGCGTGCGAGCTCTCCAGCGCCGGGATGATCCCCTCCAGCCGTGAGGTCATGTGAAACGCCTCCAGCGCCTGCTGATCGGTGATGCTGACGTACTCGGCACGGTGCGCATCATGCAGAAAGGCGTGCTCGGGTCCGACGCCCGGGTAGTCGAGACCGGCTGAGATCGAATGCGTGGCCTGCACCTGGCCGTCCCCATCCTGCAGCAGATAGCTGAACGAACCGTGGAGGACCCCAGGCCGGCCGCCACTGATCGAGGCCGCGTGCGCGCCACTCGTCAATCCGCGGCCGGCGGCTTCGACACCGATCAACCGCACGGCGTCGTCGTAGAAGGGGGCGAAGATCCCGATGGCATTGCTCCCGCCGCCCACGCAGGCGACGACGACGTTGGGCAACCGGTCGGTCGCTTGCAGCATCTGCGCTCGGGCTTCGCGGCCGATCACCGATTGGAATTCGCGCACCATCAGCGGATATGGATGGGGACCAACCGCCGAACCGATGACATAGTGCGTGGTGCGCACGTTGGTCACCCAATCGCGGATCGCTTCATTGGTCGCGTCTTTCAGGGTCTTGCTGCCGCGTTCGACCGGGATGACGGTCGCGCCGAGCAGACGCATCTTGTAGACGTTGATCGCCTGGCGCGCCATGTCCTCCGTGCCCATGTAGACCTCGCACTCGACGCCGAACTTCGCGCAGACCGTGGCCACAGCGACACCGTGCTGGCCGGCGCCGGTCTCGGCGATGATCCGGCGCTTGCCCATTCGCCGGGCCAGCAGCACCTGCCCCAGCGCATTGTTGATCTTGTGCGCACCGGTGTGACACAGGTCTTCGCGCTTGAGCCAGATTCGCGCTCCACCGGCCCGCTCGCTCAGTCGATCAGCGCGATAGACCGGGGTCGGCCGGCCGCTGAAGGTGCTCGAGAGCTCATCAAACTCGTGACGAAAACCGTCGTCGGTCTGCGCCGCCTCGAAGGCAGCCGTGAGTTCCTCCACCGCGGCCATCAGCGTCTCGGGAATGAACTGTCCGCCGTAGTCGCCAAATCGGCCTCGTACGTCCGGGCCCGTCCTGAGTTTGATCTCGCTCATCGCTCGTCCGCCCGCCGAACAGCTGTGACAAAGGCTCGCAGCTTGGCATGGTCCTTCTGGCCCGGTTGGGCCTCCACGCCGCTGCATACGTCGACCCCCCACGGCTTGAGGCGTTCGACGGCGATCGCGACATTCGCGGGATTGAGGCCGCCCGAGACGATGATCGGGTAGCGCCGCGCCAGCTGCGTCGCCCTGGTCCATGCCCAGGTCTGCCCGGTCCCGCCACCAGCCGTTTCCGACACCCAGGTGTCGAGCAGCGGATGATCCATCGTTTCAAAGTGGAGCCCGTCCAGATCCTCGCCGTTCCGTATGCGCAACGCGGGTAACAGGGTCACGCCCAGCCCGCGGTCCTCGTCGGATATCCCTCGATAAACCTGCACGGCGGTGAGCCCGCAGGCATCGATCGCCTCACGGATCGTGGCCGGTGATTCGTCGACGAAGACACCGACCCGCTCGATGTTCTCTGGGACATCCGCCAGGAGCGCCGTGGCCTGGCCCACCTCGACGTGCCGTTTGCTCGGCCCGAAGATGAACCCCAGGAGGTCGACACCGAGCTCGACTGCGAGGTCGACGTCTTCCTTCCGGGTGTTGCCGCAGATCTTGATCCTGGTCATCGGCCACTGAGCTCCCTGGCCTTCGCGTCCAGATCCGGCGCGCGCAGCAGCGATTCACCGACCAGCGCCGCGTCGACGCCCAGGCGAGCCAGCTCATCAATATCCTTCCGGCTGTCGATGCCGCTCTCGCTGATCACGACGCAGGTGGGCGGAATTCTCGCCCGTAGCCGTGCGGTCGTTGATTTATTCGTCTGCATCTTGGTCAGATCGCGATTATTGATGCCGATGATCGCCGGCTCGATCGCCAGCGCCCGATCGAGCTCGGCGCCGTCGTGGACTTCGACCACGGCCGACATGCCGAGTCCGATGGCCTGCCGATACAACGAGCGCAGCTCGCCATCACCGAGGATCGCAACGATCAGCAGCACCGCATCGGCGCCCGCGACCCGCGCCTCGGTCAGCTGGACAGGGTCGATCACGAAGTCCTTGCAGAGAATCGGGATATCGACAGCCGAGCGCACCGCCCGCAAATGCTCGAGCGATCCGCCAAAGAAGTGGGGCTCGGTCAGTACCGACAGCGCCGACGCCCCATTGGCCATGTAGCGCCGCGCCAGCGCGACCGGGTTGTAGCCTGGCTGCAGCAAGCCGCCCGAAGGCGAGCGCTCCTTGCACTCGGCAATCAGCGCCACACGCTCACCCAGCAATGCCTGCCGGAAATCGCGGACCGCCGGAGAATCGGCGAACGTTCGATCCTGCGGCCGCTTGGCCTTTAGTTCCTCAACCCAGGCGCGCCGTGACTCGACGATACGGTCGAGGATGGGCGCGGTATGGGTGGCCAAGTCAGGCTCGGGCGGCGGTCTTCTCCAGGACTCCTTTCATCCGCTTGACGCCTTCCTCGATCTGCTCGACCGAGTTGGCGTAAGACAGCCGCAGGTACCCCTTCCCCGCCTGGCCAAAGGTTGAACCGGCGAGCACGGCAACGCCGCCCTCGTACAGCATCCGGTCGGCCAGCTCGCGCTCGTTCTGCCCGGTGCCGGTGATGTTGGGGAACACATAGAAGGCACCCAGCGGCTTGTGGCAGTGCACGCCGGGAAGCTGGTTCAGCAGATCGACCACCACGTCGCGACGACGCTTGAACTCGGCCACCATCGCCTGCACCGAGGCATCGGATCGCGTCGACAGCGCCTCGATGGCGGCCACCTGCGTGAACGCGGCGGCACAGGAGCTGCTGTTGATCATCAGCGTCTCGAACTTCTGCGCCAGCGGCAGCGGCGCTACCGCAAAGCCCAGGCGCCATCCGCACATCGCATAAGCCTTGCTCAGCCCGTCGGAATAGATGGTGCGCTCGAGCGCCCCTGGCACGGTCATGATCGAGGCGTGATGGCCGTCGTAGGTGATCTGGCCATAGACCTCATCGGTCAGGACGTAGAAGTCATGGCGCATCGCCAGCTCCGCGATCTGTTCCAGGTCGCGGGTCGATAGCACGCCGCCGGTCGGGTTCTGTGGGGAGTTGATAACGAGGACTTTTGTCCGCGATGTGATCTTCGACTTGAGCTCCTCGATGTCGAGCCGGAACTCGTTCTTCTCGCGCAGCGGGATCCCTACTACCTTTCCACCAGCGAGCTCGGCCGCGGATGAATAGATGGCGTACCCGGGATCGGGAACGATCACCTCGTCGCCCGGCTCAACCAGCGCCAGCATCGTGAACAGCAGCACGTTCTTCGAGCCCGGCACCATCACGACCTGCTCCGGGATAACCTCGACTTCGTAAATCCGTCGAATCCAGTCGGCGACTGCCTGCCTTGCCGGGGTCAAGCCGCCCGCCGGCGTGTAATGCGTGTAGCCGTCGTGCAGCGCGCGTTCCGCCGCCTCGACGATATTGGGCGGCGTGGGAAAGTCGGGTTCCCCGATTTCGAGATGGACGATGTCCCGTCCCTGCGCTTCGAGCTTGCGGGCTTTGGCCAGCACTTCGAAGGCGGTCTCGGTGCCGATCTCGTCCATTCGCTGGGCGAATTTCATGCCGTTATCCTCTCACGCCGAACGGGCCCAGGTCGCCGCTGTAGGGCGCCCAGCTGACGCGCACGTCCTGAACCCGCGCCGTTCTTGGGCCATGGCGCAGCTCGTCGAGAAATTGTTCGAGCGCGGTGGCCTTTCCCTCCGCCTCCACCTCGACCGCCCCATCGTGCCGGTTGCGGACGTAGCCCTCCAGGCCCAACTGCCGGGCGTGCCGCTCGGCAAAGAAGCGAAATCCCACACCCTGCACGTCACCTAAGATCTCCGCCTTCAACCGGCGAAGATCGTCGGTCGGTTTACCCGGCAATCAGGCGTGAGCGAGCGGGGCCGTCGTGACCACGACGGAAACGCGCTTCGGCGCGTCTGGGATCGCCTCGAGTGTGCGGCGAACGACCGGCAGATAGGCCTGGACGAGCTGGCGCGCCGATTGCTCGGTGGGCGCACCGATGACCAGGTTCTGGTCGTCGCAGTGGCAACACGTTGCCGTCCCTTCCCACAAGTAGTACGCCGTGTCGGGCAGGTTCAGGCTCATGAGGAGCTGGAGCTCCTTCCAGACTCCTGCTCTCCCCTGCATTGCGAATAATCCTACTACCCCGAAGGACCGTAAGCTAGGGCCGAAATGACCCTTACCGAAGAGGTCAAGCGACGCGCGAAAGAGCTGGGCTTCAGCGCGGTTGGGATCACATCTGCCGAGCCATTTGTCGAGGCTGAAACGGCTGCGGCCACCCGAACGGCGCGAGGCTTGATGGATGGGCTCACCTGGTGGTCCGAGGACCGCGCACATGCGAGTGCCGATCCACGACGGGGGACGCCGGATGCCCGTAGC
>DASTJZ010000143.1:0-3519 GCA_035716185.1 Candidatus Dormiibacterota bacterium
CCGCTCACGTCGTATCGCGCGATCGCGACCGTGGACTACGGCGTGCCCAAGGCGTTCATTCATTACGCCTGGACCTTCGTAACGGAACCTGGAGCACCGCCTCCCGGCATCCCGGTGATCTGGTACTCGACCAGCAGTCCATGGGGAAACAGCGATTCGGTGCGGCTGGTCGCCATCGACTGGAGCGGCAATCTCGTCGGCACCCTGTATCAGGCCGGCCCCGTGACGCAGTCCGCCGACGGCTCGACGCTGTCGACGCAGGATCGCCGCTATATCGATTGGAATGGGGTGACGATCGGTCATGATGCCAGTACCTACCCGAGTCGCTTCGCCGACGATGGGCGCAGCATCTGTCAACTGGCGGGTCCAACCGGAACCAATGATTTCTCGGGCACGCTGTGGTTGTTCGTCGGCCCGATAAACGGCTCGCCTCGACGGGTCGTTCTTGCCGGTCAGGCGGGCGCTCGGTCGGGCCCGACCATCCTCGCCTGCAGCGTCCTCAACGACCGGGCCGTCCTGATGGACAGCGGGCCCGGCGGAGCGTCTGCCGTCAACGTCGTGAGCCTCAGCAGCGGCCGGCTCATCTACCAGCGGACCTATGCCACCCAGTTTCCCGTCTTTGTGCTCAGCTCACGCGACGGCCGCTTCCTCGCCGAGCAGACCCAGAACTACGACGCCCAGGGCCAAACGACAGCGGCCTATACGATCATCCGCCGAACGTCGGATGGCGCGGGAATGGCGCGGCTCGACAACCGAGGGGTGGTGCGTTTCTCCTGGGACGGGGCGCGAGTAATGACCGGGCCGATGTACACGGGTTCGGGCGGGAATGAGATCGCCTTGGTCGAGTGGCGGACGGGAAAGGTGCTGTGGAGGCTGGAACCTTCGAGCGGGGCGGATACCCATCCGGCCGTCTTTGCCATGGCGCAACCGAACGGTGCCGACATGATGGTGGCTCGTGCAACCCAACCGGGGAGGGGTGAGCTCGACCAACTCTGGCTCGTTCACTCGGATGGGACCGCGAGCCAGTTGTTGGCCGAGACCTTCTATCCGCTGTTCGCGTCGAGCTTTTGAGCCGGCCGGCCGGTGAAGAGCAGATAGCTGTAGAGCAGCACCCCGGACGTGACCCCGACCAGCACCTTGAGCGCCGTGGGGGCGCCCGACGGGCTCAGGTTTCCCTCGATGATGCCGGCGATGATGAGCAGGGGGGCCATCCCGGCCAGGATGATGACCGCCTTGCGGGCGCCGAGCACCAGGGCGTCGCGCCGTCGATAGGGTCCGGGTAATAACAGCGCCCAGCCCATCATCAGGCCGGACGCACCTGCGGCCACCACCACCGACAGCTCGATGACGCCGTGCCCGATGACGAAGTCGAGCAGGCCCGGCGCAATGCCGTAGGCATTCGTCAATCCCAGCAGCGCCCCCAGCTCGATGCCGTTGGTCATCAGCACGTACATGGTCGGCAGGGCCAGCAGCACGCCGAAGGCAAAAGCCAGGATCGAGACGCCGATGTTATTCGTCATGATCACGCCCGAGACCAGCGGACGGTCTCCCGCGGGGATCTGCGTCCAGAGCTGATGGTTGTGAACGATCGCGACCAGTTGCGCTGGCAACAGGGCGTTGGCCAGCTCCGGATCCAGGCTGATGGCGATGAACGCGATCACCGCCGGACCAAAGAGGAGCAGCGCCGAGGCAATCAGGTAGGGCGCCGCCTCGCGGTAGGTCTGCGGCAGCGTCCGTCTGTAAAACGTCGCGATCCGCTGCCCGATGTTGCCGCCCTGGCGATAGACGGCGGCATGCCCGCGCGCGACCAGGCCGTTGAGATAGCCGGCCACGGGTTCGCTCGGCCAGTCCCGTTTGGCCCGGGCCAGGTCGGCCGTGGCCCGGCGGTAGAGCGTCGCCAGTGAAAGCACCTCGGCGGGTCGCAGCCTGGCGGCGCGGGCGATCCCGGTCCGCGACAGCAGCTTCTCGAGCCGGTCCCACTCGGGCCGGCGGCGAGTCACAAACTCGTCGGCGCGCACCTGTTCATCATGACGGACACGAGCGCAGCCGAATTACCACGGCTGTCGCAGGCTTGCGACGCGATGCGTAAAACCGGACGCTAGACTTCGCGCATGCAGCCGCCCGACGCCTCGGACGATCTCGTCGTTTCCACGCCGGAGCGGGTGGCCTTCCAGTACGAGATCGCCGGGATCGGCAGCCGGTTCCTGGCCCAGGTTGTCGACGTCATGATCATCTTTGTGATCCAGATCGTCATCACGATTGGCGCGGCCGCCCTGGCCGGGCTCTTCAATGCCGGCGAGCTGGCCGCGCTGATCGAGGTGATCTTCGGCTTCGTGTTGATCGCCGGCTATTTCATGATCAGCGAGGCGGCCTGGAATGGGCAGACGGTGGGCAAGCGCTCCGTCCGGCTGCGCGTCGTCGGTGATCACGGCGAGCCATTGACGATCGCCCAGGCGGTGATTCGCAACCTCGTCCGCGTCGTCGACTTCCTTCCAGCCCTCTACGCCGTCGGCATCATCGCGATGTTCAGCAACCGCCGGGCAAAGCGCCTGGGCGATTTTGCTGCTGGAACTTTGGTAGTGCGTGACCGGCAGCGCATCAGCCTCTACGACCTGGGCAGCACTCCGGCATCGACCCCGACAGCGAGCCCGCCACCCGTGGCCTCGATCTGGTCAACTCCCGAGAGCAGCGAGCTGGCAATGGCGGCGCCGGTGTTGCCGGTGTCGCGCCCGCTCGATCCCAACCTGCGGCGGCTGGTAGTTGCCTA
This sequence comes from Candidatus Dormiibacterota bacterium, assembly GCA_035716185.1. Classification (GTDB taxonomy): domain Bacteria; phylum Chloroflexota; class Dormibacteria; order CF-121; family CF-121; genus CF-13. Next base: position 2,768 of record DASTJZ010000143.1, read on the forward strand.
CGCGGCGCGGCGCGAATCCCTGCCCAAGTATCGGCGAGAAACGCTGGCGAAGGAGGCCGAGACCGCGCTTCGTACCGTCTTGCCGGATGTCGTGGCTTCGGCCGGTGCGCTGGCGGCACTCGACATGCTGGCCGAACGCGAGGGAGTCACGCCCCTCCGACCGGTCCAGCGCAACGCCGCTCAGGCGATGACCTCGGGGACCCTGGCGCTCGTCCTCTGCTGGCTTCCCATCTTTGGCGGCATCCTGGGGATTCTCTCGATCGTGTTCGGCGGGAATGCCATCCGCGCCATCCGCGCTGAGCCGGCCAAATACCAGGGGGAGGACCGGGCGAAGACCGGCCGCCTGCTCGGCATCATCGGCCTGGCCATCAACGCGATCATCGTGCTTCTCCTGGTGCTTGGATTCATCTTCCGGAGCGGCTAGGCGGCGGCGTCGAGCGCCAGCATCAGCTGGTAGAGCTTGCGCACGGTATTGGGATTGCGAATCGTGATGTTCTTGTAGAAGCCCGTGCCGACAATTCGGGTCATCCGGCTCCTGCTGGCCAGCTTGCGATCGATGCACCACGGGAGAGCGCCCTTGACGTATTTCACGTCTTCGATCTCGCGATTGACACGTTGATCCCTCGAAGCAGCGCGACGTAGACCATGGCGCAGTCGAGATCAGGACCGCCGGTGGCTAGAGATGCTGACGACCGGCGATGCCGGTGTCGATGGGATGCCACCATTCCACACCGGATTCGCCGAGTTTCCAG
>DASTJZ010000144.1:0-25844 GCA_035716185.1 Candidatus Dormiibacterota bacterium
CGCAGCCGATCCGTCGGCGTTCGGCCGCGCCGAGCCGCACACGGTCTTCCCGGGCGACCAACACGTTGGGGTCAAGGATCCGGTGGTACGGCATCGGGGCGGCGCATGGCAAGCATGGGTCTGCTGTCATCCGCTGGACGAACCGGGCGAGGAAGATCGGATGACCACCGGATACGCGACGAGCAGCGATGGCCTCGACTGGCGATGGCACGGTGTTGCCCTTGCCGGGCGTGCGGGCAAATGGGATGAGCGCGGCACGCGGGTCACGGCTGTTCTTCCAGACGGCCGCGCCAGCTACGACGGTCGTGCGACCAAAGAGGAAAACTTTCGCGAGCGCACCGGGCTTGCCCGCCCGGCCGTGGAGTCAGGCTGGCTGGTGGCGGATAACGAGGCACCAATCTCCAACGCCCGATACCTCGACGTCATTCCTCTTCCCGGCGGCGGTTACCGTCTCTTCTATGAGGCCCCAATCGCCGATGGGAGCCACCAGCTGTACACCGAGCTCCTGCTGGGCTAGAGACTAGCCCGCTAGAGCAGGTGGCGACGGATGACGGCGATGTTGTCAAAGATCCGGACGCCGAAGGCAACGATCGCCGCGAAGTAGAGTTCGACGCCGAGCTTGTCGCCCAGATAGGTCAAGCCACCGGCGACCAGCGAGTTGACCAGCAGGCCCGACAGAAAGACCTTGTTTTCAAAGTTGCCGTTGAGCCAGGCCTTGACCGCACCGAGGATCGAATCCAGCGCGGCGAGGATCGCCACGGCGGTATAGCGGGCGTACCCGACGGGAATCTGGACCGGCGAGTTCAGGCCCAGGACAATGCCGATGGTGCCGAAGAGAAGCGCCGCGCCGACCAGCCAGAGCGCCTCGCGCGATCCGCTCGCCGGCAACCTCACTTTCTACCTCGCATCTGCACCGCCGGCGCACCCGGATTCTCCAGGTTGATGTAGACGATTTGCGTCGAGGTCAGGTCGATCCGGCTGCTCAGCGCTCGTAGTGCGGCGAGCTTCGGTTCCAGGCTGGCGCGGTCATCGCGCGTCACCATCTGACCAAAGACGACGGTCCAGCCACGGTCCGTCCTGGCGCTGAGCACGTCGTGGCCGTCCAGCTCGAACGACATGAGGGAGACCCTGAAGGCAGGCCTGAAGCCGGCCCGCAGCTGGAGCAGCATCGGCAACAACTCGCTGGCGACGGCACGCTGCCCGCTTTTCACTTCGCCGAACGACGGCCGGTTGATGACCGGCAAGCCGCCCGCTTCGGTCGCAGGATCGAGGACCGCACCGAGATCATTGAGGTAATAGCTCGACTCGCCGATCTGCAGGACCGCCGATGGCGTCCACTCCACCACCTGCACCGATACCCGGTCGGGTAAGGCGAGCGTCACCGACGCGGTTTTCACCCATGGCAAGGTCTCCACGCGACGCTGGAGACCGGTGTGGTTCAGAAAGAAGATGTTGCGATCCTGCTGGAGGTCAAGGGCTGCCGTGACCTGTGGTGCGGTGACGTGGTGAATTCCGATCACCTGCACGTGCTGCGGGCGAAACGCCGGCTGCGCGAGCAAGAACAGCGTCCCAAAGACCTCGGCACCGAGGACGGCGAGCTGGACGACTGCCCAGATCCAGCCGCGCGTGCCGGCAACCGGTTTTGCCGGCGAAGCCGTGGCCCGGCGGCGTTTTTCCATCGTGCCGACCGTCATGCGTCGTTCCCAGCCTTCAGCAGGCGGCTGTCGATGGCGGTCTGCGAGCGCTGTTTGTCGTTGAACCGTTCGACGGCTAGCTCCACCAGCCGCTCGATCAACTTCGGGTAGGCCAGGCCCGATGCCTCCCAGAGCTTCGGGTACATGCTGATCCGGGTGAAGCCCGGAATCGTGTTGAGCTCATTGATCAGGATCCGGCCGGTCGAACGCTCCATGAAAAAGTCGACGCGAGCCATTCCGGCGGCATCCACCGCCACAAAGGCTTTGATAGCCATGGCGCGAACCTCATGGGCCACATCATCCTCGATGGGTGCGGGGATGAGCAGCTTCGAGCCTGCATCCAGGTACTTGGCGTCGTAGTCATAGAACTCATGCGCCGGCACCACCTCGCCGACGACCGATGCCTCGGGTTCGTCATTGCCGAGCACACTGACCTCGAGCTCGCGGGCGTCGATGCCACGCTCGACGAGCAGCTTGCGGTCGAAGCTGCTCGCGAGCCGCAGCCCGTTGATCAGCTCGCTGCGGTTGTGAGCCTTGGTGGTGCCCACGCTCGATCCGGAGTTGGCGAACTTCGAGAAACAGGGATAGCCGAGCCGCTCCTCAACCAGCGCGATGAACGCGTCGGGGTCCTGCTCGTAGTGCCGGCGGGTGATGGAAAGGTACTCGACGGTGGGCAGGCCGGCCGCGGCGAAGGCTCGCTTCATGTAGATCTTGTCCAGTCCCAGGGCTGAGCCGAGGACGCCGGCGCCGACATACGGAACGTTTGCCAGCTCCAGCACCCCCTGGATGGTTCCGTCCTCGCCGTTCAGTCCGTGAAACACGGGAAAGACAACATCGAGTGACGGTAGGCCACCTCCCCCAGAGGGCGCGAGGGTCTCATGATTCGCGGCGACGAGAGAGTGTTGAGTCGGATCCGGCGGCAGGTAGACGTACTCTCGAGCCGCCGAATCACTGACCAGGCGCTTGAGCGAATCGCCGACCAGCCAGCGACCTAGCTTGTCGATATACAGAGGGACGGCTTCGAATCGCTGCGGATCCATGGCCGAGATGATCGACTGGGCTGACAGGATCGATACTTCGTGCTCGGTTGACCGTCCCCCGAAGAGGACTCCGACCCGCAGTCTCTTCATCCGGCCGGAGCCCGGCCGATGACGCGGATCTCTGGTTCGAGCTCGATGCCGAACCGTTCCAAGACGCGCCTCCGCATCTCGGCCACTAAGGCTAGCACGTCATCCGCGGTTGCCCCACCGAGGTTGACGATGAAATTCGCGTGCTTCGGGGAGACCTGGGCGCCGCCGATGCGAAAACCCTTGAGGCCGGCCGCATCGATCAACCGCCCGGCGGAATCGCCCGGCGGGTTTTTGAAGGTGCTCCCGAGGCTGCGCTCCTCGATCGGTTGCGTCGCCCGCCGATGCTTCTGGACCTCGAGTAAGCGAGCCCGGACGGCCTGAGGAGACTCCGGCCGGGTGGCAAAGGTTGCCTTGGTAATCACCCACCTGTCGCGACGGCTTTTGAAGACCGAGTCGCGATAGGCAAAACCACACTCCACGACCGGGATCTGTTTATGCCGGCCCGCCTCGTCGATGACCTCCGCGCTCAGCAAAGAATCCTTGATTTCGGATCCAAACGCACCGGCATTGCCAAAAACCGATCCACCAACGGTGCCAGGTACTCCGGCACCGAACTCGAGACCAGCGCGCCCTGCCCTGGCGGTCTCCGCCGCGAGGCGCGGCATCAGATATCCGGCGGAAACGCTAACCGTGTCGCCATTCATCGAGACCGCTTCGGTGTCGAGCTTGATCGTCAGCCCGGGCAGCTCATCGGCCGCGAAGAGCGTGTTCGTTGCGGCTCCGATCGCAAGGTACGGACAACCTTCTGCGTTCAGTCGCGCCACCAGTTGAGGAAGTTTCGCGTCGTCGCTGACCTCGAGGAAGTAGCGCGCGCGGCCACCGATGCGATACCAGCTGTACCTGGCCAGCGGCTCGTGTTCCCGAATGCCGGGAACCGACGCCAGCCACTCGTCAGGCAACCGGTGAGCGCTCCAGCACCTCGGCCGTCTTGCCGATGACGCCATCGAAGTCGCGGACCGACATGAACAGGATCGCGTCGCCCGGCCGGGCGGCGGATGCAAGACGGTAGGCGGCCGATCGCGCCGAATCAGCGGTGAACACCTCGGCGACGCCGCGAATGTGGCTGGCGAGGTCCTGCGAGGTGACGGTGTGGGCCAGGTGCCGCTCGCGTGCGGGCTCGATGGGACCAATGACGACGAGCTCGCAACCGGCAAAGGCGTCGGCGTAGCCATCCATCAGGCTCAGCGTTCGGCTGTAGGTGTGTGGCACGAAGCACGCCAGCACCCGGCCGGGGTGGAAGCGCTCGAGTGCCGCTTGCACCGTGGCGCGCACCTTCGCGGGGTGATGCGCGTAGTCGTCGATCAGGGTGACGCCCCGAGCCTGGCCGCGGATCTCGAACCGGCGCGACACACCCTGGAATCGCCCGATCGCCTCGACCACGGTCGGCACTGGCACGCCAAGCCGGATGCTGGTGGCAAGCGCGGCCATCGCATTGCTGGCGTTGTGCTCACCGGGGATGCGGGTGGTCACCACCGCGAGCACCTTTCCCTCATGCCAGGCCGTGAACCGCATCCCGTCGCCCTCGATCTGCACGTCGCGCCCCTGCCAATCGGCGCCGCCCCGCAGCCCGTAGGTTTCCACGTGCGCCCGAGTCCTCGACAGCAGTCGGCGCACGGTTGGATCGTCCGAGCTCGCGATCAACCGGTCCTCGTTGCCCAGGTCCTCGACGAACTGCCGGAAGACCGCCTCATAAGCCGCTGGATCGGGAAAGACATCCGGGTGATCCCAGTCGACGTTGGTCAGCACCGCCAGCTGCGGTGCGAAGTGCAGGAACTTGGGCCGCGGGTCGAAGACCGCCGAGGTGTACTCGTCGCCCTCGAAGACAAACTCCCGGCCACTGCCCCAGGCCGCTGCGGAGGATCCAAGATCCTTTGCCGTCATGCCCAGGCGGAAGCCCGGGTTTCGGCCGGCGCTTCGCAGGATCCAGGCGATCAGGCTCGCGGTGGTCGTCTTCCCGGCCGAGCCGGCGACCACGATCCGAAAACGGTCGGCGGTCAGCTCGCCCCAGTACTCGGCCTCGCTGACCAGGCGAATCCCCAGCCGCTGGGCCGCCGCTGTCTCGGGGTTTCCTTCGCGAACCTGGTTGCCCTGGACCACCAGGTCCGGCTTGCCCCAGCGGGTGACATTCGCGGCCGCGTGACCATCGACCCATTTGATCCCCGCCTTCGTCAGCAGATCGGTGGTTGGCGGATAGGCGTCTTCGTCGGAACCCGTCACCTCGTTGCCGAGCTGCTTGGCGACCAGCGCCAGGCCTGAAACCGCGGAGCCACAGATACCGATGAAATGGATCCGCATCAGCGCGCCGCCACGCTTTGCAGCAAGCCGACGACATCGTCCGCAGCATGCGGCCGGCCCAGTGCGCGCATCGCGTCCACCATAGCGCGATATCGGGCCTGGTCCTCGACGATGTTGCTGACCTGCTGAAAGATCCCCTGGGGCAGCGCGTTGTCGTCCGGGATGATGACCGCGGCGCCGGCCCTCGCCAGCGGTTCGGCGTTCAAGCGCTGGTGGCCACCCGCAAATGGCCCGGGCACGAGGAGCATCGGAATCCCCACCGCGCTCACCTCGCTGATGGCGCTGGCGCCTGCCCGACTCAGGACGAGGTCGGCGGCCACAACGCGTTCGGCCAGGTCTTCGGCAAACGCGAACGGGCGGTAGTCGTCCGCCGCGCTACCCAGCTGCGCTCGCACGGCCTCCATCTCGGTCAGATCGCGTTGACCGGTTTGATGCCAGACGGTCAAGCCGAGCTGCGTCGTCAGCGCAGCGGCAAGCCTGGCCACCGCCTGATTGATGCGGTGGGCGCCCTGGCTGCCGCCGAGGATCAGCAAGCGTTCGGGCCGCGCTGGGAATGCTTCACGCCGGACCGTGAACTCCTTTCGCACGGGTGTCCCGGTGACGACGCAGCGCGCATGCAGGTAGCGGGCCGATTCTTCGTAGCCGGTGGCGACGACCCGCGCGAGCCGCGAGAGCCATCGCGTGGTTCGGCCGGGAAGCAGGTTTTGTTCCTGCAGGACGATCGGAATCCTGCGTACGGCTGCAGCCAGGATCACGGGCGCGCTGACATAACCCCCGGTGCCGAGCACCACGTCCGGATGGAAGTCGCCGACGATCCGCCAGCCCTGCCAGAGCGCCCGCGGCGCAACCAGCGGGACCGACCAGTTTCTCCAGAGTTGCTCCATGTCGAGCTTGGGAGCAACGATGGTCCTGAACGGAAGACCGTAGCGGGGAACGATTCGTTCCTCGATGCCCCCGCGCAGCCCCACATATAGAAGGTTGGCGTCAGACGCGTTCCGCGACAGCGCCTGCGCGACGGCGATCGCCGGATACAAGTGTCCGCCCGTGCCGCCGCCCGAGATCAATACTCGCATGCCGAATCCATCCCAGCTTCGCGTGTTGCGTCGAAACGTTCATCAGTATGCCGACCGCGGCCAGGGTTATGGCCAGCGACGAGCCACCATAACTGATGAAGGGCAGCGGCACACCCGTCGTCGGCAGCGTTACGGTCACGGCCGCGATGTTGATCAGCGCCTGGAGGGCGATCCAGGTGGTGACGCCGCAGGCCAGCAGCGAGCCGAAGGCGTCCGGGGCTTTCAGCGCGACGCGATACCCGCGATAGGCGAACACGCCGAACAGGGCCAGCACGGCCGAGGTACCGATCAGCCCCGTCTCCTCGCCGACGATGGCGAAGATGAAATCGGTATGGGCAAACGGCAGCCACTGGTATTTCTGGATGCTCTGTCCCAGTCCCACGCCGGTGATGCCGCCCGATCCGAGCGCGACCACCGATTGGATGGCTTGAAAGCCGGTATTGAGCGGGTCGGACCAGGGATCGAAGAAGGCCACGATGCGATGGAGCCGATAGGGCTCCATCCGAATGAACATGTAGACGCACAGCCCGATGATGAGGGCGAGCAGCAGGACATGGCGCTTGCGCCCACCGGCCACCAGGAATTGCGCCAGCATGATCCCGGCCACGATCAACGTGGTGCCCAGGTCGCGTTCGAGGATGACCAGCAAGGTGACCAGCCCGAGCAGCGCCAGGAATGGGACGACCCCATCCTCCAGCGAGCCCAGCCGTTCGCGGTGCCGCTCCAGCCACAACGCCATGAAGACGATGGCGGCCACCTTGGCCAGCTCGGCGGGCTGCATCTGCAACGGTCCGAGCCGAAGCCAGCGGCGGGCGCCGTTGACCTCCACACCGAAGTGAGGCAGCAGCACGAGCGCCAGCAGCGCCAATGCCAGCAGCCCGAGTGGCCAGGCCAGTGGGCGAAGCCGGTGGTAATCGATATGGGCGCCGGCCCACAGCAGCACCACGCCCAGCCCGAGCCAGATCAGCTGGCGCTCGAAGTAGTACGCGGAGTTGTGGAACCACAGCCATCCCTGCACCTCGGAGGCGGAGAAGACCATGACCAGGCCAAAGGCGGTCAGCGCCACCACCGCGAGCAGCAGGGCGCGATCACCGCGGCGCCAGACGAGGCTCGATGCCAGCTTGCGCTGCGCCGCCGGCATCTCGAGCGTGGCGAGGGCCCTCATCGGCCGAGCTCGTGGAGCACGGTCGACTTGAAGCGGCGACCGCGCTCCTCGTAGTCGCGGAACATGTCGAAGCTGGTGAAGGCCGGCGAGAGCAGGACGACCGAGCCAGGTTTCGCCAGCGCGGCCGCCTTGCGAACCGCCTCTCCCAGGTCGGTTGCGCGCTCGACGCGGTCCAGTCCCGCAGCTTGCGTTCGGCGAGCGAGCTCCTCGCCCGTCTCCCCCATTGTCACCAACGCGACCGCCCGTTTCGCGATGGCCTGGGCCAGCGGCTCGATGTCGATTCCTTTGTTCCGCCCGCCGGCGATCAGGATGATGGGCTCGCTGAACGCCGCCAGCGCCTTGTAGGTCGAGTCGGGATTCGTGGCTTTCGAATCGTTGTACCAGCGCACCCCGTCGAAGCTCCCGATCAGCTCGAGCCGGTGTTCGACGGCTTTGAAGTGACGGACGGCATCGGCCATCCGACCGGGATCGACTCCGGCGGCGTGGCCGGCGCCGATCGCTGCCATGACGTTGCTCAAGTTGTGCTCGCCCGGGAGCGGGACGTCGGAAACCCGCATCACTCGGCCTGGCTCGCCCGCCTTTGCCAGCGTGATCCAGCCGTCGCGGACCGTGACGCCCCGGCCGATGGGCGCGTGGAGCCCAAAGCCAATCACCTGGCCGCAAGTTTTTGATCGCATGCCGGCGGTCGGTGGGTCGTCGAGGTTCAGCACCGCGAAATCGTCTGGCTGCATGAAGGCGACCGCCCTGGCCTTGATGTCGACGTAACGCTCGAAGGTTTTGTGGCGATCGAGGTGGTCCGGCGTGACGTTGAGCACCACACCAATCCGAAGCCGTGGGGCAGTGATCGATTCCAGCTGAAAGCTGCTCAACTCGAGCACGACCCAGTCGTCGGCCCGCAGCTGATCGATCCGGTCGAGGACGGGCTCGCCGATGTTGCCCCCGCGCATCACCTGCAGTCCGCCGGCGCGCAGCACCTCGGTAGCCAGTGCCGTGGTCGTCGTCTTGCCGTTGGTGCCGGTAATGCCGGCAATCCGCGCCGGACAATTCCGAAAGAAGAGGTCGATCTCGCTGGTGACTTCGATGCCGCGGTGGCGAGCCGTTTCGACCAACGGCTCATCCCACGCGACCCCGGGGCTGACGACGAGCAGATCGGTGCCGTTGAGATCCTCCGCCCCATAGCCGCCGAGTCGCGCCGGGATGCCGGCGCCTTCCAGTTCGGCCCGCAGCTCGGGCGTGTCAGCGCGGTCCACGACCCTGATGTTCCCGCCGTGGTGGCTGATAAAGGCCGCCGCGGCCCGGCCGCTGCGGCCGTAACCGAGGATCAGGGCGTGCCGGCCGCTCACCTCGCTCACGCGAGATTGGGTCTCGCCAGCACAACCGCCAGCAGTGCCGCGACCGCGGAGCCCGCCCAGAACCAGAGGGCGAGCGGTGTCTCTTTCCAGCCTGCGACGATGAAGTGATTGTGCAGCGGCGACATCCGGATGATCCGCTTGCCGGTCAGCTTGAAGCTCGCCACCTGGGCGATCACGGAGGCCGTTTCGATGACGAACACCAGCGCTACCAGCGGGAGGTACCAGAGGAAACCGGTCGCAATCGCGGCGGCCACCATGGCCGTCCCCAGCGCCAGGCTACCCGTGTCACCCATGAAGACGCGCGCCGGAAACAGGTTGTAGAAGAGAAAACCCACCAGCACCCCGGCCAGGATGGCCGGCATGACCCCCGCCGTCGGCATGTGCTCGAGTAAGGCGATCGCGACCAGGGCACCAAACGTCACGGCCCCGGCACCAGCGGCCAGGCCATCGCTGCCATCGGTGAGATTGAAGGCGTTGGAGCCGGCGGCCACCGCCAGGGCGCCGATTGGGATCATCCAGGCGCCCAGCGCGTGCCGCCCATCGAAAGGGACAAGTTGCGTGGTGAGCGCCCATTGCAACGCGACGATCCCCAGCAGCGCGCCGCTGGCAAGCTGGATCACGATCTTGTAGCGCGCCTGCAGGCCGAGATTGCGTCCGCCGCGGATCGCCGCGTAGTCATCCACGAAGCCGAGCGCCGCGCCCAGAACCAGCGCGAGCAGCACGAAGGCGCCGGCTCTTGATCGGTCGAGGACGACGTAGAGCACGACCGCGACGACCACGAACACCACTCCACCCGCGGTGGGCGTGCCTTTCTTGCCATGATGCGCGGCGGGGCCTTCCTCTCGAATCTGCTGGCCCATCCGCGCCCGAGCCAGCTGCCCGATCGCCGCCGGGTAGATCAGCGTGCTGATCAGCAGCGCGGCGGCAAAGGCGACGATGGTGATCATTTCGGCTCCCGGATCTGTTCCACCACCCGTTCGAGTCGCATACCGCGCGAGCCCTTGACCAGGACGCGGGTCTGTGGGTTGAGCAGCGGCGTCAGGGCCGTGACGGCCTGGTCCGCGTTCTCGACGACAACGGCCCGGTCATTGGCCAGCCCGGCCCGCCGCGCCGACCGCACCATGTTGGGCGCGAACTCGCCGACGGCGATCAGCATGTCAACCGTTTTGCCCGCTAGCGATCCAATATCCTCGTGCGCCCGCTTCGCGTGATCGCCCAATTCGAGCATGTCGCCCAGCACCGCGACCTTCAACGACCCGCGGGGCGCGAGCCGGAGGACGTCGAGCGCGGCCTGCATCGAGCCGGGACTGGCGTTGTAGGAATCGTCGATGACTGTGGCGCCGTTGCGGCCCGTCAGGATATTCATCCGTCGCGACGGCGGAACAAACCCATGCAGGGCGTTGGCTATGGCCGCCGCATCGAACTCGAATTCCAGCGCGACGGCGGCGGTCGCCAACGCATTCGCGATGCTGTGCTGGCCGGGAAGGCGCAGGAACACTTCGGCTCTGCCGCGTGGGGTGTACAACATGAAGGTGCTGCCGTCGAGGCCGTGCAACCGGACTTTGTCGGCCCGAACGGCCGCGTCGGCGCCGAAGCCATAGAAGGTCACGCGCCGGGCCGCCGCGGACATCGCGCGCACCCGGGGATCGTCGGCGTTCAGCACAGCGAGCCCGCCGGGGGCCAGCCCCTCGACCAGCTCGCGTTTGGCCGCCGCCACCGCCTCGATCGAGCCGAGCAATCCGACGTGTGCCAGCCCGACGTTGAGCACCACGCCGATGGTGGGCGGCGCGGCCCGGGTCAGCTCGCGGATTTCTCCGGCGCGCGACATCGCGTACTCGACGACCAGGGCACGGTCGCGAGGGTCCATCTCGAATACCGTCATGGGGATGCCGGTATAGGTGTTGAGATTGCCGGCGCTCCTGTGCACGCGAAGCCGTCGACCGAGCACGTGCGCGATCAGCTCTTTGGTCGTCGTTTTGCCGGCGCTGCCCGTGATCGCCACGATTGGCACCGCCTGGCGGCGGAGCCGATCGGCAGTGATGTCGAAGAGCGCCTGGCGCGTATCGGCAACCTGAATCACGGCGGGACCGTCGACTCCGGTCGGCGGCCGCTCGCAGAGGATCCCGGCGGCGCCCCGCTCGACCGCCTGCGGAATGAAGGCGTGCCCATCCTGCTGCTCACCACGCAGCGCGACAAACAAGCCGGCTGGCTTGACCTCCCGCGAGTCGGTGAACAGTTGGGCGAACGTCACCTGCGAGGGACCGGCCACCAGGCGCCCGTGGGTCGCCTCGATGATCTCCCTCAGGGGCATGGACACGACCTCCCTATTGTCGTCGTCATGGCGCGATCTGCCATTGGGTGATCAGGGCGCTGGCAACCGTCTTCCAGATCGGGGCGGCGACATAGGCGCCCTCGAAGAGGATCTTCGGTTTGCGCGTGATGACGAGCATGATGAACTGCGGATGGTCGGCCGGCACAAAGCCGACGAACGAGCCGATCGTCTGATCCTTGGAATAGCTGCCGTTCTCCGGGATGCTTGCGGTTCCGGTCTTGCCGGCGATCCGGTTCTTGAAGCCATCGATCTTGGCGGCGAAGCCCGAGCCGTGCTCGACGACGCCGACCATCATCTGTTGCATCTGCAGCGCCGTCTTGGCGCTGATCACCTGGCGCACCACCCGAGGCTGAACCGGATGACGGACCCCCTTGTCGTCGATCATCGCGTCCACGACATGGGGCCAGACGAGATTGCCGCCGGTGGCCACCACGTCGATCGCCGAGAGCATCTCGATGGCGGTGGTATCGACGCCCTGGCCAAAGGAGGCCGTTGCCAGCTGCGAGGCCTTCCACTTCGAGAGGTCGGCGAGCGGCGCTGACGTTTCGCCCGCCAGGTCGATGCCGGTCGTCGCGCCGATGCCGAACTTCTGCAGGTACTGATAGAAATTCGCCGCGCCCTCGAGCTGTTCGGCCTTGATGGCGCCGACGTTGAGGGAGTTTTCGAGTACCTGGGTCATGGTGACCATGCCGTGCGCTCGGCCATCCCAGTTGTGGATGGCATAGCCGCCGACCACCGCCGTACCGGTCTCGTTGAAGCGATAGTCGGGGGTGATCGCGTGCGTTTCGAGCGAACCTGACAGCGTCACGACCTTCATTACCGAGCCCGGTTCGTAGAGGTCGGAGACGATCGGATCGCGGAACTGGTCGGTAGGTGTGGTGGCGAACTGGTTGGCGTCGTAGCTGGGGACATCGGCCCAGGCGACGATCCGGCCGGTGTTGGGCTCCATGATGATCAGCGAACCGCTCTCGGCCTGGTACTTCTGCACACCGTCGGCGAGCGCTCGCTCGGCGACGACCTGGATGGTGCTGTCGAGGGAGAGCTGGAGGGTCATGCCGTTGACGGGGTCGCGTCGCTGGCGGTCGCTCAACACGATCGGCTGATTCGCCAGGTCGCGCACGGTCGCCTCGAATCCGTCCTGGCCGTGGAGGCTCTTGTCGTAGTAGCCCTCGACGCCATAATTGCCCACGCCCTGGTCATTGGCGAAGCCGAGCAGGTTGGCGGCCAGGGTCGTGCCTGGCACTCCGCCGTCCACATAGGAACGCTGCGTCTCCGCGATTTTCCCGATGCCGGGGAGACGCAGCCGGTCGAGCTGTTGGGCAACCGCCGCAGGCATCCGGCGGGCCAGGTAGACGAACTTGCGCGTGGTCGCCAGCCTGGACATGATGTCGTCCGGCGGGAGGTCCAGTACCGGAGCGAGCTGGTCAGCGATCTTCTGGCGATCGGCGGCGGAGATCTGATCCGGCGAGGCGAAGATCGAAAACACCGGCGTGTTGGTCACGAGCAGGGCGCCGTTGCGGTCCAGGATGTCGCCCCGCACCGCGGGCAGCGTGATGGTGTCGTCGTGGTAGACGGCGGCGAGGCGCGACATATCGCCATGCCGCAACACCTGCCAGTAGGCGAGCCGGCCCAGCAGCACCAGGTAGGCGCCGAGCATCAGCGCCATCAATGTAAGGATGCGGCCGCGCGGCTCGAGTTCCTGGACCCCTCTCACGACGGTCGCTCGACTAGTGGGTGGTGTGGGCGGTGTTGAGCGGCCGGCCGGTTACGGTATCGAGAACCGCGAGCACATGGTCCCAGACGCCAGGCCGGCCCTGACGAGCTGGGATGGGCCCGAGGGCGATCGGTGAATCGACGCCCTTGACGTATTGCCAGCGACCCGGATGCGACATGCCCAGCTGCTGAGCGGCGATGGCGACGCGATTGGCGGCGCGGTCGTCGGCGAGCTGGGCCTGGAGCTGGTCGTGCTCGGCGGTGAGGCGGGCCTGTTCCTGTTTCAAGGTCGCGATCTGGTAGCTCGCCTGGGTGGCGGCGGCCGATTGCGCCACGAGTAGCAGGGCAGCCGCCACCAAGGAGAGCGCCCCCACCAGGGGTGAGATGGATGGCCGGCCGCGACTCCGGCGCGCGCGCGAAGGGGGAAACGCGCGCGCCGGAGGGGTCGGATCGGGCCGGCGGGGCCGCAAAACTAATAGATGCCCAGGAGGGAGGGGTTCTACCATGCGGCCGCTCAGGTATTGACTTGTGGAATGACATGGACAGGGTTCATAGCTTCTCCGCGACTCGCAATTTCGCCGACCGGGAGCGCGGGTTGTCCCGCACCTCGGCCTGTGAGGGGATGATCGGCTTGCGCGTGACGACGCGCACCGAACGCCGGTGCCCACAGATGCAGACGGGCGCTTGGGGCGGACAGATACAGTCAGTTGCTTCGACGTTGAATAGGTTCTTTGCAATCTTGTCCTCGAGGGAGTGGAAAGAGACGACCCCGATGCGCCCACCGCTTGCAAGCACTTCGATGCCAGCCTTCAAACCCTTTTCGATCGCATCGAGCTCCCGATTGACCGCGATCCGCAGCGCCTGAAAGGTTCGGGTGGCGACGTGGATATCGCGCGGCCAGGCCCCCCGGGGAATCGCCCCGGCGACGACGTCGACCAGGTCCTTCGTCGTTTGGAACGGCGTCGGCTTTCGTCGCTCGACAATCCGTTGCGCGATCCGGGCGGCCCACCGTTCCTGGCCGTAGTCCCTGAGGATGCGCCGCAATTCGCTCTCCGATTCCCGATTGAGCAAATCTGCGGCGGTCCACGGCTCGCTCTGGTCCATCCGCATGTCGAGCGGCCCATCGACCTGGAAGCTGAATCCGCGCTGTGCATCATCGAGCTGCAACGAGGAAAGGCCGAGGTCGAAGACCACGCCGTTGATCGGACGTCCGACCTTCTCGGCGACGCGATCGAGCTGTGCGAAGTTGGTGTGCTCCAGCATCACGCTGACGTCCGGAGGCACCGGTTCCTGGGCGAACCGCTCGAGGGCTGAGGCATCGCGGTCGATGCCGAGCAGAACGCCGCCCGGCCGGATGCGCTCCAGGAGCGCCCGCGCATAGCCACCGCCGCCGAGCGTGGCGTCGATGAACGCCTGCCCGGGAGATGGTTGAAGGCTCGCTATGACGTCTTGTAAAAGTACGGGTCGGTGTCCGGACGGCCCGGACGATCTGAGCGGCCCCGGTATGGAAAGGCCGCGAGAACGATCACTTCCTGGGCGGCCGGCTCGGTCACGGGCGCGGGGCACGTCGCCGCTCGGCCACCTGGTCCTGAATGCGCGTGTATTCCTCGGGCGTCGCTTCGCCGATGCGCCGCCAGTTCTCGTCGTTCCACACTTCGATCAAGTTGTTGACCCCGACGATCCAGGCGACCCCAGTGATCCCGGCGTACAGCCGCTGGTCGCCGGACAGGACGATTCGTCCCTGGGCGTCGAATTCGCACTCCCGGGCGGCGCCGAACATCATGCGGGCGAGCCGCCTCTCCTCCGCCGGCGTCGTCGAGCCCAAGCGCAAGCCCTGCTCCTGTGCCCATTCCTGGGGCGGGTAGATCTGCAGGCAGCCCTCGGCGCCCTTGGAGATGACCGTCCCGCTGGGAAGCTGTTCCCGAAAGCGAGCGGGGATGGCGACCCGTCCCTTGGCGTCCACCGTATGCCGGTACGTACCCAGGAACATCAGATGCGGCCACCGACCGTCTCACTCTCCCCACTTTTCCCCACTTTGTGCCACCGGCACGCCGAACGCTACCACCGCGACAGGTGCCTGTCAATAAATTTCGCCTAAATCTTGTGGGCTAGTGCCGGCGCGAAAAAAATGCCACTACATCTTGTGTCAGCGGCCGCAGGCCGCCGCGCGCGAGGGCGCAGCCCGAGCCGGTCTTTCGGCCGCAAGCGCCGGCGCCGCATGCCGCCGCGCGCGAGGGCGCAGCCCGAGCCGGCCTTTCGGCCGCAAGCGCCGGCGCCGCATGCCGCGCGTGCGAGCACACGAGCGCACGTTCTTAAGCGCGAGTGCGCCGCGCGCGGCTGGACGGCGCATCGGCGCGTTCAGTCGCTGAGCTAACTCCGAACGCGAAGCGACTGTCTCGTGCAGGCGGGGCGCCGGGCTAGGGCGCAAGCTGCCGCCGGTTAGGGCGCGAGCTGCGCCGGTTAGGGCGCGAGCTGCGCCGTCCAGGTCCGACCGCCGTCGACGGTCTTGATCAGGGTGTCGCCCATCGTCTCGCTGCCCATCGCCCAACCGATGGCGCTGTTCACGAACTGGAAGTCCACCACGACCTGCGACGACGGAACCGTTCCCAGGGCGGACCAGTGTTGGCCGCCGTCGCCGGTGTACTGGATGGTGTTGTGTTTTGCGTCCAGCGTCCAGCCCGCGGCGGCGCTGAGGAAATCCACCGTGAAACAGTTGGCGGGCAGCGGTGCCCGGGGCATCCACGAGGCTCCCCCATCGAATGTGGCATAGAGATAGTCGTGCTGGACGCCGTCCGCACCGTAGCTGTCGAGCACGAAGACTCCGTTTTGTGAGTCTGAAAACCGCAGGCTGTTGATGCCGCACATGCAGCTTGGCGCAAATCCCACAGGGACCGAGAGGCTGGCATCGTTCCAGCTCCTCCCTCCATCGTGGGTGACGTACAGGAATGGCCCGCCGCCGGCGCTGCAGGTGCCCGGCACCCAGCCGATGCTGCTGGTCAGGAAAACCGGAGCAGCCTTCTGGCAGCTGAGCGGGAGATGGCCGGGAGCACCACTGGTGTCGGCCTCCGACAGCTTGCTCCACGTCGCTCCACCGTCCTGAGTACCGTACAAGGCGATGCCCTCCGACCCCATCGCGACACCCAATTGCATCGTGAGCCATCCATGGCTCGCGTCCACAAAGTCCAGGGAGCTGGGCCCGCCTCGGTCCGCCGGTACGACGCCGACCCGCTGCCAGGTGCGGCCGGCGTCAGCCGTCCGATAGATCTCAACTGCCGTGTCCGGTGATCCTGACGCCGATTGAAGCGATGACGCAAGCCAGGCGTTGTTGGCATCCAGAAAGAAGGTGATCCACGTGCCCGCCGTAGCGTCCTGCGGGGTGACATCGTTCCAGTGGGTTCCGCCGTCCGTCGTCCGAAGAATCCGGTTCGTCGCAGAACCGGCGGCCCATCCGGTGCTGTGGTTGACCATGTGCATCGACGCGGGCGGCAGCAGTGGGTAATGGGAGCGCCTCGGATCGGGGGTCGCTGTCGGCTCGGCGCTGGGCTTCACCAAGGCGCTCGGGGACACCGCCGGACTGGGAGTCGGGGACCCGTTCAGCCCCAGCAGTCGCACCTGACGGGCCGCGAAGCCGAGCCCAAGAGCCAGAACCAGCACGGCGGCGGCCGCAAGCAACTGCGCCGGCCAGCCGAGCCGCCGACCGAACGCCCGCATCCGAATCCGCTCTTCCAGATCCGGCGACGGCGACTGTCTTGCTCCGTGAGCCAGGTATGACCGCAGCCGCGATTCGAAATCGTCTCGCTTACTCATGGCCGAGCTCCTTTCGCATGCTGGCGAGCGCTCGAGCCAGGTGGCTGCGCGCCGTGCCAGGCGCGCAGCCGATCAGCTCGGCGCATTCGTCGAGGGTGTAGCCGTACTCGAAATGGAGCGCGACCACGGCGCGCTGCCTCGGGCTGAGCCGGCGAAAGCTGCGGTCGAGATCTGGATCGGACTCCGGCGTCGGGTAACGATCGACGTCCTTCCGATCGTCCAACCAGGCCCGCGGGAGAATGCGCCGCCGCATCCGGATGGCGCAGCGGACGCAAATCTGTCGGAGCCATGCGGCTCGCTTTTCCGGGTTCCGCAGTGACGACCACGAGCGCCAGGCCTGCGCCATCGCTTCCTGCACCGCGTCCTCGGCTTCGCCAACATCGCGGAGGATGGAGTAGGCGACGCCGAACAGCCGGCCGGTCTCCATCCGGATCGCGGCTTCGAAGTCCGACGCGTCGTCTACCGGCTCTGTCAGAGCCATGATCACGTAACCATTGAGGCGGCTAGCGGCCACCTGGTTTACGTGCGAAGTGACGGTGTCGTTACGCTCGCTTGCTCAACCAAAAGGTTGACAAATCCAGGCCCAGCCGTTATCCTCAACCAAATGGTTGACGGTCTGGAGATGGATGTCGTATTCCAGGCACTCTCCCATCGCGCTCGCCGGGAGATGCTCGCGCGGCTCGCCGAGAGGGAGATGACCGTCGGCGAGCTTGCCGAACCCCTCGCGATGTCCCTCGAAGCGGCGTCCAAGCATGTCCGGGTACTCGAACGGGCCGGGCTCCTGCGACGGACCATCGACGGGCGCCGGCACATCTGTGGATTGGACGCGGCTCCGCTCGCCTCGGCGGCTCACTGGCTCCGCTTCTACGAACGCTTCTGGCCTGAGCGCCTCGATAGCCTCGCGGCCATGTTCGACAAGAAACCCGCACCGAAAACCGGCCACAAAACCACCAGGAGGAAGAAATGATGACAAAGACGGAAAATCAGACGGTCGTTCGCCTTCAGCGGACGATCCCCGCGACGCCCGACAAGGTCTATCGCGCATGGCTCGATCCCGAGCTCGTTCCGCATTGGATGGCTCCGGGCGATTTCCTGACCACTCGCGTCGAGGTTGACGAACGCGTCGGCGGCCACTATCGAATCTGGCAGGAGAATCCCGGCGGCGAGAGAGGCGGATACGAGGCCGAGATCGTCGAACTCGTGCCGAATGAACGGATCGTCTTCAACTGGACCTTCGTTGGACCCGACCGGATGGCCGGTCCTCACTTTGACTCGAAACTGACCATCACGTTGGACGAGGGACCGCACGACTCCACGACGCTCACCTTGATTCATGAGCGGCTCGAGGGACTGGCGGCGGCGATGCCCTATGTGGCCGAGAACATCAGGCCGGGCTGGGACGATGTGCTCGACAACCTCGTCGCGCTGGTCGTCTAAGACATGGTCCGCCTCATGAAGAAAAGTGAGTCCGCCGTAAGCCGAGTTCTGTTCCCCGCTTCAGCCGGTCTAGCCGGCGCGCCGTGGGGCGGCAGTCATCCGTCTCCGCCGCCGGTTACCCGGCGGCTCTAGCGACCTTACCCGAGGACCGGCCGAGCCAGCCGTGTCGTCCTCCTATTCGGTCTTGCTCCGGGTGGGGTTTACCTAGCCAGCCAGTCTCCCGGCTGCTGGTGGGCTCTTACCCACACCATTTCACCTTCGCCTGCGCTTTCGCGCCGGCTGTGTCTTTTCTGTGGCACTCTCCTTCGGGTTACCCCGACCGGGTGTTACCCGGCACCCTGCTCTGCGGAGCTCGGACTTTCCTCGACGGGACGATCCCGGCGCGACTGCCTGGCGGACTCGGGGGCAATTTTACCCGGAGATTCGGCCGGGATCACCCGCGGCAGAATGACCGCGGCACCGAGGATCAACGCGGTTGCGACCAGGAATGTAAAGGTTAGCCCGACATGGATCAGGGGACCAGAGAGTGCGGACCCGACGGGCTGGCCGGCCCAGTTCAGTCCCATCGACACCGCAAAGGCCCGGCCGTACCAGGCCGGGTCGGTCCTTCGCTGCCGCATCGAGAACATGCTCACGTCGAGCGGCCCAT
Source organism: Candidatus Dormiibacterota bacterium (assembly GCA_035716185.1). GTDB lineage: Bacteria > Chloroflexota > Dormibacteria > CF-121 > CF-121 > CF-13. Next base: position 18,648 of record DASTJZ010000144.1, read on the forward strand.
CGGCCAGCCCGGCCACGAGCATCCCCAGGCCGACGATCCAGGCGCTGTTGGCGACGGCGAGGATGGCGACCCCCAGCGCGGTCGCCAGGGTGCAGATGCCCATGACCAGCCGCTCCCGTCCCTCGCTATCGAAGCGGCCGGCGATCAAGGCTGACGGCACGGAGGCGAATCCAAGAACGGCCCAAACCAGCCCGACGAGGGCAGCGTCGCCGTGGATGCGCTCGAACACCATGACCGGAAGGGCGACGACGACCATGCCCCAGCCCAGGTTCAGGAACGAGACCACCAGGACGATGCCTCGAAGTGCGGCGTTGTCGACCAGCACGTATCGAACGCCGGCGAGCGCCTCGGCAAGGAGCGCCGAGCGTTCGCGGGTGTCACGCTGCTCGGGCAACCGTGCGATCAGGATGGCCGCCAGGACGTACAGGGCGGCGGTGGCCAGCAAGGCGGCGCGCGAGCCCGACCATGCCGTGAGCGCACCGGCCAGCGCCGGACCCACGCCGGTCGTCGCCGCATAAGCAATGCTGTCGAGCGCGTTGGCCCGATCCCACAGTCGCTTGGGCACGATCAGCGGCAGCAGCGAGCGCGCTCCGCTGTTGCTCAGGGAGTAGGTCAACGATCCAACGGCGACGATCGGCAGCAGGACCGCGGGTGTGAGAAGACCGGCGGTATCCAGCGCGACGATCGAGCCGAGTACCGCAGCGCCGACGAGATAGTCGACGGTCATCAGCCGGACCCGGCCGTAGCGGTCGAGCAGGGCGCCGGCCAGCGGGCTCATCGCGATCCCGGGAGCGATGCTGAGGAAAACGGTGACGCCGGCCAGCGAGGGCGAATGAAATCGCTGCAGGACGAAGAGCAAGACCGCCAGCTGCATCATCTGCAGGGCGGTGCGCGCGAGCACCACGCCGGCAGCGAGCCGGGGAAATGCGGGGATTCGAAACAGTTCGCGATAGGTCGTGCGCTCGGAGGGCACGACCCTAAAGCTTACGGAGCGAGAACCTTCTGCATCGTCTTGAACGATACTTTCGCGTACTCCTTCAGGCTCTCCTGCCCGCTGCGCCTGACCAGGGACCGGGCGACCTCGATCACCTTCGGCGAGGCGCCCTTCGGCAAGGTCACGCCGAGTGTGCTCGAAGCCCGGTCCATCCAGCGAAGGAACCCGTCGCGGGCCAGGATGGATGCCGCGGCCACGCCCACGTCGGCTTCGGCGCGATGCATCTGAATCACCGGAACGCCGCTCAATCGGGTGTCGACCAGCAGCCGGCTCTCGATATAGCGCTTGTCGCCGAACTGATCACTCAGGATGAACTGCGGTTTGAGCCCGGCCTTGATCAGGTCCTCGATCACACGCGTGTGGGTCCAGGCGAGCAGCGTGTTGAGGTTCTTTCCTTCGCTGCGCATCTGCCGGTAGAGCTCGTTGTAACGCTTGGGGGCCAGCGTCAGAACGGCGCGGCTCGCTTCGTGGATGACATCCCTGATGTTCGAGGCCAGGCCTCCCAGCTGACGGTCGCTGACCGTCTTGCTGTCGCGCACGCCCAGCGTTCGCAGGATCTGCGCCGCACGGGCATCGACGAATACTCCGGCGGTGACCATAGGGCCGAAGAAATCGCCTTTGCCCGCTTCGTCAGTGCCAATGTGCGGCTCGGTCTCAGGTGGAGCATCGCTCAGAGACGACGCGCTGCTCGACTTGCGTTTTGGCTCCACCTTCTTCCCCACCGCCTCGGCCACCGCGATCAGCTGGTCGAACGCCGGCGCCTGGCCGGAAACCACCAGTTTCCCTGACGTATAGAGGATGGCTCGCGCCTGCCTTCCGCCGTCCGAGAGTTTGATCCGCCAGGTCTCGTACGCACCCGGCGCCTCGTCCACGCCGCCGAGGCCGACGAGCTCCTGGTGGACGCGGTCACGATCGGCAATGGCGATCGAGTGGGTGCTGGTCGGCCGAGCTTCGGGTGCTGGCAAGCGGGCTACTTGGCTGCTTCTCGGCGGCGCAGGAGACGGGCCTCTTCGGACGTGGCAAACCTCATCCCCGCTTTGATCTCGGCGACGACCTGCTTCCAGAATCGATCGGCCGCGTAATACAAGCCCAGCACTGCGCAGACGAGGATGGCGACATCGATGCTGCTTCGTCCTTCCTGAAGCCAGTACACGTCGCGCAGGTTGAGCCATAACGCGAATTCGTCGATCACCAACGCCGCACCGATTCCGAATCCGAGAGCCAGCCAGGCATGCAAGCGCTGCGAGTCGATCGTGATCCCGAGGAAGCCGACGATCAAGAGGATCAAAATGCCCCAGACGAAGTGGTGGATGTGGAGGCCTCCGCTCGTCACGATGTTGCGCGCCGGCAAGAAGTGGTAGCGGATGCCGTACGTTAGGAAGCGCAGGAAGAGAAACGTGACTATAAATGCGGCCCACATCCGAAGCGCGGCCTCGCGCCGGTAGTCGACGTGTTGCTGGTAGGCGGCCACCACCCGCTTTCGTAGGTGGAATCCAGGATGGAACACGGAGTGGATGTTCATGATCGCTGCCAGCGTCGGCAGTATAACGCCGGTATACGATAGTTCCGGCAATGGCGGACGTGGCTGCAGTCGTCGAAACCGACGACCCGGTTCGCCGCTTGTTCTCCGCGGACGGCGAGCTGTCGCCTGGCGCTCGCAGCGGTCTCGGCCTCCACCCGGAGGCGCTTCGCGACCTCTACCGGAAGATGCTGCTCATCCGGCGGGCCGACCAGGAAGCGCTGAACCTGCAACGCCAGGGCGAGCTCGGACTCTGGGGCCCCTATCAGGGCCAGGAGGCCATTCACGTCGGAGTGGTGGCCGCGCTGCGGCCCGACGACTGGATCTTTCCCAGCTACCGAGAGTTCGGGATGGGGGTGTGTCGGGGAATCGACCCCGCCCAGATGCTGACCATCTTTCGCGGCCTCACGCACGGGGCCTGGGACCCGCGCAAATATCATTTCGCGCCGCTGGTCATTCCTGTCGCCAGCCAGGTCCCCCACGCCGTCGGCTTTGCCATGGGTTCGCGCTTCAAGCACAGCGACGACGTGGTCCTGACGACCTTTGGCGATGGGGCGACCTCCAAAGGTGACTGGCACGAGGCCATGAATTTTGCCGGGGTCTTCCGGGCGCCGGTCATCTTTCTCTGCCAGAACAACCATTGGGCAATTTCGGTACCGCTGGCGAAGCAGACGGCGGGATCGATCGCCGAGCGAGCCCAGGGCTATGGTTTCCCCGGGATTCGGATCGACGGCAACGACGTGCTCGGCGTGCTCGCCGCGGTTCGAGCCGCGGCTGAGCGGGCTCGCCGCGGCCAGGGCCCGTACCTGATCGAAGCCATGACCTATCGCCTGGGACCGCACACAACGTCGGACGATCCCACCAGGTACCGCCAGCAGGCAGAACTGGAGAAGTGGAGTCACAAAGATCCGATCCCGCGCTATCGGGCATGGCTCCACGATCAAGAGATTCTCGATGATGCCGCGCTGGATGCGATCAACAAAGATGTCGAGTCGACCGTCGAGGGAATGCGCAATCGCCTGCGGGCGACGACTCCCCCGCCGGCCGGCGAAGTGATTTTCGGCCGGGTATACGACCGCGCACCCGAGCCCTTTAACGAAGAACGCCAGGAGTTCGAAGCATCGCTGGAGGGCAATTGACCGAACCGGTCACGATGGCCAAGGCGATCAACCAGTCGCTGCACGATGCCCTGGCCCGCGACGAGAGCGTGCTCATCTTTGGCGAAGATGTCGGCACCCTGGGCGGTGTGTTCCGGATCACGGACGGCCTGCAAAAAGCGTTCGGCGACGATCGCGTGTTCGACACGCCGCTCGCCGAGTCCGCCATCATCGGCATTGCCATTGGTCTGGCGGTGCGCGGATTCAAGCCCGTGCCTGAAATCCAGTTCGACGGCTTCATCTATCCGGCGTTCGACCAGATCGTCAGCCACGTCGCGAAGTATCGAAATCGCACCGGGATCTCGATGCCAATCACGATCCGGGTGCCGTTCGGCGGCCATATTGGTGCTGTCGAACACCACTCCGAGAGTCCAGAGGCCTACTTCACCCACACGGCCGGTCTCAAAGTCGTGGCCCCGGCCACGCCGGCCGATGCGTATGCCCTGCTGCAATCGGCGATCAACGATCCGGACCCGGTGGTGTTTTTCGAACCAAAGTCGCGGTATTACCTGAAAGAAACGATCGATCCAACCATCGAGGTTCCGATCGGTAAAGCTCGGGTCGCACGCGAGGGAACCGGCGTAACGGTCATTGCCTACGGACCGACCGTGGGCGTGGCGCTGGATGCTGCCAAAGCCGCGGAAAAGGAAAACATCTCACTCGAAGTCATCGATCTCCGCACCCTCTCGCCCCTCGACATGCACGGCATCCTTGAGTCGGTGCGCAAGACCCACCGCGCCATCGTGGTCCACGAAGCCCCGGTCTTCGGTGGGCTCGGCGCCGAGATCGCGGCCAGGATCAGCGACGAAGGCTTCGATTTTCTCGAAGCCCCGGTGGCGCGCGTCGGCGGGATGGACGCGCCCTATCCTCCGGCCCGCTACGAAAAGCTGTATCTCCCCGACGTCGACCGCATCCTCGAGGAAGCCGACGTCGCCCTGGCGTATGGCTGATCAGACCTTCAAGCTGCCCGACCTTGGTGAAGGTCTGACCGAAGCGCAACTCGTCGCCTGGCGCGTCGAAGAAGGCGCCCACGTCGAGGTCAACGCGCCACTCGCGGATGTCGAAACGGCCAAGGCCGTCGTCGTCATCCCCTCGCCCTGGGCCGGCACGATTCAGAAACTGCACGCGCGGCCGGGTGAGACCGTCGCCGTCGGAGACGCGCTCGTCACTATCGCGGCCGAAGGGGCTGCTGCCAGCGTCGAACCGAGGCTGGCCGAGAGTGACGACGCGGCTCCCCGAACCCTGGTTGGATACGGACCGGGAGCACCGGAAGCCGGCGTTCGCCGCCGAGCGCGAGTCGCGCCCGCCGCTGTGTCGGGCGGCGATGACGTCCGGGCCGCACCCTTCGTTCGGCAGCTCGCCAGGGAGAAGGGTGTCGATCTGTCGCAGGTGACCGGCAGCGGTCCGGGCGGGCGGATCACGCGAGCCGATGTGGAAGCGGCGACATCACCAGCAGGAGCAGCGCCCGCAGCGCCGACGCCGTCAACGGACGGCGAGCGGCGGATCAGCGTCGTAGGGATCCGGAAAGCGATCGCCCGGCAGATGGTCCGCTCGGTCTCCACCATTCCACAGTTCACCGAGTTCGCCATCTTCGATGCATCGGCGCTGATGGCGGCACGTGAGCGCCAGAAGTCCGGCGGCCGATCGATGACGCCTCTCCCCTACTTCATCGAGGCGCTGATCAAGGCGGTTCGTGCCTACCCACTCATGAACAGCTCCTGGGACGAGAGCCACGACGAGATCGTGGTCAAGCAGCACATCAATGTCGGGATCGCGGTGAACACCAATCAGGGCCTGCTGGTTCCGGTGCTCCGCGACGCTGACCAGTTCGACCTGTCGACCATCGCGGAACGGAGCGCCCACCTGATCGGCGGTGCCCGCGCTGGAACGCTGAAACCCGGCGACATGACCGGCGGCACGATCACCGTCACGAATGTCGGGGCGAGTGGCCCGGTCGAAACCGGAACGCCGATCATCAACCCGCCGGAATGCTGCGTCGTCGGCTTCGGCGCCATCAAACCGCGGCCGATGGTCGTCGACGGCCAGGTGGTCGCCCGTCCGGGCGCCTGGATTTCCATCTCGGTCGACCACCGGATCGTCGATGGCGCGCTGGCGACCGAGTTTCTCACCGCCCTGGTCCGCGAGTTGGAGACGATCCGTGCCTGACGAGACGCAGCTGATTTACGACTGGAACACGGTCGAGGTCGTGGATAAGCCGGCCGGGCCGGTCACGATTCACGATGAAACCCTCCGCGACGGTATCCAGGGACCGTCCGTTCGCGATCCCGACATCGACCACAAGCTGCGCTTCCTCCACCTCGCCAACGACCTTGGGGTCGAGTCGATCGACCTCGGGCTACCCGGAGCCGGCCCGCGCGCGGTCGCCGATGTCGAGCGATTGGCGGAGGAGATTCGCGACCAGCGGCTGCGGATCAAGCCGCTCTGCGCGGCTCGCACCCTCGAGGTCGATATTCGTCCGGTCGTCGAGATCTCGCAGCGGGTGGGCATCCCGATCGAGGTGGCCGCCTTCATTGGCTCGAGCCCGATCCGCCAGTACGCCGAGGGCTGGACGATCGAGCACATGGTCGACACCACCCGCAATGCCGTGCGGTTCGCGCACCAGAACCAGTTGCCGGTGATGTACGTCACCGAAGACACCACCCGGGCGCAGCCTCAGACGCTGCAACGCCTGTTCGGCACCGCGATCGAGGAAGGCGCGCAGCGGGTGGCTGTCTGCGATACCGTTGGCCACTCGACGCCGGATGGCGCCCGGGCGGTCGTGAGTTATGTACGAAGGATGCTCGACGAGATGAAGCCTGAAGTCGGCCTCGACTGGCATGGGCACAGCGACCGGGGCTTCGGGCTGGTCAACGCGATTGTCGCGGCCGTCGCCGGGGCCGATCGCATCCACGGCTGCGCGCTCGGACTCGGCGAACGTGTCGGTAACACGCATCTCGACCTGCTGCTCGTCAATTTCCGGCTGCTCGGCTGGATCGACACCGACCTCAGCAAGCTTCGCGAAATGGGCGAGGTGATCGCCGAAGGAACCGGGATGGCGATCCCCGCGAACTACCCGGTCCTCGGCAAGGACGCCTTTCGTACGGCAACCGGCGTGCATGCCGCCGCGGTGATCAAGGCCAAGCGGAAGGGCGATGAGTGGCTCGCCAACCGCGTCTACTCAGGGGTGCCGGCGGAGCTGTTCGGTTGCGAGCAGGTGATCGAGATCGGCCCCATGAGCGGCGAATCGAACGTCGTGTACTGGCTCGAGCAACGGGGCATCACGCCCGGACCCGACCTGGTCAAGGCGATTTTCGATGAGGCAAAACAGGGGAAAGGGCTGCTCTCCGAAGCGGAAATTCTCGCCATCGTCGAAAGGGAATCACCTAGGGTCGCTCGCGCATCAGGCTAGGGACCCATCGCGCCTTGGCGGTCTGCCAGATTGTCTCGGCGAACGCTCGGTGCTGCGCAGGGCCAGGATGTAGGTTATCCGCCGCGAGCCAATCCGCCTGTTTCTCTGGAAGTGTGCT